>NZ_CAXTOQ010000011.1:0-40837 GCF_964245895.1 uncultured Amnibacterium sp.
CACGGGGGCCTCTTCACGGCCGGGCGTGATCCGGGTAGATCACCAAGGGGGGCTCTCGCGGCCGTGTGTTCGTCGGAACGTACCGCGGGCTCACAGCCGAACTCAAGGTCACGATGCCCCCGCTTCAGGGCTCAATTGCGCGATATCGCGCGGATTCCATGAAGAATTCACCATTCGTGCGTAGTAGTACGCACAATCTCTCTTGGTTCCTGAGGAATTCGCTGCATCCGCTGACGAGAGGCGGTGCGCTCGTTGCTCCGGTCCCGGTACATCGACGATCGGAGGACGATGCCGTCCCGTCTCGTTCCCCTGCTCGCCGCGGGCACCCTCTGCCTCGGCGTGCTCGTGGTCACCGCCGAACCCGCCCAGGCCGAGGTGCAGCACTACAAGAACTGCGCCGCCGTCCACAAGGACTACTCGGGTGGCATCGCGAAGCCCGGGGTCACGACCAACCTGCTCACGAGGAGCGGCAAGAAGGTGCGCGTGCCGCTGAACGGCGAGGTGAAGCACTCCACCGCGCTCTACAAGCGGAACAGGAGCCTCGACCGGGACGGTGACGGCGTCGCCTGCGAGACCTGACCCGGAGCGCGACATCGAGCGGCGGCCCACGAGGGCCGGCGGTGGATCGGCGCGAGCTGCGGCGTGTCGCTCCCACCCCCGAACGGGGGGTGTCGGGAGGATCGACGCACTGATCCCCGATGAAGGAGAACCGTCGTGTCGAAGCCCATCGTCGTCGTCCGCAACTGGGCGATCGAGCAGGTGACGGCGATCGTCAGCGTGGTCCGTCCGCTGCCGCTCCGCCCGGGCACGCAGCGCTGACGGACCGACCCGCACCACTGGCGCCGCGCCCCCTGCCGCAGGAGACTGCTGGTCTTCGAGGCGAGGAGGCCGAGATGACCGCAGGCACCGTGGACGATCCGTGGCAGCTCAGGACGCCGCCAGGCACCTCCGCGTACGCGATGCATCGTGCCGGGGACGAGCTGGTCTGCGTGGTCGGGTCGACGACGCTGCGGTACCAGGCTCGCGTGATCGACGACCTGGCCGCGTGGCTGCGCGAGCAGGGCGACTGGGTGGCGCTCGGCGCCGCCGACGAGCAGAAGCCGGCCGCGGACGGCACCGTGGAGGCCTGGGGCCGCTCCGAGTCGAACCCGGTCGGCGGCTGGTACGGGCTGCGGAAGGGCTACCGCGGCCGGGTCGGCATGTACCTGCCGCCGCTCATGGAGGCCCTGGGACTCGCGGAGCTGACGCACGACGCCCGCAACAACCGGATGCGCGCCGTCTGACGCCGGAAGCAGGGACCCCCGGCCGCGCAGGGCGACCGGGGGACGGAGAGCGGGTGGCAGGAGTCGAACCTGCGCCACCGGACTGGAAGTCCGGGGTTCTGCCGTTGAACAACGCCCGCAGCGCCCTCAACCCTACGGTGTCGGCGGCGATCGACCACCCCCCAGCACGCGGGACGGCTCACGCGTGCCGGACGTCGATCGAGACCTCGTCGCACTGCGGGCACACCCAGTAGGGCATCGTCGCGTCGCCCATGGCCTGCAGCGGGACGTGGCACCAGCCGCACGTCGGCGACGGCGGGTCGGGGTCGGGCACGGACGGGACGCTAGGTGGCCGGACCGGGCGGAGGCGATTACGTACGTCCGAGCGTCGCCGGGGCGCCGTCGAGCGTCTGCGTAGTCCGCACGGCCGGCGGCCCGCGCCTCAGTCCTCGTCGGACAGCACCCGGTGCTCCGCCTGGTCGCCGCCGCTCGCGCTGACCCGCACGTCGCCGTCGCGGGCGAGCGCCCGGCCGACGAAGACGCCGCCGCGGGCCAGGTCGAGCCGTGCGGCGAGCCAGTCCGCGGCGCGCGACCGGGTCGCGGTCGGCACGTCGGCGAGGCCCGGGTCGCTGAGCAGGACCACGTCGACGCCGCGGCGGCGGGCGGCGTCAATCGCCGCGTCGAGCGAGCCGGTGAGCAGCGGCCCGAGCGCGATGTCGTCGCGGAGCCGCCCTTCGAGCGCGATCGCCGCGAGCCGCTCGTCGTCGGTCAGCCGGTCGCCGGTCGCGATGCGGCTGAGCGCGTCGGCGGAGAGGCCGAGCACCCGGTGCACGGCCGCGTGCCGTGCCTGCAGCTCCGCCTCGGCGGTGTCCCGCTCGAGCGATCGCCGCGACCGCAGCGCGTGGAACGCGGCGGCCGACGCCTCCGCCCGCCGCAGGCCGACCGCGAAGAGGGTGCCGATCAGCAGCGTGCCGGCGTGCCGGATCACGAGGTCCACGCCCGGCAGCACGCCCATCCCGTCGTCGAGCGACCACAGCACCCCGATCGCGAGCTCGGCCGCCATCAGGGTCCAGGCGGCGCCGATGCGCGACCGCATCGCGAGCCCCACCGCGACGAAGGTGGCCGCGCCGAGCGGCCAGGAGGCGTAGCCGGGCCAGCCCCGCGCGGGCAGGCCGAGCACGACGAGCGCCGTGCTCGCTGCGGCGAGCAGCACGATCGCGGTCGTTCGGGCGGCCCGGAGGGGTCCGCTGCGGTCGAGCACGAGCAGCGCGGCCGCCGCGGTCATCGCGAGCAGGGCGAGCGCCGTGCGCCACGGCGGCGTCGGACCCGGGCCGGCGGCGAGCACGACGTGCACCACGACGAACGCGGCGAGCAGCAGCCGGGCGAAGGGGGTGCGCAGGGGCGGGGTGAGGGTCGTCACACCGGCCACCGGATGCGCACCGCCGTGCCGCGGCCCGGCTGGGACCGCACCTCCGCTGTGCCGTCGACGGACCGGAGGCGTGCCTCGATGCTCGCCGCGATGCCGAGCCGGTCCGCGGGCACCGCCTCGCGGGCGAACCCGGCGCCGTCGTCGATCACGAGGATCTCGACGTGCTCGCGGACGAGCAGCACACGCACCTCGATCGTCGCCGCCGCGCCCGCGTGCCTGCGGCTGTTCCGCAACCCCTCCCCGGCCGCGCCGACCAGCACCTCGACGACCGCCGCGGGGATCGCCTCCGGACCGCTCGCGCCCTCGACGACGAGCGCCGCGTCGGGAGCGGTGGCCGTCGTCAGCGCACGCAGCCGGTCGAGCAGCTCGCCGGGCGTCGCCGCGCGCTGCTGCGCGTCGGGCTGCAGCAGGCGCTCGAGCCGGGCCAGCGCGTCGGCGGCGTCCGCGGCGACGACCTCGCTCGGTTCGGGGGAGCGCCCCGCGACGAGCAGCGTCGTCAGCACGTGGTCGTGCACGAGCCCGTGCACGCGCAGCCGCTCGTCGGTCCGGACGCGCTCGTCGTGCGCGGCGGTCACGGCGTGGAACGCCTCCGCCGCCGCGAGGTCGACGGACCGGCCGGCGCGCAGCGCCCCGACCGCGAGCGCCGCGAACACCGAGCAGAACAGCAGGGAGTACAGGGCGTCCTGCGCCGCGATGAGCGCGAGGTCGGCCCGCGCCGTGCCCAGCCGGTCGACGGCGACGAGCACCGTCGTCAGCACGACGTCGGCGGCGATCCACCGCACGGGGGCCGCCAGCGCCAGGGCGGTGGTGCCGACCGCGGTCAGCTGCAGCACCCACGGCGACTGCGCGGCGGTGAGCGCCGGGATCGAGACGGGTGCGACGGTCGCCAGGGCCAGCAGGTTCGCCGCGCCGACCGCGATCGCGAGCCCCCGCAGCACGCCGACCGGCGCGAACGGGGCCGCGACGCCGAGCGCGAGCGGCAGCGCCAGCGTGGCGAGCAGCGCCGGGACGGTCCAGCCGGGCGGCGTCACGTGCAGCTGCGACCCGATCGCCGGCAGGTCCAGCAGGCCGAAGACGACCGCGCCGACGCCGAAGAGCGTCGCGGTGACCCGCAGCACGCGGTCGTGCGCCGCCGTCCCGGTCACTCGCGTCCAGGCGCCGGCAGCAGCCCGTCCTCGACGGCCCGCTTGTAGAGGTCGATCTTCGTCGGCGCGGGCCGCCCGATGCGCGTGTACTTCGCGCGGATCCTGCGGAGGTAGTCCTCGAGCGTGCCGAGGGTGATGTGCAGCCGGTCCGCCACGACCTGCGACCTCGCGCCGTCCGCGAACAGCTGCAGCACCTCCGCCTCCCGCGGGCTGAGGCCGGCCTCGTCGATCTGCGGGTCGCTCTCGACGGCGTGCGCCCACTCGCTGGAGATCACGGGCATCCCGAGCACCGCGCGCTCGACCGCGTAGGTGATCACGGGGACCGGCGCGGACTTGCGGAGCAAGCCGAGCACGTCGGCCCGCAGCGCCTCCCGCACCAGGTGCGCGTCCTCGCCGCTGCTGAACGCGAGCACGCCGGCGCCCGCCGCGCGGAGGCGCGCCACGTTCGTGGCGGGGGAGGAGCCGTCGGCGAGCCGCAGGTCGAGCAGCACGAGCGCGGGGGAGCCGCCCGACTGCAGCAGCGCGTCGACCGTGGGGTGCACGCCGATCAGCTGCAGGCGCGGGCTGGCGCCGAACGCGGCGCGCAGGGCGAGGCCGACGAGCGGGTGGTCGTCGACCAATGCGATGCCACCGGTGATCGCCGAGCCGGTGGGAGGAGGCGGTGCTGCGGTCATCTCGCCGAACCATAACGACGACCACCGACGTGCGGCACGGAGGGGCGCAGGAGGTTGTGCGCGCGGGCGCCGGGGGTGTACGGCTCCGGGCGGTCGGCCCTGGGCGCTCCGTCGGCTCCGCAGCGGGTCGTTCGAGGGGGCCGGGAGGCGGCGGGTCGTCAGACGGCCGGCAGCCGTCGCGCGGCGTGCGCCCGCAGGTCCGTGACGATCGCGAGCGGTGCCGTCAGCAGCAGCGGCGCGGCGGCGATGCGCTGGACGCGCGGTGCGCCGCCCGGCGAGGTCGGCGGCGCTGGCGGCGTGCCGCGGCGGAGGAGGGCTCGGCGGAACCTCGGGCAGACCTCCGGGCCGCAGGTGCCGCAGTCGGTGCCGCGCCGGTAGTGCTCATGGGCGTCGTGGGTGTGGCCGCAGACGCAGACGGGGTTCGGCACGCCTGGATGTAAGCACACTGGACGACGGCGCGCGGCTGCCACGCAGCTGCGGCGGATTCCCGGGTCGGCCGGGTCAGCCCCCGGCGGCGACGCCCGCAGCACGCAGCCGCGCGGCGATCTCGTCGGCGAGGGCGTCGAGTCCCGGCGCCGCGGCAGCAGCCGGGTCGACGTAGCGGACGTCGGCGATGCCCGCGGCGGTCCGCAGGTCGGCGCGCAGCGCGGCGAGGTCCGCGGGCGGGGTCGAGGCGTCCGCCACCGGGCCGACGACGACCACCTGCGCGCGCGGGGCGCGGGTCGCGATGGCGGAGAGCGCGGTGGTCACCCCCTCCAGGATCTCCAGGCGGGGCGCGCCGGCCTCCGCCGTCCCGCTCACCACGACGACCGCGGCGCTGTCCCGCGGCACGGCCGCGCCCAGGCTCGCGAACGACGTCGCGGCGGCCGGCCGGAGGTAGCCGGTGCCGACCTGGCGATCGATGCGCAGCGACGACCCGCCGGCGATGCGCCAGGGCCAGCCCGCCTGCGCGGTCATCGCGCCCAGCAGCCGCTGCGGGGCGAGCACGGCGACGGTCCGTGCGGCTCCGGCCGGGTCGCCGCGGCCCACCAGGGAGGCGGTCGCCGCGGCGACCGAGCACGCGGCGGCGCCGGATCCGCCGGACCGGCGCGCGGCGACCGAGGTGGCGACGCCGTCGGGGGCCGTGAACCACGCCGTGCAGGAGGACGCCGTCCTGGCGGTGAATGCGTCGAACGACAGCGACCGCAGGTCCGCGGTGCGGTCGCCCCTGCTCACCGCCGCCAGGCGCAGCGCAGCGAGCGTCGCTCCCGAGCCCGGGTGCTTGACCGTCACGGACGTGGCGACCGGTGCGTCGGACGCCGTCGTGTAGCTGCAGCCGGAGGCGGCGGTCGTGCTCGCCGTCAGCGGCACCGCGGTGAGCGCGGCGACCTCGGACGCGGAGGGGCAGGCGAACCGCGTCGCGGCGGCGGGCGCGGCCGTCGTGCCGGTGGCGGGCAGCGTGCCCTGGGCGGTGCAGCCCGACAGCAGCGCGACGGCGGCCACGCCGATCGCGGCGGCGGCGCGGAGGGTGCGGGTCATCGGATCTCCTGGCCGACCGCGTGCAGCTGCGCGATCAGCGGGTCGTTCGTGGTGGTCAGCAGGTCGTAGCCGTCGGTCTCGCCGGTGGTGACGCTCCAGACGAGGTAGCCGGACGCGCCCGCGCGGAACGCGGCGCGCATCTTCGCGCCCAGCAGCCGGGCGCGGGTCGTCCGCTCCGCCGGGGTCGTGCCGCGGATCCCGGCCTCGCCGACGACGAGCGGCTTGTCCAGCGACGCGGCGCGCGCGAACGAGCAGCCGATCGGGGCGCTGCCCAGGGAGCACGCCAGCGAAGCCGCGCTCGGCGGCGTGCCGTCGGTGCCGCCCGGCATCGCCTCGGTGTCGGAGCCCCAGTAGCCCCAGTCGTGCACCTCCGCGAAGCCGATCGACGGCAGGCGGTACAGCGCGGTGAAGTCGGGGCCGCTCGCTCCGGGCGCGCCGTTGCTCTGCGTTCCTACGGTGATCAGGTGGTGGCGGTCGACCGACCGGATGACGTCGGCGACGTCGGTCGCGAAGTCGATCAGCACGGACCGGCCGAGGGGGTCCCGCGCGCTCGTGTCCGCCTCGTTCATCATCATCCAGCCGAGGATCGTGGGGTCGTCGGCGTAGTGCGCCGCGACGCGGGCGACGTAGTCGCGGTACGAGAGCGTCGCCGTGCCGTACGGCTTCGTGTAACCCGACGAGTACCAGGTGTCGCCCCGGTAGTCCGCCTTCGGGGTCGCGTCCGCGACGGTCGTGCAGTTGCCCGGTCCGTCCTCCAGCACGGGGATCACCCGCAGGCCGGTCGCCTTCGCCGCCGCCAGCACGCGGTCGATCCCGCCCCACCACGTCGCGCCCTGGGTGTAGGTCTGGTACGCCCAGAAGCGCAGGACCGTGACGCCGGCCTCGTCGTGCAGGTACCGCAGGGTGTCCAGCAGCTGCGCGTCGGACATCCGGCTGCCGCTGCGGCAGCTGTAGCGGTCGGTCGCCGCCGCGTCGTAGATGTTGACGCCGACGAAGCGGAAGGGTTCTCCGGCGACCTCGAACGACCGGCCGTGCGCGGTGACGAAGTCGGCGGCGTCGGCGGAGGACGTCGGTGCCGCGGCGGGTGTCGTCGCGGAGGCGCTCGGCGCCGCAGCGGGGGGCGCGGGTGCGGGGCCGCTGCAGCCGCTCGCGGCCGCGATCGTCGACAGGGCGACGACCGCGGCGAGGACCGCGCGGCGGGCGCGGCTCATCGGCTGCGGTCCGGCGCCATCGACTCCAGCGCCGGAGCCATCCGCTCGACGACGCGGTCCCAGGTGAAGCGCTCCTCGACGTCGCGCCGGGCCGCCTCCGCCAGGCGGGCCGCCCGCTCGGGATCCAGGAGCAGGTCGAGCAGCGCCTCCGCCAGCCGCGGGACGTCCCCGGTCGGCACGAGCAGCCCTGTGCGCCCGTCGGTGATCATCTCGGGGGTGCCGGCCTGCTCGGTCGTGACGACCGGGACGCCGAACGCCATCGCCTCCAGCACGACCAGCGGGAACGGGTCGAAGAAGGACGGCACGCAGAGCACCGACGCCTCGCGGTACAGCCCGGCGATGCGGGCCCGGTCCCGCACCCGGCCCAGCACCTCGACGCCGGCCTGCGCCGCGATCGGCGGGCGGGTGCCGACCAGCACCAGGCGCGCCGCCGGCAGCCGCCGGCGCACCAGGCGGAAGGCCTCCAGCAGCACCTGGCCGCCCTTCCGGACGAAGTCGTTGCCGATGAGCAGGATCGTCGGGAGACCGGCCGGCGGCTGCGGCCGAGACGCCGGCAGCTCGGGCAGGTTCGCGCCCGCGCCGACGACGGTCACCTTCGCGGGATCGATCGCGTAGTCCTCGACCAGGCTGCGTCGGGTCGGCTCGCAGAACGCGAACAGGTGCTGCGCGGCGTCGTACGACGCCTGCTCGCGGCGGTACCAGTCGTCGAGCCCGCGGCCGCGCAGCGGGTTCCAGGCCGGCCAGGACTCGGCCGACTGGCGGTGGGTGCAGTCGATGTAGAGCGCGGAGGCGGTGACCGGCTGGGTGAACAGCGCGTGCACCTGCAGCACGACGTCGGGGGATGCGGGCAGCTCCAGCAGCTGCCTGACCGCGTTCGCGGAGCGGAGCCGCGTCCCGGTGCCGCTCTTGTAGAAGCGCTCCGCCCACGCGCTGCGGCTCGGCCGCATCGTCAGCGCCGCCACGCCGTAGCGCTGCAGCGCCGTCAGCTCGGGGTCGATGCGCTCGACGGACCCGTAACGGCGCTCGAGCGCGGCCGACAGGTAGGGCGTCAGCGCGTCCCCGCGGGACGCGAGCGCGAGCCGTGTGGTCGGCGGCGCGGCGATCACGCGGCACCCCGGCGGGCGGTCTCCACGAGCAGGTCGAGCCGCTCGGTGGTGCGGGCGATGTCGTACGCCTCCGTCACGGCGGCGGGCACGGGCAGGCGCGCGCCGGAGGTGGAGGCGAGGGCGTGCTCGACGGCGGCGAGGATCGCGGCGGGCTCCGCGGCGTCGTCGGCCGTGCCGATCGGGAACGTGCCGGGCACTGGTCCGGGCAGCGCGTCGAGCGCGGGGAACTCGGCGTGCACGACCGGCAGGCCGGCGCCGATGCCCTCGAGCGCGGCCATGCCGAAGGTCTCGTCGCGGGAGGCGCTGACGAGCACGTCCATCGCGGAGAGCAGCGCGGGCACGTCGGAGCGCGGCCCGGTGAGGTGCACGGCGTCGGCGACCCCGAGCGCCGCCGCCAGCTGCGTCAGGGCGCGACGCAGCGGTCCGTCGCCGACGATCACGAGCTCGCGGCGGCCGCGCTGCAGCGTCGGGGCGACGGCGGTCAGCACCTGCAGGATCCGCTTCACGGGCTCGAGGCGGCCGATCGCGCCGACGACCTCCACCTCCGCGCCGATGCCGAGCCCGGCACGGACGGCGGCCCTCGCCTCGGACGACGGCTCGAGTCCCGCGAAGTCGATCCCGTTGTCGATCACGGTGATCGCGGCGGGCCGCACGCCCCAGCGGACCAGGCGCTCGGCGGTGGCCGACGACACGGCGATCGTGCGGTCCGCGAGCCGGTTGAGCGCCAGGTAGAGGCGTCGCAGCGGCTCGGTGAGCGGCCGGTTCTCGATCGAGTCGGCCATCAGGGAGTGCTCGGTGGACAGCACCAGGGGCACGCGCGCGAGGCGCGCGGCCGGCAGCCCCCACAGCTGGCCGCTCAGCAGGTGCACCTGCACGGCGTCGGGCCGCAGCGCGCGCAGGCGCCTGACCAGCACGGGCAGCGCGAGCAGCCGCCGCGGGCCCGCGAGGTCGAGCACCTCCACCGAGTGCCCGGCCGCCTCGAGCGACTGCGCGACCGCGCCGCCGCCGTAGAGCGCGACGACGTGCTGGCGGTGGCGGCTGTGCGCGACGATCGACTCGACCTGGCGCTCGGCGCCGCCCGTCGTCAGGGTCGTGATGACCTGCACGACGGAGGCGCGCGCCGCCCGTCCCGCGACGACGTCCCGGTAGATGCCCGCGAGGGCATACGTCGCCTGCTCCCAGGTCGGCAGGGTGATCTCCGGCGCGCGATGCGGCGTGCCGTCGCTCGCGCGCAGCCGCGCGACCAGCGCCTCGGCCACCTGCGCGTCATCGGCGTCGAGCGGCACGCCGGTGACCAGCCCGTCCTCGACGAGGTCGCCGATCCCGGCGACGTCGCAGCCGACCACGGGCAGGCCGAGCGCGACCGCCTCCATCACCGCGACGGGGTGCGCCTCGTAGCTGGACAGCGCAGCCATCACGGCGGAGCGGGAGAGGATGCCGGCCATCTCGGACCGCTCGGCGGGCAGCAGGTGCCGGAAGACGACCGCGTCGGCGACGCCCAGCTGCTCCGCGAGCCGGCGCAGCGGTTCCTCGTAGGGACCGCTGCCCAGCACCGTCAGCGTCGCCCCGGGCACCTGCGCGCGGATCAGCGGCAGCGCGGCGATCACCCGGTGGTGGCCCTTGTACTGCTCGAGCCGGCCGCTGGTGACGATGCTGCCGGGCACCGGCGCGGTCCCGGTCGGCACCGGAGGCAGGGCCCCGCCGTTCTGCACGACGTCGAAGCGGTCGGCCGGCAGCCCGGTCACGCCGACGAACTTCGACCGCTCGAACCGGCTGACCGCGATCAGGCGCGCGGCCCGGGCGAGCAGCGGCCGGTTGATCCGGTCCTGGATCCGCGTGATCGGCGCGTGGGAGGCGGAGGAGTGCCCGCCGCTGTGGAAGGTGAGCACGTACGGGATGCGGGCGCTGCGGGCGGCGAGCATCGCGAGGGTCGGCACCGTCGTCTGGCTGCCCTGCACGTGCACGAGGTCCCAGCCGCCGCGGCGGACGACCCGCACGATGCCGGGGGAGAGGTACTCCTCGCCGTTCCGCCGCCACGATCGCCGCCGGATCACGCGGACGCCGTTCACGCGGTCCTCCCGCGGCAGCCGGCCGGTGCGGTCCGTGGTCAGCACCGTCACCTCGACGTCCGGCAGGTCGGCGAGCCGCTTCGTCACCTCGGCGACGTGCGTCTCGAGCCCGCCGAGCTCGGGCGCGAAGCGCTGCACGACCTGCAGCACGCGGATCGGCCGGCTCATCGGGTGCCCGCCGCGGCGTCGTCGAGGATCAGCTGCCGCACCGGGGCGCCCGATCCGGTCGGCACCAGCTGCAGGACCGCACGCGTCGAGGGCATCGGGACGCGGGTCGTGTAGGTGTCGCCGGGGCCGACCTCGATGGAGGTCGCGAGCGTCGTGCGACCGTCAGCCGTCACCAGCCGCAGGTCGAACGGGCCGACCGCGTCGCCCGCGGTCACCGTGACGGTCACCGCATCGCCCGCGGGCTCGGCGGCGATGGCCAGCGGCGCCACGTGCGTCGTGCCGAAGGAGACGGCCGAGTACGCGACGGTGGCGGCCAGCACGGCGGCGGCAGCGGCACCCCACGCGATCCCGGCGACCGGGATCCGGCGCCGCCGGACGGCGTGGGAGGCGGGAGCCCGGCGCGCCGCGAGGCCGGCCAGCGCCGCCAGCTCGAGCGCGCCGACGGCGAGCGCCCAGCCGACCGGGCCGAGCCCGAACGGCAGCAGGTTCAGCACCACGCCGAGCAGCACGAGCGCGACCACGGCGCCGCCGACCTGCACGAGCACGCCGTCCAGCACGCCGCGATCGCTGCGGCGGAGGAGGAACGTGGCGACCGCGAGCGCGGCGGCCGCGCTGAGGGGCAGCCGAGCCCACGCCGGCGCCTCGAGCGCGACGGCGACGGCCGCGACCACGACCAGCGCGGCACGCCAGCCGGCGTCGACCAGCACCGGGCGTCCCAGCGGGGTGGTCGCGTGCGCCGCGCTCATCGCAGCCCCCGGACGTCGTAGATCACGATGCTCCCGTTGTCGTAGACCCGGGTCACGCCGGGCACCGCCGCGAACTTCGCCAGCGCGGCCGCGGAGACCGGCGCGGTGCGCCCGACCTCGCCGTACTCGCCGCTCTCGATGTAGACCTGCTGGTGCGGCAGGCTCGTCGACAGCCGCTGGTCGACGATCAGGTAGTCGAGACGGGACCGCTCGATGAGCGCCACGTCCTCGGTGGTGAAGGTCGGCGCCAGCAGCAGGGGCGACAGGTTCAGCCCGGTCGCCACGTGCAGCACCGCGTCCTGCTCGCCGTCCGCCGCCGCGAGCAGGCTGGCGGTGCGATCGGCGAACACGACGCTGCCGTCGGGCAGCCCGGTCGCCTCCCACGTCGCGGCGGCGACGTTGTCCGCGTCGACGCTGCGGGCGTCCGCGGACACCTGGTACGGCCCGGGCAGCTGGCTCGACGCCGGGCCGGAGCCGAGGACCACGCCGCCCAGGAAGGTCGCCGTCGCGGCGAGCCCGAAGGCGACGGTCGTGCGCCGGCGGCGCTCCTTCGCCCACCACCAGGTGCCGAGCACCGCCGCGAGCCCGACGAAGACGAACCCGGAGGCGCGGTCGCCCACCTCCGCGGTCGCGCTGGTGAGGTGCCCGCCGGGCACCACGGGGTACAGCAGGCCGACGACGCCCAGCACGAGCGCCAGGGGCCGGGCGCCGCGCCAGGCGGTGCGGATGGACCCGAGCACGACCAGCAGCGACACCGTGGTGAGCAGCACCGACGCGATGAGCAGCACCTGCTCCCACGGCAGCGGGCCGCTGCCGGCGCTGTCCGCGAACAGCGCCTTCGGCTTCTGGCCCTGGGACAGGCCGAGCAGCTGCGCGCCCGAGCTGCCGAAGATCGCCTCCAGGTAGGCCGCGAGCGGGTTGCCGGGGTTCAGCACGGTGGCGCCGAGCACCAGGGTGGTCCAGACCGCGAGGACCGCCAGGTGGAGGTGGTCGCGCGCGGCGCGTCCCCGGCGCTCGCCGCCCGCCTCCCGGCGCCCGCCGCGCACCAGCACGGCGACGAGCCAGAGCACGTACGCCGCGATCAGCAGCACCGCGGTCAGGTGGTGGGTCAGCACGACCGCGGCGGAGGCGGCCATCGGCAGCACCAGCGACCAGCGCCCGCGCCGGCGGGTCGCTACGAGGTGCACGCAGAGCACCGCGAGCGGCAGCGCGAGGGTCTGGTACGAGTACTGCGAGTTGAAGAACAGCAGCTGCGGGTTCGCGAGGTACACGAGCGCACCGACGGCTCCGGCGCGGCGGGAGCCGCCGATCGCGCCGATCAGCCCGATGATCGCGAGCACGATGATCAGCCGCGCGGCGAGCAGGGTCAGCACCGCGGCGGCGTACCCGGGCAGCCCGGTGACGGTCCGCACCGCGTCGGTCACGATCTCGAGCCCCGGGTAGTACGCGGAGACCGGCAGCAGCGGGTTGACCGCGAACAGGTGCCCGGAGTCCTCGATCTGCCGCAGCGTGTCCGCGTGGATGAACTCGTCGTGGAACGCGAACGCGGTCGGGTTCAGCAAGAGGCGACTGACCTGCAGCAGCACGGCGAGCGCGACGACCGCGACCAGCCGCTCGACGTGCGGGGTTGCCCGCGCGACGATCCGCAGCGCCGCCGGGAGGAACAGCAGCACCAGCCCGAGGTACCACAGCAGCTGGGCGCCGAGGCCGGTGCTGCCGAGCCGCCCGAGGTTCGCGGCGACGGCCATCACCAGGACGCCGCAGGCCATCAGCAGCACCAGCGGGCCGAGCAGGTTCCGCGCGGCCCACCCCGCGCGCGCCGGGGCGGGGGGAGTCGGCTCGGGGACCGAGGCGGCGGCCACGGGGGCCGAGACCACGGCGGGGACCGGGACTGCGGCGTGGGCCGCGACTGCGGCCGGGACCTCGACTGCGGCCGGCACCGCGACCGGCACCGGAGGCAGCGGGTCGGCGATGCGCTCCGTGCCGCGGACGAGCGCGGCGTCCCGCTGGTACGCGCGCACCAGCGGCACGGCCAGCACCAGCGCCTCCACGGCGAGCACGCCGAGCCAGCCGACGCAGAGCCCCACGACGCCGGCGGCCGTCGCGCCGATGGCGGCGGCGGCGAGCTCGGCCGCGAGGAACACCAGGGTGACCGCGAGCGCCTGGGTCGTGCGGCCCTGCACCCGGCGCAGCGCGATGAAGTGGTCCTTGATCACGAACGGGATCCCCGCCAGCGCGACCAGGCGCAGCAGCACGGTGCCGTCGGCGGCGTACTGCGGGCCGAAGACGTGCAGCAGCGGACCGGCCAGCGGCAGCAGCACGAGGCTCGCGGTCACGCTGACGGCCAGCCCGAACGGGACCGTCAGCCGCATGCGGCGCACGATCTCCGTCTCGTCGCCCCGCGCCGCGGCGAACAGGCCGACGCTCACCGCGTACGGCAGCGCGAAGACGAACCCGGAGAGCATGATCGCCGCGTTGAACGCGGCGTTCGCCTGCGCGGAGACGAGCACGACGACGAGCACGGGCAGCAGCTGCAGCGCGGCCTGGATGCTGACGTTCAGCGCGTGATGGGACACGGCGAGCCGGCCGACGCCCCGCAGCAGGGCCGGCTCCACGAGCCGCCGGTGGGCTCCGGCCGCCCGCCCGCCGCGCGTCCGCCAGGACACGAGCGGCAGCGAGAGCAGGTTGCCGATCGTCCAGGCGAGCAGGATCGTCATGCCGCCCTGCACCCCGGCGAGGCCGAGGGCGAGCAGCGCGACGACCTTCACGGCGCTCGCGGTGACGTTGCGCTCCAGCTGCAGGGTGCCGAGGCCGATCGTCAGCACCGCCTGGTCCAGCACCATCACCACGGCGGTGAGGCCGGTCGCCGCGGCCAGACCGACGAGGGGCCAGAACGAGCCCGCGATCGGCGCGAGGCCGGCCGCGCCGAAGCCGTGCACCGCGACCGCGGGCACGACGAGCCCCAGCAGCGCCCCGGCGGTGCCGGCGGCCGCGAGGCACGTCCGCACGAGGACGCGGCGGTCCGGGCCGGCGGTCGCGGGCAGCCGCGCGATGAGCACGGTGCCGAGGCCGAGCGACCCGAGGGAGCCGAGCAGCATCATCATCGCGACCGCGGCGCCGGCGACGCCCACGTCGGTGGTGAGGAACACGCGGGCGGCCAGCGCCCAGAACAGCAGCCCGAGGACGCTGGTGAACGCCTGCGTGCCGACGAGCGACGCGCTGATGCCCGCGATGCGGCCGAACCCGGACGCCGCGATCCGCGCGAGGGGTCGACGGAGCGTCCCGGCGCGCTGCGCGGGGACCTCGGTCGACGGGTCACCGGCTCGGACGCCGGTGAGGACCTCGTGGCTCATCGTGGGTGCTGCTCTCTCGCCGCCCGGGTCGGGCGGCCGGTGGTGGTGGTCAGGCTCCGCGGCGCTCGGGCGCGCCGGCGGCGGAGTCGCTCATCAGCCCGGGCAGGCCGAGTCGGGTCAGCAGCTCGCCGTACGCGTCGACCGTGCGGTCCCAGCTGTGCGGGTCGTCGAAGCGCTCGCCGCGTCGCGCGGGCAGGTCCGCCATGGCCGCGGCCAGGGACGCCGGGTCCTGCGTCGGCACGAAGGTCACGCCCGCGTAGTCGCCGGCCGCCTCCACGAGCCCGCCGACGCTCGCGACGACGACGGGCAGGCCCGCGCTCATCGCGATATGGAGGGGACCGGAGGAGGAGGACCGCCGGTACGGCAGCACGACCGCGTCGGCGGCGGCGAAGTGCGCGGCCACCTCCGCGTCGTCCACGTAGCGGTCGACGACGGTGATGCGGTCCCGCACCGGGCTCGCGGCGACCGCGTCGAGCGGCGCCGTCCACCCCTCCCAGGTCTCCCCGACCAGCACCAGCCGCGAGGTCGAGCGGACCGCCTGCGGCAGCAGCTCGAACGCCGCGACCAGGTCCTCGACGCCCTTGTACGGCCGGATCACGCCGAAGTAGAGGAACACGAAGTCGCCGTCGCGCTCGCCGTCGACATCGGCCGCGTCGTAGTGGTTGTACGGACCGTGCGGGGCGAGGACGACGCGGTCCTCGGGCAGCGGATAGGTGCCGCGCAGCAGCTCGAGGTCGTACCGGGAGTGCACGACGTGGCCGTCGACGCGCCGCAGCAGCTGCTGCATCGCGGCGACGACGTACCGGGTGACGCCCGGGATGCGGGCCTCGCCGGTGTCCTGCACCTCGTGCCACTCGATGACGACGCGACCGCCGTACCGGCGCACGAGGCGGGCGAGCCGCAGGTAGGAGTGCAGCACCGCGCCGGTCCACCACTGCAGCACGAGCACGTCGGGCCGCTCGGAGGTGATGAAGCGCACCGCGTCGCGCATGCTGCGGCCCCAGAACCAGTCGATGCCGTCGTGGACGTGCACCTCCGGCACGTACTGCAGCGTGTTGACGGCGCGGCCGACGCGGGCGCGACCGGGGTAGAGGCGCGTGGGCACGAGCTGCCGCATGAGTACGGCGCTGGTGTCGGTGACCTCCGAGAACGCGTTCGTGAGCCGGCAGGTGTAGTAGCTGATGCCGGAGGTGAAGCGCCAGCCCGCGCCGACGACCATGACGCGGGGGCGCCGCGTGTCGCGCGAGTGGAGGGGGGAGACGATCGCGTTCATGCGCGTCCGCCCCCGCCCGTCGGGGGGACGGATGCGGACCCGCCCGCGGGGAGCCCGGCGTTCACGCGGCCTTCCGCGCGGTCTCGCTGCGGCGCTGGGTGCCGCGCACGGCGCCCTCGACGACCGCGAGGCGCGCGGTGCGGCGGGCGTGCCGGCGCTCGGACAGGATGGTGCGCAGCACGCGGAAGCCGTCGCGGATCGCGTTGAGGTTGCTCTCGCCGAAGATGCGGCTCTTCTCGACGCTGCCCACCTCCACGATGCGGTGGCCGCCCAGGAAGAACCGGCAGTTCAGCACGGTCTCGATCTCGAAGCCGTCGCCCCAGATCATCGTGTCGGCGGCCTCGAAGGTGTGGTCCGGCAGGTGCAGCCCGGGGACCAGCCGGCGCCAGAACGCGTTGTAGCCGTAGCAGAGGTCGGTGTACCGGCTGCCGAGCAGCAGGTTCGTGACGGTGTTCAGGAACAGGTTCCCGAGCGAGCGGAACCGCGTGATGTCCTCGCTGCCGCCGCCGCGGGTGAACCGCGACCCCTTGGCGACGTCGGCGCCCTCCGTCAGGGCTCGCACGAACGCGGGGATCTCGTCCGGGTCGGCGGAGCCGTCCGCGTCGAACATCACGATGATGTCGCCGGTGGCGGCGGCGAAGCCGCAGGCGAGGGCGTTGCCCTTCCCCCGGCGGGTCTGCTGCACGACGTGGATGCCGGGCATCACCCGCTTCGCGGTCTCGATGGTGTCGTCGACCGAGTGGCCGTCGACGAGCACGACCTGGTGCACCGCGGGGAGCAGCGGCAGCACCACCTCGAGGTTGCGGGCCTCGTTCCTGGCGGGTACGACGATGCTGACGGTGGGGGCGGAGGAGGGCACAGCTGTCCTTCGAGGTCCCGCATGGGTATGCGGCGGGGGGAGGGACGCGACCCCGTCCGTCGAGCGCCGACCTTGGGGGAGTCGACGACGGATCCGTCGGGGTTCGTCGTTGACGGTCGACAACATATCCTCGTGAATCGAGCAGTCGAGGGGCTTTTCGTGAATCGGCCCCGCGACACGCCGTGGACCGGCGAGATCGGTGTCCGACTGCGCGTTCCACCTGGTCAGGAGGCGTAATCGGCCGGATCGATCCGCCGATGTCCACCCCTTCCGCCCGGCGCGCCGGCGTGATATAGCGTCACACGGCACCCGTGCCTCGGCGCGGTAGGTCTACGTACCGCGGAGCGGCGCGGCTCCCGCGCGACGGGTGATCGCGGGGTCAGCGTCGGGCGGCGACGGTACGGGGATGCGGGTGGAGGCCCGCCGCTACTCGGCGACCGGCAGCCAGATCCGCATCGTCGACGGGCCGCGGTTCGCCCACGAGTGGTACGGCACCAGGCGTGCCGTGCCCGCCGTGGAGGCGCGCGGCCGCTCCGGCCCGTACGGCCAGCCGTCGTCGTCGTCGTCGTCGTGCACCCGCAGCGCGACCGTCAGATCCGGCGTGACCGCTGCGGAGGCGAGCCGCACGTCGTCCACGGACCGCCCGGCCAGGCCGGCCGGCAGGTCGACCGACTCGAGGCAGAGCACCTCCGGGCCCCGCTCGATCGCGACGCAGCCCCGCACCGCGTCGATCCGGGGGTCCGGGTGGGTGACGCGGGGCGCGACCGGCAGCGTCAGCTCGACGACGTCGCCCGCGAGGAACCGCCGCGTCACCGCCGCGACGCCCGGGCCAGGGGAGGAGGACTCGACCGACCCGCCGGATCGCACCGACACCGTGGCGCCCGCGCCCCAGGAGGGGATCCGCAGCGACAGGGTCCACTCCTGCGCGGCGTCCCGGCCGACGACGACACGGATCACGCCGCTCGCCGGGTAGTCCGCCTCCACCGCCAGGTCGATCGCCTCGCCGGACGGCAGCGCGGTCCGGATGGTGGAGGCGGCGTACTGGTGCAGCTGCAGGCCCGACTCCGACACGGTCGCCAAGTACGCGGGCAGGCTCGCCAGGGTCCGCGCCACGTTCGGCGGGCAGCAGGACACCTCGAACCACGGCGCGCGCAGGCTGGCGGAGGCTCGGGCGGACGGCACGTCCGGGTCGGCGGGCCGCCCCTCCTCCCGCTGGTGCAGCGTGTTCGAGTAGTAGAAGGCGGTCCCCTCGGCGGAGGGGGAGGTCGCGACGACGTTGAACAGGGTGCGCTCGATCAGGTCCGCGTACTGCGGCTCACCGGTGGCGAGCAGCAGCCGCCAGCTGAACTGGATGGAGCCGATGCCGGCGCAGGTCTCGGAGTAGGCGCGGTCCGGCGGCAGCTCCCAGTCCAGGCCGAACGCCTCGTCCTGGTGGTGGGCGCCCTGCCCGCCCGTGATGTACGTGCGGCGGGCGACGGCGGTGCGCCACTGCGTCACGAGCGAGTCCAGCAGTGCGGCGTCCCCGGTCTCGACGGCCACGTCGACCGCCCCGGCCGCGAGGTAGTTCGCGCGCACGGCGTGCCCGTGCAGCGTCGTCGTCGCCCGCACCGGCAGGTCGTCCTGGAAGTAGGCGGCACCGAACTCGTTCGGGGTCAGCCGTCCGTGGCCCCGCCGCTCGACGAACAGCTCGGCCTGCCGCGCGTAGCGGTCGTCGCCGGTGACGCGGGCGAGCTCCGCCAGGGCCGTCTCGACCTCGGCGTGCCCGCAGACGCCGTCGTTCCCGCCGTCGCCGAACACCGCGCAGACGAGGTCCGCGGCCCGCGTCGCGACCGACAGCAGGCCGTCCGTCTCGTCTGGACGCGTGCGCGCCCGCGCGACCGCGGCCTGGAACAGGTGCCCGAGGCAGTACAGCTCGTGCCCGAACCCCAGCTCGGACCAGCGCGGCGGCTGCCCGGGCCGCCCGAAGTACGTGTTCAGGTACCCGTCGGCCTCCTGCGCCGCGGCGACGCGCGCGACGACGGACCCGAACGTCGCCTCGAGCGCGGCGGAGGGGGACGTGCCGAGCGACCACGCTGCGGCCTCGAGGAACTTGTAGATTTCCGAGTCCGCGAACTCCCGTCCGCGGCGGCCCTCGGGCAGCGTCCCGGCCGCGGCGAGGTCGAAGTTCGGCAGCCATCCCTCCCGCTCGAGCCAGTGCAGGATGTGCGGCAGCGTCGCGTCCCGGTTCGTGTCGACGCGGTCGGCCCAGAACCCGCCGGTGATCCGCACCTCGTCGAGGCCCAGCGGGCGCAGGGCGCCGGAGGCGGGCAGCGCCGGCGCGATGGTCTGGGTCCTTCGGGGCATCGCTCGGTCCTCCGGTCCTGCGGGCGATCCGCGCGGCCATCGTGCCCCGCCCGGATCGGCGGCCCCTCAACGGGCCGGCTCTGCCGTTCGCGGATCCGCAGTTCTTCGGCGACGCGCCGCTCCGAGTGCGCGCGCCGCGGCGTGTCGGCCAGGAACTGCGGATCCGCGAGACGCGAGGGGGCTCGGAGGCGGTCCCGGTACCGTCGCGCACATGACCGACGACGTCTCCCGCATCGACCTCGCCCGCGAGCTGGGCGTGCACGAGCACGTGCTGCGCTCGCACCTGCACGAGTACTTCGGTGAGCAGACCGGGCAGGAGGCCCCGGAGGCGCTGACCCGCGGCCAGGCCGACGGCTTCCTCGCCTGGCACGCGACCCGGTACGGCACCGCCGGCTGAGGCGCCTCCGCTCCACGACACACGAGCGGGGGGCATCAGCGCGTCGCGGCATCGTCCGCCGGTCGGCTCGCCCTAGCGTCGCGGGCGTCCCGACCGAAGGAGCCCCATGCGCAAGCCGCCGCTCGCCTCCCTGGTGGTGGGCGCCGTGATGTGCGTGGCCGCCGCGATCCCGACGATGGCCTTCGCGGAGTCGCCGGCGCCCGCGCCCGCGAAGACGGCCCCGGTGCGGGCGGCCGCCGCGCCGTCGGTGTCCGCGCGGACGCTGCTCGCCCGCTTGGACGTGGCGAAGGAGGCGCGAGCCGCGAGCTTCCGGGCCGCTCGGTTCTCCGGCTGGGTCGACGCCGACGGGGACGGCGCCGACACCCGCGCGGAGGTCCTCAGCAGCGAGTCGACCACGCCGGTCACCGTCGACGCGAAGGGGGCCGTGCGGACGGGCCGGTGGGTGTCGCCCTACGACGGCGTCACCGTGAGCTCGGTGGCGAAGGCGAGGGTCGACCACCTCGTCCCGCTGAAGGAGGCGTGGGTCTCCGGCGCCGCCTCCTGGACCTCCACGAAGCGGCAGGCCTTCACGAACGACCTCGGGTTCGCGCCCGCCCTCGCCGTGATCTCCGTGAAGGCGGCCCGCGCGAAGGGCTCGCGGGAGCCCGACGCGTACCTGCCGTCCCTCCGGTCGGACCGCTGCACCTACGTGAAGGACTGGATCGCGACGAAGTACCGCTGGGGGCTCTCCGTCGACCCGGTCGAGCAGCGGGCGCTCGCCGCCGATCTGACGACGTACTGCACGTCCGTCTCGGTGCGGAAGCCCGGGAAGCCGAGCGTCGCGGTGCTGCTCGGCGCGGGCGCGGGTGCGGGTGTCGGTGTCGGGACCGGCGGCGCCTACTACGCCAGCTGCGCCGCGGTCCGGGCGGCGGGGAAGTCGCCGCTGCTGCGCGGGCAGCCGGGCTACCGAGGCGGGCTCGACCGGGACGGCGACGGCGTCGCCTGCGAGTAGCCGGGGGAGCCCGGCCCGGTCAGCGCAGCTGCTTCTTCGTCGCGGCGATCTGCTTGGTGAGCGCCGCCGCGGAGGCCTGCTCGTCCTTCACCTTCGTGCGCCAGGTCGCGTACTGAGCGGCGTCCGTGCCCTTGAAGCGGTCGCGGGTCACGCTGTCCCACTTCACGAGCGCGCGCTCGTGGTTCCGCAGCGCCGTGAGCACGTCGAGACCGAACCGGGCCTCGCGCACGTCGGCGTGCTTCGCGAGGCGCTTCATCGCGCTCACGCCGCACTGCGCGAGCTTGGCGCGGTCGACCGAGAGCGGCTTGCTGGTGGCGCTCGCTGCGGTGATCAGCTGCCGCACGAGCGTCACGTCCGCGGCGGCGATGCCGCGGTCGGAGGCGGTGCTCGTCGCGTCGGCGAGCACGGCCGCCTGCGCCCGCTGCTTCGCGGGGAGGGAGGTCCGAGCCAGCTTCAGCGTCTTCGTGAACGCGACGGACTCGGTCTTCATGGTGGCCTGCACGGCCTTGCGCGCGACCTTCGCGGCCTGCGGTTCGGCGCAGGTGGCGGAGGGAGCGGCGATCGCGGGCGCCGCGGCGAGGGTCGAGCCGAGCAGGATCGAGGCGGCGAGCGCGCTCGTGAGGATGCGGTATCTGGGTGGGTACACGGGAGCATGCAAGTGCTTCGGCGCGCGCTCCACAATCCCCCGTTTCGCGATTGTGCTGATCCGTGCGGGTTTTGGGCGAGACCTTGCGGCAGCCGGGAACCCGCCCACCGGGGCCTCGGGTCAGTCGGGGACGTCGACTCCGCCGACCGAGACGCCGGGGAACCGTGCTCCGACGACCTCGCAGTCGGGTCCGCTGACGATCGCGTTCGCGGGCACCCTGCCGGTGACGACGGTGAGTGGCCGGGCGAGCGCGGACCGGCCCACGTGCGTGCCGCCGAGCACGACGCAGCGGGAGGTGATCCACGCGCCGTCCTCGACGACGACCGGGCGGGTGATGAGGCCCATGTCGGTGCGGTGGCGGTGGCTGCCGGTGGTGAGGAAGGTGTCCTGGCTCAGCACGACGTCGGTGCCGATCGTCACGATGTCCTGGTTGTGGATCCAGACGCCCTCGCCGATCCAGGAGCGGTCGCCGATCGTCAGCTTCCACGGCAGCTTCACGCGGAGGCGCGGCCGGAGGATCACCCCGCGGCCGATTCGTGCGCCGAAGCGTCGGAGGGCGGCCGCGCGGACGGCCGAGGAGATCTGCAGCGGGTTGGTCACAAGCAGCAGCTCGACGAGGAGCCACAGCGCGAGGGTGCCGCGGGAGCGGTCCCACGCCTCGCCGGCGCCGGGGGCCCGCGACAGGTCGATCACGGGCGGGTGCTGGTCATCGGCCACCCCACGAGCGTAGGCAGGCGCCCCCAGTCGGTGTGACATCGCGGCGCTCCGTCCCTGCCCGCGGCTCCGAACCACCTACCGTTCCCCGACCGAGCCGAGGAAGGAGCACCCGATGCGCGCAGCGACGTCGCCCCGTCCGGCGCGCCCGGGCCGGCTGGTCCTGCTGGTCGCCCACGCGGGGGAGCACCCGCGCGTCCGGCGCCTCCGGGCGGCTTTCCACCCCGTCGGTCACGTGTTCCAGAGCGGAGCGGCGAACGGCGCGATCTCCGCGTTCGGGTGGCGCGGCGTCGCGGTCGTGCCGATCGTGATGGCCGCGTCGCTGCTGCTCACCCGGCTGCTCGGCCGGCGCCGCCTGGCGTAGCAGGCCTCCGAGCGCGAACCGTGCGGGATCCGTGCGGTTCCGCGCTGCGCGATCGGGCCCGCCGCGGCTGCGGAGGGGGTATTCGTTGCCCATGTGGATCGGGATCGCGATCGGCGCGGCGGTGTGGCTGATCGCGGGCGCCCTGCTCGCGCTCGCCGTCGGCCGGACGATCTGCGTCGCCGATGACCGCCGTCTCCACGAGCTGATCTGACCGCCGCCCGCCCGCGGTGGGTGCGGCGGGACCGACGGACGCGTCGCGCGGTAGCCGTGACCTCCGCGCGGTAGGTCCACCCACCGCGCGGAGGTGGGAGGACCGCGCGACGTGGTGGAGGTACCGCGCGAGGCGGTGGGGCGGCCCCGCGGAACGCAGCCCGCTCGCGGGTGCGCTGACGGGGTCCTCCGCTGCTCGCTCGACGGTGCGCACCGCAGGTCCAGCAGCGGACGGCCCCCGCAGCGGCCGGACGCGAGCCCGCGAGCGCTACACCCCGACGGGCTCGCGCTGCTCGGACGGCTTCCGCGCGGCCACCGGGATCGCGCCCGTGGTCGCGGCGGCCTCGTGCCAGGTGCGATTCGGCTGCACGAAGTCCCGCGAGGCGGCCGCGACGCGCTTCCCCGCGGTGCGCGCGAGGCGGTGGAAAGGCGCCTCCACGAAGCGGGTGAACAGCGCCGCGACGCCGAACGCGACGGGGATCGACACCGCGATCGACACCCAGGTCGGCGCCTGCACCTGGACCAGCAGGAACCGGGCCGCGATGACGATCGGCTCGTGCACGAGGTAAAGGCTGAAGGAGATCCTCCCGAGCCACTGGAACAGCCGCGTGTTCAGCAGCCCGACGGCCGGCCGCCAGAACGCCGCGGCGAGCAGCAGCAGCACGATGCCGGGGATCGCGACGCACTGCAGCATGTCGGCGCGGTGCTGCGAGAGGCCGAGGCCCTGCAGCCACCAGACCGCGCTGGCCAGCAGCAGCCCGACGGCGACGAGCACCGGCCACGCCCAGGCTCGACGGGAGACGACGCGGGCGACCACGACGAGCACGTCCCACAGCACGACCACGACGGCCCCGACGGCGAACAGCGCCAGGTAGAACATCGCGTTCGCGCCGAAGAACGAGCCGAGGCCGAGACACACCGCGAGCGCCGCCAGCACCGCGAGGGGCCTCCTCCGCCCGATCACGGCGATGCCGACGAACAGGGGCAGGAAGGCGGAGAACAGGATCTCCCACTGCAGGCTCCAGAGCGGGCTGATGATCCCGGAGGTGCCGTCGACGAGCATCAGGTCGCCGAGCAGGTCGGCGGGGGTGACGTGGTTCGGCCGGGTGTTCATCCAGTGGCCGAGGATGCGCTCGTTGTGCCGCGGCACGGCGAGCGCGAGCGCGACGCCGAGCAGCAGCGCGACCGCGACGGGTCCGTAGATGCGGACGATACGGCGCGGGTAGAAGGCGACCCAGTCGAAGCCGGGGGAGCGCAGCGCGGGCAGGGTGACGACCAGGCCGCTCAGGATGAAGAAGAGGAACACCGCCTCCGTCCCGCCCCACAGCAGATGGAGGGGGGTGTAGGTCAGGTACCAGGCCAGCGTCCCCGGCGGCACGGGAGGCAGGTCGGGGTAGTAGGCGCGGGCCAGGAACGGCACGGTCAGCAGCGCGTGGTGGATCAGCACGACCACGGCGGCGACGCCCCGCAGCCCGTCGAGGGAGGAGAGCCGCTCCGGCAGCACGGGCGCCGGCGTGGTTGGGCGCGAAGACATGCCGCCCATGCCAGCAGCCGCACGCCGGATCGGAGGGAGGCGGCCCGCGTGTCACCCGAACGGGGGGATTCGGATGGCGGCGCGTCACGCGCGAGCGATCAGGCGCCGGAAGGATCAGGGCGTGTGCAGGGGCGCCCCGTTGGATCCCTCGGCGCGAGCTGATCGTGCTACCGCTAGGCCACGGTTGTACGTCATGTACAGTGTGTACTCGACGTACGACGAGGGGACGGCGATGGACGTGCTGCACTACGCCTCCGCATCCGATGCGAGAGCGCACCTGAAAGACTTGCTCGACGCAGCGCACGGCGGACGGGTGGCGACCGTCGACCGCGACTCCGAGCGGGTGGCGGTCGTCGATGCGACGCGCCTCCGTGATGCGCTCGCCGCGCTGACGGACGCGCGGGCCGAGGTCCTGTTCGAGGAGGGCGAGTGGGCGGCCTTCCTGCCCGGGCTTCCCGTGCATGCCGTCTCGAACACGCTGGACGGCGCCGTCGACGAGCTGATCATCGGCCTGCGCCAGTACGCGTTCGATTGGACGGCTCGGCTGCGGTCGGCACCGAACCACACCGAGAACTGGGGCGTCGTGCAGCTGATCGGGCTGAGCACCGACGCGCAGCTGCGCGACTGGATCAACGCGGCGTGAGCTTCCCGGCCCCGAACCGGTCGGCGCACGACACGTTCTGCCGGATCGAGGGATGGTCCGAGGTGCTCGACGCTCGCGGCCGCCCCGTCGAGCACCACCGGACGTACGAGCTCGTCCTGCCCGACGGTCAGGTGCTGCGCACGCACATCTCGAAGCCGGTCAACGGCGACACCTACGGCGCGCGGCTGTGGTCGCACATCCTCGGCGACGAGCTCGCCGTATCGGCAGAGACGTTCTGGACCTGCGTGCAGAACGGGGTGATGCCGGCGCGGTCCGCACCTTCCGCCCCGAGCGAGGCGGTGCCTCTGGCGCTCGTGCGGGAGCTGCAGCGTCGGCTGCACCTCACGGAGCAGGAGATCGGGGCGATGGACCGCGAGGAGGCCGCGCGCCGGATCGCCGAGTTCTGGTCCACGGGAGGCGGGTGAACCGCAACTCCTGCAGTGTCTGGGCGGGGTCCAGTGCAGTCGGGACGCTCGTCGCCCTGTTGCGCTGTCCCTTGACGTTTCGTCCGGACGCGCTGTGTACCGAGTTGGATCGTGAATGAGCGAGCTAGCGGGTGACGTCGTCATCGGCTCGCCTCGGCGTCTCGGAGTCAGCGGACGTTCCTTCTGGATGCTTGCGTTCCGCTGAGGACGATGGCTTGTTGGCATGCTCTAGCTCGTGCGGGAACGCCGGCGGCGACGACCCGCTGCTTCGCGAGCATCACATCCGCAGGGGCCAGGCCGCGGTCGAAAGCGGTACTCGCCACGTCGGCGACCACGGCCGACTGCACCAGGCGCTCCCGCGGGAGCGCCGTCTGTGCCAGCGGCAGCGTCTTCGTGATGACGAGCGACTCAATCTTCATGGTCGCCTTCACCTGCTTGCGTGCGTCTCGATGCAGTGGGCGAAGGGTGCCGCCAGCGCGGGCGTGACGGCGACGAACGAGCCGAGACTTTACGCTTCTTGTTGCGGGCGATCGCGATCATCGCGTCATTATTCCGTGCTGTCTGCCCCCGTTTTCCCGGGCGACATCGATTGATTCGGAAAGGCTGCTCAGGTTATGTCGGCGGAGAAAGGGATTTGCCCTGTCCCCTGAATAGGGGGTAATGCGGCAATCGGGCAAACCATTAGTGTTCACGGCGGAGGCCACCCACCTCCGTTGCCCTCTCCTACCCGAGCGATTCGGTTCTGCGCATCCGTGCGCCGTCCCGGACGTGGAGACTCATGACCCGAACAGCAGCAATTCCTGTGCGCCCCCATGCCGACGTCTCGTTCCGTACGAGGCTCAAGCTCTGGTGGTGCGCGCGCCAAGACGGCCCCCGCAACGTGCCCTTCATCGACCCCATGGCAGAGCCTGGCAGCGTCAACGCCTCGACGCCCCGCATCGAAGTGCTCGACGCCGACGCCGAGGACCGCGCGCGCGCCGAGTGGCTCGATCTGCACGAGAGGACGCAGCCGATCCGACTAGCGCGCGGCGTCGCTGAGGCCGGCCTCGCGAGCACCATGCGATCAAATGCGGAGCTCACCAAGCGGGGCGTTGACATGAACGACGCGACGGAGGACGGCGAGGCGCTCCGGCGAGGCGCTCGGATCGAGAGTCGGCTGCACGGCGAGATCGCGGTGCACGCGGCCTCGATCGACGAGCACGCGACGGCATCGGTGTTCGCCATCGAGCAGATCTACGCCCGCGCGAACCTGCATGCGGCGCTCTATTGGCACACGCTTCGCCGCTATCACCGGCACCGCGCCGCGCTCGCCGCCGAGCCGCTGGCGCTCGGCATCCCCGCCTGGGTCGACACCGATGCCGTGGCTGCCAGCCCGCGCCTGGCGGACCCGTCGACCCCGGTCGACCTGAACGAGAGGAAACGTCGTGCCAAGAACTGACCGGACCCCGACCGGAGCCGCAGGCGACGCGTCCCGCGTGTCGATGTCGTCGCTCACGCACACGCGGGGTGTCGAACCGCTGGACTACGACTTCCGCGACGTGCACGCGTTCGAGGCGAGTGTCATCGCGACGCTTCGACGCCTCGTTGCGTCCCACTCGGTCGACGGCGAGACGCTCCGTGCCCTCGACGTGCATCTGGCCACCGGCCAGGCCGAGCTCGATCACGGGCTCGACGTGCAACGCACCCACCACACGACGGTCGCGACCGCGCTCGTGGACATCGCGAGCGGCAACTTCGCCGCCGCGAACAAGCAGCTGGAAGAGGCGCAGGTGCACCTCGACCGCGCCACCAGGACCCGCCAGAACCTTGAAGCGAAGCTCGAGCGCCACGACCCCGAGGGGAACAATCATGTCTGACCTGCGCACAATGGCCTCGAGGCTGCGGCTCAGCGAGGAGCCCGCTCGCCCCGGACACATGTCGACTTGGAAGCACGTCGGGGTGTACGCGATCCTGCTCGTGCTTGTCACCGCCGACTACGTGCTGCTGCACCAGTCGCTCGTCATGCTCAACCGGACGGCGAGCGCTGCGGGCTCGATCAGCGGCGAGCTGTACCTCGTTACCGCCGGCTTCTCGGTGATGATGATCCTGCTCCCGCACATCGCGGCGATCGTCGGACGTCGCATCGCCGACGGCATCCTGTATCGCGGGTGGAGCCGGTTCCTCGTCGTCATCGGCGTCGTGTGGGTAGCCGTGCTCGTGCTTGTGACCGCCATGCGGATCGCGGCGAACGTCGACTTCCCGACCGCCGCGCAGCTGGCGACCGGAATCAGCAGTGCAGGCGGCGTCGACCTGCTGGCGCCTTCGAGCCTGATGGCGTACATGACCGCGTTCTTCCTGACCGCGACCGGTCTCGCCAGCTTCTTCATCACCTGGTTCACCAGCCGCCCCCTGCTCGTCGCGGTCGAACGCGCCGAGAAGGCCGAGCGTGCCGCCCTGCAGCAGCGCGATGCGAGCGCTGTCGCGGTGCACGAGGCCGAATCCGATCTCGAGTCGGCCAAGGAGATGGATCAGCGCGACGCGGAGCGTCTCCTGCTTGCGAAGAAGGTCGTGGACGAGCGGATGACCCGGCTGCGCGCCGACATCTTCGCGGTCATCGCCGAGGCCGAGAGCGACCCCAGCATCACTTCCCACCTCATGCGGGAGCTGAACGCCCGTCGCGATCCGCTGACCGTGCTGCCCCTCGCCGACAAGGGGGAGGAGCATTGAGGACGTCCCGCCTCGTCGCAGTCGCCGCGGCGTCCTTGATCAGCCTGACCGCGCTCACGGCCTGCAGCGACTCCGACTCCCAGTCGTGCGATCGCAGCAGTCCGCGCCACCTCGGCATCGTGTACGGCGCCACGAGCAACTCGGCCGCGCCGAAGCTCTCGACGGAGGCATCGAACCTGCTCGACGACGCGGCCATGAGCAACGGCTCCGTGACGATCGTCACGCCGAGCGGGACCCCGCAAATTACCGGACCGATCCCGCTCTCCTCAGCCGCGAACGACGTATCGATCTGCATCGATGACCACGTCAAGGCCGTGGCGACGGTGAAGCAGGCGCTCGCGAAGAGCGCGGCGACGACCAAGGAGGTCGACTACCTCGGCGCGATCGCCGACGCGGCGAGCACGGACAGCGGGTCGTCGATGGGTGTCGTCGTGGTCGGCAGCGGGCTGCAGACGGCCGGCATGCTCGACTTCGCCAAGGACGGGCTGCTCTATCGCGCCCCGAAGTCCGTGGCCGACACCCTGGCTGCGAACCACGAGCTACCGGCGGAGCTGAAGGGCTTGACCATCTACTGGTCCGGGCTCGGCGACGTTGCCGCGCCGCAGGCCGTCCTGCCGGAGTCCGCGAAGCAGAACCTCGAGGCGATCTGGTCAGCCGTGATCGCGAAGGCGGGCGGTGAGCTGAAGCCCCTGTCGGAGCACCTCACTGACGCGCCGAGGTCGGGGCTCCCGACGGTTACGACCGTCCCGATCGGAAAGCCCGACATCTGGAAGGCGCCGTTCTCGCTGAACGACGACCAACTGCACTTCAAGGGCGGATCGGATCGGCTGTCGGATCGGGAGGCCGCGGAGGCGGTCCTGAGGCCGGTCGCCACCAGCATCGTCAAGTACCGGGTGCACGTCACCGTCACGGGTGCGACGTCCGCGCAGGGCGAAGCGACGCAGGTGGATGATCTCGGGCTCTCCAAGCGTCGGGCTCAGACCGTGATCGCGCTGCTCGAGAAGCTGCATGTACCGAGTGACCTGCTAGCGCCGCCCGCAGGGGTCGGACACGAGTGGTGCGGCTTCCAAAAGGAGGTCGCTACGGACGGCAGATCGGCCGACGAGATCGCCGCCGCGAACCGGCGCGTGATCCTCACGTCGGACGGCGTCGGCCTCTGCGGATGACCGAACAGGGCGGCCGGGCGACACATCGCTCTGCCGCCCTCACGCCTGTGATCGTCGGTCACCGAGCTTGGAGCACCGGTCGTGACGGCGGGCATCGGTGAGTTAGTCCTGCTGCTCGCCAGCCCGGGTGTGGTCTCCATGGTCCTCCTTCAGGGGCGTCGGCGGCCGACGTGGTCCGCTGTCGCTGCGGGAGGCGCCCGGCGGCTGGCGCGAGCCCGGGAAGTGGCTGACGGTCACGCTGGCCGCCCAGGTCGTGCTCGGGTTGTTCACCGAACCCGCACCAGGCAGCACCGCGACCGACGTGGCCGTATCGGGGGCGTGCGGTGTGCTCTACGGCGTGGCGTCGAGCGGCGGGCCGGCACTCGAAGGCATGGGCCGCCTGCTCGGTCGTGCGGTCGAGGTCGCGGTGGGCGTCCTCGCCATCGTGCCGATCACCACGGCGTTCTTCTCAAGGGGTTCCGGCCGCTCACCGGCAGGACAGCCGATCTGGGTCAGCGTCGCGATCTTCGCCGGGGTGGTGCTGGCGCTCGCGGCGTCTGTGCTGCTGTCACTGCTGCGCACAGCGACCGGTGAGCTCCTCGCGGCAAGCAGCTGGACTGGCTCTCCTCAGTCCAAAAACTCCTCGGGGTCGAACTCGGCGAGGGGGATGACGCGGATGCGGGGGAGGCGCTGGTTGAAGGCCTTCGCGTCGTACTCGAGGTCGTAGGTGCGCACGCCGAGCTCGGCGTAGACGCCGCTCATGGCCTCCGGGAAGCCGAGCATGGCGACGCCGTGGTCGCTGTCGATCAGCTGCTCGACCTGCGGGGCGAAATCGCGGTCGTGGGAGCCGAGCAGCACGTCGCAGTCGCGGGCGACGAGGGCCTCGAGGGTCTTCTGGATGCCGACGTCGACGACCTTCTCGGGGCCGGTGCCGGCCAGGAGGATCGCGCGGAAGCCGGCGTTCTGGATCGCCGCGACGAAGGGCCACGGCGTGTCGCCGCGGCTGGAGTTGATGAAGAAGAGGCCGATGACGTCCGGCCGCCCGAGGCCGCGGGCGAACTCGATCACCCGTTCCCAGCGAGGGCGGTCGGCGGGCTTCGGCGCGTGGTGGAGGATCGCCGTGCCCAGGGTCGCGTCGAGGTTCTCCCCGTCGATCAGCACGTAGGTCCGGTCGGGCATGGGCGAACGCTACGGCGTGCCCGGGGGCGCGGAGTGGGAGCCGGGTGACCGAGGCGCGGTCGGACGTGGATCGACGATGAATGCGTGGACGTCTGGAAGTGCGCCGCGGCGTCGGCATGATGGACTGGGAGCATCGCGGTCGAGTTCCGGGACCCACGGGTTCGAGAACGCTGCTCCCCGGTCGCGGTACCCAGACTGTCGCGATCAGAGGCGATGGCCGGTTCGCGTCCGCGCGGACTCCGACACGAACACCACGGACTGAGCACGGCCGCGGTGAGAAGGCGAGGAGACCGGATGGTCCGAACCGAAGCAGGGCTCGGCGTTGACTGACCGGCGCACCGACCCGCGAAGGGCAGGCGGCTCCCGCGGTCGCGGCGGCCCGCGCGGCGAGTCAGGCTTGGTCAGGCGGCCGCGAGCACGTGGCGTGGACCGTGCCGGCACCCACCGACCGGGCACCTCGGCCGAGCTCCGTCAGCGGGGGCGCCGGACGATCCCGGTGACCGCGATCGTCCTCGCGAAGAACGAGGAGGCGGGGATCGGCTTCACGCTCAACCGTCTCGACGACTTCGACGAGGTGATCGTCGTCGACTCCTGGAGCACCGACCGCACCGTGCAGATCGCGCAGGACGCGGGCGCCACGGTGGTCCAGTTCACCTGGAACGGCGGGCACCCGAAGAAGAAGCAGTGGTCGCTCGATCACGCGGGTGCGCGGAACGAGTGGGTCCTGCTGCTGGACGCGGACGAGTATCCGTCGGCAGAGCTGGTGCAGGAGATCGCCGACGCGACGGCCCCCGAAGCGATCGCGAGCGCGTACGACATCGAGCTGGACTACTGGTTTGCAGGCCGCGTGCTTGAGCACGGCCACCGCGTGACGAAGCGCTCCCTGCTACGCCGCTCGCGGGTGCGGTTCCCCGAGGTGAACGACCTCGAGGCGCCCGGCATCCGGGAGGTCGAGGGGCACTACCAGCCGGAGGTCATCGGGGAGACGGGACGCCTGCAGGAGCACCTGCAGCACGACGACGTCGATCCCGTGTCCTCCTGGTTCGACCGGCACAACCGGTACTCGGACTGGGAGGCGTACCTGAACGTGCATCCCGAGCTGAAGCACACGATCGCCGAGGCTCGTTCGGCCAAGGGGCAGCGGTTCGCCCGCTTGCCGTTCAAGCCGGCGGTGTTCTTCGGATACAGCTACCTGCTGCGACGAGGGTTCCTGGACGGTCGAGCAGGATTCGACTACGCCTTCGCGCTCGCGTCCTACTACTGGCAGATCGGGGTCAAGACCCGCGAGCTGCGGCGCGACGAGCCGCCGGCGAGCGACCGATGAGCCAGCGCCCTCCCTCGGCCCGCTCCTGGTGACGGCGTCCCGCGAGCACCCTCGGGACGGCGCTGTCGCGGTCGTGATCCCGACGCGGAACCGTCCCCAGCAGGTGCTCCGCGCGGTCCGCAGCGCCCTGCAGCAGACCTCGCCTCCGGCCGAGGTCGTCGTCGTCATCGACGGACCGGACGCGGAGACGGCGCGCGCGCTCCAGCAGGTGGCCGATCCCCGGCTCCTCGTCGTGCCGCTGGAGCGCAACGGAGGCCCCGGGCAGGCGCGGAACGTCGGCATCGCGCACAGCAGCAGCCCGTGGATCGCGCTGCTCGACGACGACGACGAGTGGCTGCCGACGAAGCTCGAGCGCCAGCTGCAGCACATCGGGCAGCGTCCGGGAGGCGGTGCGCGGACGGTCTGCGCGACGGTCGCGGAGTGGCGCATCGACGGCGACGTGTTCCTGTGGCCCACGCGCGCCAACCGCGCGGGCGAGCCCATCGGCGACTACATGTTCGTGCGCAGCGCGGCGGGGGAGGGGCTGCTCGCGCTGCCCACGCTGGTCGTCCCCCGACAGCTGGCGGTCGAGCACCCGTTCCCGGAGCACCTCCGGACGCACGAGGAGTGGGACTGGTACCTGGACCTGGAGGCCGCGGGAGCGGACTGGACCGTGCTGATGGAGCCGCTCGCCGTGGTGCACGCCCCTCGCGCACGCGAATCGGTCAGCACCGCGTCGACCTGGCGGGACTCGCTGTCCTGGGTCGTGGGACGACGCGATCGGCTGAGCCTGCGGGCGTTCTCCGACTTCTGTCTCACGGAGGTCGCGCGGAGTGCGAGAGGATCGGGGGACCTCCGCGGGGTGATCGTGGCGCTCGTCACCGCGATGCGGGGCCGGATCGCGGCGCGGAGTCTGATCAGATTCATCGCCATGGCGCTGCTGCCGTCGGCGCTGCGGTACCGCCTGCACGCTCGGAGGTCCACGCGGCGCCCGACGCCCGCAGCGCCGACGGACCGCGTCGCGCGGACCGGGCCGGCATCCGCGCGGCGCGACGCCTGAAGGAACGACAGTGGAACTCGGTACCTACCTGCTGGCGGTGCGCCGCCGGAGCGCGCTCGTCGCCCTCGTGATCCTGGCCGCGCTGTGCGCGGCGACGGTGCTCTTCATCCTGCGCCCGGTGGACTACCAGTCCACGGCGCGGCTGTTCGTGCGCGTCGACATCGCGACGAACGGCACGGACCTCGCGCAGGGCACCACCTACACGCAGCTCGTCGCGAAGAGCTTCGCCACCGTGAGCTCCAGCCCGTTCGTCCTCGAACCGGTCTCGCGCGGCTCGGGCGGTCGGTACTCGGTGACCGACCTCGCGTCGCGCATCGACGTGGAGGTCGAGCCCTCCACCTCGATCATCGACCTCACCGTTCGACTCCCGGACCCGGCTGATGCCCGCAAGTACGCCGACACGATCGCGGGCCAGAGCGTCGACGCGATCGGGGCGCTGATCCCGACGTCGGCCGGTGGTGCGCCCATCGCCACGATCACCTCGGTGCAGCCGGCGACGCGAGCGCAGCTGGTCGATCCGAACGCGCTCCTGCAGTACCTCGCCGCCGGTGCGGGGGCAGGAGTCGTGCTCGCGGTCGCTCTCGCGCTGCTGCTGGAGCGGCTGCAGCGCCGCATCCGCGACGGCGCGGACGTGCGGCACGAGACGGACGTGCCCTTCCTCGGCACCTTCGGCGCGGGATCCGGCCGCGACGAGCGCCGCCTGTCCGTGCTGACCGTGACCGAGCCCTCCTCCGGCCTGCAGGCGGTCACCGCGCTGGCGACGCTGCCGCAGCGGGATGCTCGGGCCCGGGTCGTGGCTCTGGTGGATGCCGCGCCCGGCGGCAGCCCGGACGCCGCTGCTCTGCTGCTGGAGAGCGCGGTGCAACTGGGCCTCAGCGCGCAGCTGTACGACCTGACGTCCGTGCCGGGTCAGGAGCCGCCGACACGGCAGGGCCGCCGAGCCGCGAACACGGGGACGATCGACCTGCGCGCGGACATGCGGTCGATCATCGGCGCCGCTCGGCCCTACAACGACATGATCTTCGTCCGCGCGGACCGCACCTCCCGCACGATCTACGAGATGCTCGTGGCCCGCGAGGTCGATGCGACGCTCGTCGTCGTCGGCCTGGGCCGGACGTCCAGGCGGGATCTCGCGGACGCCCTCGATCTCGCGTCCTCGTTCGCGTCACCGGAGCTGTTCATGGTCCCGTTCCGCGACACCCGGACCGCGCCGAAGCAGCGACCGAAGCCCAAGCCGGCGGGTCGCAGCGGCCTGCCTCCTCAGCAGAAGTCGATCGGTCGCTCGTGAGCTGGCCGGTCCGCGACAGCACGCGTCGTCCAGCCCGCAGCGTGCTGCACCTCGTGGACGATCTGAAGATCGGCGGCGCGCAGCAGCTGGTCGTGCAGATGAGCAACGACCGTGCAGCGCGAGGCGATGCGGTCGCCGTCGTCGCTCGAGACGGCGGACCGCTGTGGCAGGACCTCGACGCCGCCGTCGATCGACTGCCGTGGCGTCCATCCGCACGGCTCGTGGACGCCGGACTGATGATCGCTCGCCTGCGCCGGATTCTTCGACGCCGACGGGTGCAGATCGTGCACGTGCACGGACGGATGCTGGCCATCGTCGCCAACCAGGCCGTTCGCGGACTGTCGACCGTGGTCGTCGAGCACGTGCACAACACCTTCGCGGCGACGAAGATTGCTCGCGCTGTCAGCTTCCGAAGCCCGTACCTCATCGCGTGCGGGACCGCGGTGCAGCGGATGCTCGTCGACGACTTCGCCCGGCCGCCCCACTCCGTTCGACTCATCGTCAACGGCGTGCCGGACGGTGGCGCGCAAGAACCGATGCCGGACGCGCGCCGCTCGCGAGGGCTGCGCCTGGTCTCCGTGGGCGGTCTCACCGAGCAGAAGGACCCGGCCCGCTTCCTCCGCGTCGTGGACGAGCTGCACCACCTCGACGCAATCGAACGGGCGGTCTGGGTCGGCCCAGGTGACGTCGCCCGCTGGAACGCGGCGGCGGCGGACCGCGGCCTGGGTGGAATGGCGCAGTTCATTGGCCCGGTCGACGTTCCTCGTTCTCACCTCGACGCGGCCGACGTGCTGCTGATGACCTCGCGCCACGAGGGCCTGCCGCTGGTCGCGCTGGAGGCGCTAAGCGCGGGACGCGGCGTGGTGCTGCCGGACGTCGGCTCATGCCGTGACGTGTTCGAGGTCGAGCCCGCCGCCGGCGTGCTGTACCCGCCAGGGCAGGGCGACGCCGTGCTCGCCCGGAGGCTCGCGGACGAGGCCGACCGCGGCTCGCCGGCGGCGTGGGGCCACGCTGCCCGTCAGGCGTACGAGCGCGCGTTCACGCTGGACGTCATGCTGGAGTCCGTCGACCGGCTGTACGCGGAGGTCCTCGCGCGATGAGCACCTCGCCGGCAGCCGCGCTGAGCGTCCTCCACCGGCCCGGCAATGATCCGCGCGCCCCCGGCGACCCGGCCCGGCTGGCGCGGATCGGAGTGCTGCTGACCGCGGGCAGCGTCTTCCTGATCAGCCCGCCCGGCGCGCTCAACTTCCTCCGCCTCGTCCCGGTGCTGATCCCGGTCGTGCTGCTGCACCTGCATCTGATCCGGTCCATGGGCGTGCGGGCGGCCGCGGTGCGGGTCTCCCTGCCCCTGGTGGCGCTGCTGGCGTGGTGGCTGGTGACGACGACCTGGAGCGTCGACCCGAGCTTCACGCTCGTGCAGACGACCGCCAGCGCGCTCGCCGTGCTCGCGGGTTCGGTCGCCGGGACTGCGCTGTCGCGGCAGCAGCTGCTGGCGGGGGTCGCGCTCGGCGGCTTCCTCGCGCTCGCCGCATCGGTGCTGTTCGCCGTGGTCGACCCCGCGGCCGCCCTGGAGCAGGGCGACTACCAGAACGGCGCCCTGCACGGCATCTACGTGGAGCGCAACGTGCTCGCCGCCGTGCTGCTGGTCCCGACCGTCGCAGCCGTTGCGCTGCTGCTGATCGGCGGCGCGGAGCGCCTGCTGCCGCGCCTCGGACTCGCGGCGGCGATGGTCGCCGGGCTCCTCGCGACCAGCTCGAGCACGGCGCTCGCGGCCTTCCTCGCGGCGACCGCCCTGCTCGTGGCGTTGCGGATCATCGCGCTGCTGCCCCGCGGGGCGCGGACCGTCGTGGTCCCGCTGCTGTTCGTCGGGGTGGTGGCGGTCGCGGCAGTGGCGGCCTCCGATCCGGAGGCGGCGATCACCGGCCTGCAGCGCGACAGCACCCTGACCGGCCGCGTCGTGATCTGGCAGGCCGCGCAGGACCTGATCCAGCAGCGGCCGTTCATCGGCTTCGGCCGCGGCGTGCCGTGGGACGCGGGCAGCGTGGTGGGCGACTTCATGTCGTCGTCCGTCGGGTTCGCCGTCTCCAGCGCACACAGCGGCTACCTGCAGACCCTGCTCGAGACCGGCTGGGTGGGTGCCGCGCTCCTCGGGCTCGTGGTCCTGGTGCTGCTCGTGCTCTCGGTGCGTAACCTCATCCGCGGCGAGTTCGCGGGCGCGTGGGGCGTGGGACTGCTGGGCGCGCTGGTGCTGCACAACTACGCCGAGGCGAGCATCCTGTCGTCGCTGACGATCTACCTGCTCGCCGCGGCGCTCGCGGCCGCTGGCAGGGCGCGGGAGGTGCTCAGCGCGTCGCGCTCCGCGCCGCTCGCAGCGCCACCGCCAGCGTGACCGCCGCGCTGGCGACGTTGCTCAGGAGGGAGGCGATCGCGGCCTGCACGGCGGCCTGCGGGCCGCCGACGAGCACGAGCATCGCGACGACCGTCGCCGCAGCGGAGAACGCCCCGCAGACGATCAGCTGACGACGCGCGGCGAGGGTCGTGAGGATGCCCTGAGCCAGGTCGAAGATCAGCAGCGGCACCACGGCCACGGCGAGGATCTGCAGGGGGAGCACGGAGCCGGCGTAATCCGCACCGAACAGGACGGCGACGAGGAACGGCGCCAGCAGGACCAGTGCGGCGGCGCCGAGCGAGCCGATGATGCCGACGAGCAGGATCTCCTTCTCCATCTCGCCGACGGGGCGATGCCGCACCAGCAGGATCTGGATCCGCGCCTTGAATGGCGCGGAGAGGGCGAGCGCGGCGGTGGTCACGCTCGCGGGTGCGGCGTAGATGCCCAGCTGCTCGGGCGACGTCCGCAGCTGCAGCACCACCAGGTCAGCGCGCAGCGCGACGGCGTTGAACACGTCGAACGCGATGACCGCCGCGCCCAGCGCGAGCATCGAGCGACCGGGACCGGTGGCGCCGTCGGCGCCGTGGTGACGCAGCGCGTACGGGAGCACGGCGATCACGGCGCCGAGGACCACCGACGCCTGCGACGCGACGACGGCCGTCGTCAGGTCGAGCGCGGAGGCGGCGACGAGGGTCCCCAGGGCGGCGATCCGGATCAGCGCCGTGGCGAGGTTCATGAAGGCCGGCCCGCGCAGTCGTCCGCCCGCGATGGAGAGCGACCGCCACAGCCCGGTGAACACGAGCAGCGGCACGAACACCGCGCCGGCGATCGACCCGGCCAGTGGCAGGCCGAGCACGAGCAGGACGATCAGGGTGGCGACAGCGGCGCCACCGCCGAACACCAGGGCGACGCGACGGTGCTCGCGGTAGCGCAGATCACCCTCGCGGGCGCGGGCGATGATCAGCTCCTGCTGCCCCCATGCCCCGACGGTGACGAAGAACGCGGCGACCGCCATGATCACGCCGAACTGTCCCCGAGCGGCGGGCTCCAGCCCTCGCGCGAGTAGGGGAGCGGTGATCAGGGTCGCCAGCGGCGACGTCGCGTAGAGCGCGAGCTCGAGGAGCCGCTTCAGCACCGGCACCGGCACGGGCGCTCAGCGACCGAGGAGACGCGCCGCTGCTTCGGCGTCGCGGGTCCTGGCGATGGGGTCGACCTCCGGCTCCGGGAACGTGAGGTCCGTTGCGACCGGGGCTCCGCCGGGCGAGCGTAGCGGAGGGGCTCCGGCTGCGCGGAGGGGAGGCGGGGCCGCCAGCAGGCGCACCTACCATTGCCGCGTGGGGCGGTGGCTGAGGCGGTTCCGGGTGATCCCGGTGATCGGCGGGGCGGTCGTGCTGCTCGTGCTGCTGGGCGCGGCGCTCGCCGCCAGGCAGAGCGCGCTCGGTCTGGTCGACAGCTCGTCCGAGCAGTTCCGGCCCGCCCCGATGACGACACCGCTCCCTCTGCGGCGGGTCGCGGTGTTCGGCGACTCGTACGCGGTCGGAACGGGTGCGTCGACGACGGAGCAGGGATTCGTGCGACGGCTGGCCGTGCTCGAGCGCTGGCGGATCGACGATGAGGCGCATGGCGGCACCGGCTACGCCACGGCCGGCACGACGGGCGTCGCCGGGTGCGACACGTCCTCCTGCCCCACGTTCAGCGGCGCCCTCTCGGACGCCCCCGACAACGCCCCCGACGCCGTGCTGGTGTTCGGCGGCCGCAACGACGTCGGACGATCCACCGCGAACCTGCAGAAGGCGATCCCGACGTTCTACGACGCGCTCTGCGCGAAGTACCCGGACGCCGACGTCTACGCCGTGTCCCCTGTATGGGACAGCAGGACGCCGCCGTCGCAGTTGGTGACGATCCAGAACCTGGTCCGCGGTGCGGTGAGCACGTGCAGCCGCGGCCGCTACCTCGACATCGGCGAACCGCTGCGGGGGAAGTCGGGGCTGATCGTGAGCGACGGCGTCCACCCGAACGACGAGGGCCACGCGGTGCTGGCCCGGGCGGTCGTGACCGCGCTCGACGGGGCGCGGTGACCGACCGGGATCCAGGCGCGGCCGTCTCCCGTCGCACGTTCGCACTGCTCGGCGCGGGCGCCGTCACCGCCGGCCTGGTCGGCTGCACGGAGACGCCCGACGAGCCGACCGATCGCCGGACCAGTACGCCGGTCGGTGGTTATCGCCCGGTCGCCATCGGCGGAGGCGGCTGGGTCACGGGCTTCGCCCAGTCCGGCGCGATCACCTACGCCCGCACCGACGTGGGCGGCGCCTACGCGCTCGGACCCCAGGGCGTCTGGCGCCAGCTGCTCACGGTCGCGGCCGTCGGCGACGACGTCGACCCGGCCGACTACCGCGTGGACGCGATCGCCTGCGCCGCCACCGACGCGCGGAGGGTCGCGCTGCTCGTCGCCCCGAGCGACAGCGGAACGCTCGGGAACCTGCTGCTGTCGAAGAACGGCGGGGTTCGGTGGACCCGGTCGAGGTCCAGGTGGCCGGTCGCCGAGACGACCGACGGCGCCGGTGGCGACCGCATCGCGTTCGATCCGCAGGACGACAGCCGCCTCGTCGTCGCAACGGGGGACCGGCAGCTGTACGCGTCGGACGACTTCGGCGGCACCTGGTCGACCCTTCCCGTGCCATCCGCGGGGACCGGGACGTATTCCGCGGTGCTCGCCACGAGCGCGGGAGAGGGCACGCCGTTCCCGGTGCTGTGGCTCGCCGTTGTCGGCTCCGGCCTGTGGCGCTCCGCCGACCGCGGCGGCAGCTGGACGAAGGTGCACCCGCTCAAGCACCCGATGGATCGGATCAGCGACCTGCAACCGAGCGACGGCGGCCTGCTGCTGTGCGTCGAGTCGATGGCCGGCACCGGCGGACTGTTCCGCGCCGATCTCGACGGGGGAGGAGCGACATCGATCGGGCCGAGCGCCGTCAGCGCCCGGTCGATCGCCGTCGACCCGACGGATCCCGATCACGGCTTCCTCGTGCCGTCGTACGTCGACCCCTCGCAGGTGCTCTACGCGAGCAGCGACCTGACCGCCGCCCGCCCGATGTGGACGAGTCGCCGCTGGTCGATCGGCGGTGGCGGCAGCAGCACCTGGCCCGAACGGGTGACCCTGGAGACCCTGTCGAGCGGCCAGGTCAGATACGTCGACGACCGGCTGCTGTACGCGGAGGGGATGGGCGTCTGGGACATCGATGCCACCGGAGGCGCCGCGCTGCTGACCCTGGCGAGCAGCGGCATCGAGGAGCTGGTGGGCAACAGCGTCCTCAAGCCGGCCGACGGCCCGCTGCTGACGGCATCGTTCGACCGCGGCGTGCTCGCGGTGACTCCACCGACCGGCTCGCGGCCGACCGTCACCCCGCTTCGCCGAGGCTTCGGCTCCGCCTGGGACCTCAGCGTCTCGCCGACCGATCCGACCTTCGTCGCCGCCGTGCTCGACGACCACCAGGACCCGACGGGCAGAACCGTCCACGAGCGACGCGCCTCCGGCTACTCGACCGACGGCGGCCGCACCTGGACCCGCTTCCCGGCGCTGCAGAAGAGCCCCCCGGCCGACCTGCTCTTCGGGAACATCGCGATCTCCGCCGACGACAACGACAACCTCGTCTGGTTGCCCTCGAACCTGTCCGGCACCGCCTCCGCCGTCTACTGGACGGCCGACCGCGGCACAACCTGGGTGCGCGCGCACCTGCTCGGCCTGACGGAAGACGACCTGCTGCACCCGACCTTCACGCTCGCTCGCAAGGCGCTCGTGGCCGACCCGAGGCATCGCGGTCAGTTCACCATCTTCGGGTCGACCCGCGAGGGGACCCCGGTGCTCTGGCGCAGCACCGATCGCGGAGCGTCCTGGAGCAAGGTCGCCACCCGCGGACTCGAGACCGTGCGGAACGCGCGGTACGGCGTCAGAGTTCTGGCCATCGGTTCGGGCCTGCTTGCGGTCACGGGCACGAGTGACGGCGGCGTGCTCCGCGGCACCCCGGCGGGGGATTGGACGTCGGACGTTTCGGTCCGGGGAGGCGTCGCGCTCGCAGCCGGTCCGCGCCAAGCGAACGGTCCCGCCGACGCCGTCTACCTTTACGCGGGTGCGCCGGACGATGCCGGTCTGCACGTCTCCATCGACGGTGCGAAGACCTGGCGCCGCTGCGCCGGCCCAGTGCTCGACCTGGCGGCACCCGTCCGCTCGATCGCCGCTGACCCGCGCGCATCCGGCCGGGTCTACCTCGCGACGGGCGGCAGCGGCTACGCCGTGATCGATGTGGCGTTGCGGTTCATGCGCTGACCCGCCCTGGTGGTCGCGATACGAGCGGGAAAGGCCCGGGAGGAGCCCCAATCGTCGCTGAGGTTCACCCCGGTGAGCCGTGGACAGCGGATGTTGCAGTCAGGTTCGTTTGCGATCTTGACGGGCCTCGAGCAAGCGCCGGGTCCTGACACTGCAGCGCAACAGCATGCGTATAGGCGGCAGACGTAGTGCCCAGATGCGCGAACTCCTGGCACCATAGGACCAACCGTGTCCAACGGAGCGCGCGCCGTCCCTGTCTACCCCGTCATCCGGAGCCGCCCGTGCCGTTCAAGAAGGTCGCTTTCATCACTGGGATCACGGGTCAGGACGGGTCGTACCTGGCTGAGCTGCTGCTGGCGAAGGGGT
>NZ_CAXTOQ010000012.1:0-36982 GCF_964245895.1 uncultured Amnibacterium sp.
CCGAACGGCTCCCCGACCCGGTGCGCCACCACCTCGGCGTGGTAGACGGCCGCGAACACCGTGGCGATCAGCACCACCGACTCCGCCGCCACGACAGGCACGCCGCTGCCCACGCTGGCCGCGAACGTCGCCCCCAGCACGAACTCTCCCGGATGCAGGATGAAGGGCTGACCCGGTTTCGTCTCCACCAGCCGGGTGAGATCCGGCTGATGCTCCGCCGGATCGATCACCGCGTACTTGTGATTGTCGAACAGGCGGAAGTACCGGTCGAGCCGCACGTCGAAGCTCGACGGCTGCAGCAGCCCCGCGTCGTACGGGTCGAGCACCACCCTGCCGGAGTCGAGCTCGGCAGCGATGTCCCGGTCCGACAGCAGCACAGCCCAGACCCTATCGGGGGCCCGCTCGGCCGCCCCGGGCCGTTGCTACACTCTCCGGGCGCGGTCCGCCGCGCACGCGGGCGTAGTTCAATGGCAGAACTCCAGCTTCCCAAGCTGGTAGTGCGGGTTCGATTCCCGTCGCCCGCTCGGTGCACGTGGCCGCCTCGGCGCGAGCGCCTCAGCGCGCTGCGTCTCCGGCCGACGCATGCCACTCGCTCGGCGCTGCGAGCGCTGCAGAGCGCAGCGACCGACGCAGCTGCACTCGCCGCGGAGGCGGTGCGCACGCCGACTGTGGCGATCCGACAAACGATTCCAGCGTCCGTGCACGGATCGCTACCGTCCCCGCGTGCACATGTGGTTCCGGACCCTGCTGCTGCAGCTCACCTGGCGGTTCCGGCCGCGGCTCGGGATCCACGACGTCGCGCGGCTGCGCATGCGGGTCCTGCCCACCGACATCGACGTGCTGCGTCACATCAACAACGGGATCTACCTGTCCCTGATGGACATGGGGCGGTGGGACCTGCTGCTCCGCGCCGGCGTGTGGCAGCGGATGTCGGCGGCCGGCGTGGTCCCCGTCGTCGCCTCGTCGACGATGACCTACCGCCGGTCGCTGCAGCTCGGTCAGCGGTACGTGCTCGAGACGCGGATCATCGGCTACGACGAGCGCTCCGTGTACGTCGAGCAGCGCTTCACCGTGCGCGGCGAGGTCTACGCCCGCGGCATCCTCCGCGGCGCGTTCCTGCGGCGGCGGGGCGGCGTCGTCCGCACCGCGGAGCTGGGGGAGCTGCTCGGCGTCGACACCGCCGCACTCCCGGTCGCGCCGTGGATCGCCGACTGGGCGACCGCGGTCGCGCTGCCGTCGACGCGGGCGGAGGCGCCGAGCAACTGGACCTGACGGGGCTCAGGGGTGCGGGAGCCACGCTTCGGGAGGCTCGGGCCTGCCGGTCTCCTGCAGCCACTGGTCCGCCTGCTGCTGCAGCGCCGCGACGATCTGGAACACCTGCTCCGCCGGGATGCGCACGCGGGCGGCGACCTTCGCGGGCAGCGCGCCGACGACCTCCCCCTCCGCGTCGACCTGCTGCAGCTGCGGGCCGGGGGAGGTGAGGGACAGGAAGTCGAGCACGAACGTGTTCGGCGTGTGCCAGATCCCCGCGAAGTCCGCGAACACGCCCACCTCCTGGTCGGGCGGCACGGTCACGGCGATCGCGGGCACCCCGCGCTCATCGGTCATGGGCACCACGCTACGGCCCCGGCCCACGGGGACCGGGTCCGGGACCCGGGACGCGGGCCCGGTGCCGTCGCGGATCCGGAGATCCGTCGCGGATCCGGATGGACTCGACGACACCCCGCAGCCGGAGCCCAGCAGGCGGCGTGTCGCTCCATCGATCCGGATCCGCGAACAGCAGCGCGGCTCCCCCCGAGCGCGGAACTGGCGAACTCCCGGTCGCGCCTGCCATCGTTGACCCGTCCCGCCGGGACGTCGAACGAGGAGGCCCCCGCCGTGCAGATCAACCAGATCAACCCCGGGACCGCCTTCCACCGGTCGCCCAACCGGGTCATCGCGATGCTGTTCGGCGCCGTGTACGTGCTGGTCGGGCTGCTCGGGTTCTTCTGGGTCAACGGCGTGCCGTTCGCCGGCCCTGGAGACGGCACGAACGCGATCCTCGGCATCTTCGAGGTCAACCCGCTGCACAACCTCGTGCACCTGCTGATCGGCGCGGCGCTGCTCATCGCCGGCGCGGGCACTGCGGCGTCCGCACGCGCGGCGAACAGCACCGTCGGTGCCGCCTACCTGCTGCTCGGCGTCGTCGGCTTCTTCCTCACCGCGCCGGACGGCGGCCGCTCCCCCATCAACTTCCTGTCGCTGAACGTGCCGGACCACTTCCTGCACCTCGCGACCGCGCTGCTGCTGCTCGCCACCGGCCTGGGCGCCGACCGCGGCGCGACCCGGGCCAGCGAGCAGCCGGAGCCCTCCGCCCAGCACGCCTGACGCGCCCCCGTGCGGACCTGGCCCGGGCTCGCCGCGATCGGCGCCGGGCTGATCCACCTCGGCAGCGCGCCGGAGGCGCCTCCCGTCGTGCTCGCCGTGCTCGTGCTGGTCGGCGGCGCAGAGCTGCTGTGGGGCGTCGCCGCGCTCGGCCAACCGGTACCGCCCGCGCCGGTCGGCGCGGGCGTCGCGCTGATGGGCGTCGCCCTACTGACCGCGGAGGCGCTGCTGCTGCCGCCCGCCGCCGCGCAGCGGGGGAGCGAGGTGTCGTTCGGCCTCAGCACGGGTGCGGTGCTCGGCGCCGCAGCGCTCGACCTCGCGCTCGGCGGCCTGCTCGCGCTGCACCTCGGCCGCGGCCGACCGCAGGCGGCGCGGCAGGGCGCGCTGCGGTTCCTGGTCGCCGCGGGCGCGGCGGCGGCAGCGGTCGCGTTCGTCACCATCCAGAGCCTCGCCGGCACGTCGTCCGGCGGCACCATGCCGATGCACTGACGCGGCCACGACCCGGCGGATCGATCCACCGGTCGCGCCGAGGAGGTCATGGGGAGGCGGCTGCTCGCCTGCGCTCCTCGACCCACCGCCGAACGTCCTGATCGACGATCACGTCGCCCGGGATGAGCGGCCGCGTGAGGTACAGGCCGTCCAGGGTGGTCAGCCGGCTCAGCGCGACGTAGGTCTGGCCGGGGGAGAACGCGCGCTGCCCGAGGTCGATGCGCGCGGCGTCCAGCGTCGCCCCCTGCGCCTTGTGGATCGTGACCGCCCAGCCGAGCCGCACCGGCAGCTGCCGGAACTGCGCGACGACCTCCCGCGTCAGCTCCTTCGCGTCGGGGGAGACGGAGTACCGGTGCCGCTCCCAGGTCACCGGCTCGACGTCGTGCGCGACGCCGTCGATCTCGACGGACAGCCGGCCCCTGGCGAGCTTCGACACCACGCCCATCGAGCCGTTCACCCACCGGCCCTCGGAGTCGTTCCGCAGCATCATCACGTGCGCGCCGGCCTTGAGGCGCAGCTGCTCGTCGGCCGGGAAGGTGCGCCCGCCGAAGTCGCCGTCCACCTCCGCGACCGCCGTCGCCTCCTCCCCCGGCAGCGCCGCCAGCGCCTGCCGGTTGATCGCCGCGACGGCGTCGTTCCGGGTCGCGAGGGTGAGCGGCGCCTCCGCGGGCACGGGACGGGCACCGACATCGTTCAGGCGCTGCGCCATCTCGCGGGTGACCGCGCCGTGGCGCACGGCGGTGAGCAGCCGCCGGAACTCCTCGTCCTGCTGCCGGTGGATGAGGTCGAGGTGCAGCGTCCGCAGCCCGATCCGATCCCACACGTGGGCGTCGAAGAACCACAGCGAGCGGTACATGGTCGCGTACCAGGCGCGCTCCTCGGCCCCGCCCGGGACGGGGGCGAGCTGGAACGGGTCGCCGAACAGGACCAGCTGCACGCCGCCGAACGGGTCCGATCGCCCCCGCGCCTCCCGCAGCGCGCGGTCCACGCCGTCCATGAGGTCGGCGCTCACCATCGAGATCTCGTCGACGATCAGCACGTCCACGGCCTGCAGCAGCCTGCGCAGCTCGCGGTCCTGGTACAGGCGCGAGTTGCCGATCAGCCCGACGGGCAGGCGGAGGAGGGAGTGGATGGTCTGTCCGCCGACGTTCAGCGCGGCGACACCCGTCGGCGCCGCCACGGCGACCTTGCGCTGCTCGGCGGCGACGATGCGGTGCAGCACCGTCGACTTGCCGGTGCCGGCCCGGCCGGTGACGAGCAGCGGGGTCACGTCGTCGCCGCCGACCGCGTCGATCACGGCCTGCTGCGCCGGGGTGAGCGCGACCTCCAGCGCCGCGTTCACGCGTCCACCTCCGATGCGCGCACGAGCGGGGGAGCCGTGGCCGCCCGGCCGGCCCGCGGTCGGCGCGGGATCGCCACGACGAGCAGCACGGCCGTCGGCGGCACCGCGACGAGCAGGCCGACGACGCCCGCCCATCGCTGCGCCGCCAGCGCGTCCGTGCCCCAGCCCATCGCCCCGAACCAGTCGGCCTGCAGCAGGCCGGGCGAGAGGAGGAGCGCGACGCCGCCCGCGACCTCCACGGCCAGCAGGCCGGCGAGCATGCCGACGGTGGAGGAGGCGCGGCGCAGCGCGCCGTGCACGAGCAGCGCGCCGATCGCGAGCAGCAGCAGGTCGACCGCCTCTGCGCCGAGCGGGTCGACGAGGCTCCAGCGCAGCGCGCCCGTGCCGATGAGGACGATCAGCAGCAGGGCGGCGACGGGGCCGACCAGGCGCGGGTCCGTGAGCACCGGCACGGCGGGGGAGGGGGACGCCCGGGTCGCGCCGACGACGAGCAGCAGGGGGACGACCAGCAGGAGCGCCAGGTGCTGCGCGAGCGCGGCGGCGAGCAGCAGCGGCGCGGAGACCGCGAGGCCGCCGCACGTCACCCACAGGAGGACGACGACGCCGGCGGACCAGGACAGGACGCGCGCCGGCGCGACGGGCGAGCGCCGGACGACCATCGCGCCGCCGACGACGAGCGCGACGCACAGGAGCAGCATCAGGGGATCGGCGCGCCATGTGCCGAGCAGCGCGCCCAGTCCGAGCGGAGCGGGCAGGGCCTCCCCGGTCAGGATCTGCGCGGGCGTGGTCCGCGCGGCGACGGACCGCAGCCCGGGGTCGGTGATCGCCGGCGCGCACCCGATCCCGGCGGCCGCGGCGGCCGCGAGCAGCTGCACGCGCCGCGCCACCGCGGCCACCGGGTCTCTCGCCAGGACCGCGTACCCGGCGCCGGCCGCCGCGACGAGCAGCACGGCGGCGTCCACGGCGAGCAGCACGCCGCTCCCCTCCCGCTGCCGCAGCAGCGCCGTCGAGACCGAACCGGTCAGCCCCGCTGCCGCACCGGCCAGCGCGAACCACGTCGCCCGACGGTCCCCCGGGGCCGTCGCCGCCGAGACGGCCAGCGCTCCGACGACCACGGCCACGCCCGCGAGGCGCAGCCCCGCCGCCGTGACCGCCGTCCGGGCCGCTGCGATCGAGTCGCCCGACGCGGTGGCCTGCAGCGTGACGGGGACCAGCGCCACCAGGGCGAGCGCCAGGAGGACCGCCGCACCGCGGCGCGAGCGCACGGCCACGACGGCCGCGGACAGGACCGCCGCGGCGACCGTGGCCGAGAGCCACGACCTGCCGACCGGCAACTCGAGGGCGAAGGTCGTGAGTCCCGGCCCGAACGACGGAGCGGACGCCGCGGGGGCGGCCCCGAGATACACGAGGAAGCCGGTCGCCCCCGCGAGGAGTGCCTGCGCCGCGGCGGCGACCGCGGCGAGGTCGAGCAGCCGGCTGCGGCGGCGGCGGTCGGGCTCCCGCGTCGCCGCGATCAGCAGGCCCAGCGCGGTCGCCGCCGCCAGCGTGAGGCCGAGCCGGACGACGGGCCGGCCGGACCGGAGCGCATCGAGGCCGTCGTCCCCCTGCACGACCAGCACGACGACGAGGGCGGCGACCGCGACCAGGATCGTCAGGCCCGGCCATGCGACCCGCACGGCTCGGTTGCTCATCGCATCCAGGGTAGGCGCGTTCCCGCCCCTGGACGACGAGAGCGCCCGTCCTCCGGTGGGGAGGAACGGGCGCTCGCGTACGAGGGCCGTGCTACTTGACGGCGGCCTTCAGCTTGCTGCCGGCGCTGATCTTGACCGACTTGCTCGCGGCGATCTCGATCGGCTCACCCGTCTGCGGGTTGCGGCCGGTCCGAGCGGCGCGGGCGGTCTGCTCGACGGCGAGCCAGCCCGGGATCGTCACCTTCGTGCCGCCGGCGACGGACTTCGCCAGGGTCGAGAACAGCGCGTCGAGGACACCGTTGACGGTGGCCTGCGACTGGTTGGTCTCGGCCGCGACGGCCTGCACGAGTTCGGTGCGGTTCAGGGTGTCTGCCATTTGTGTCGTCCTCCTCGAGTCGGACGGGTCGGCCGCGCGATCGCGGCGGGTTGACGGGGCGAGCCCCGATCAGTCCCCGGCGTGTCGCCCGGAACCACGCGGAAACCTACCAGGAAGACTTCGTGATGCCGGGGAGTTCTCCTCGATGGGCCATCTCCCGGAAGCGCACCCGGGAGATGCCGAACTTCGAGAGGTTGCCGCGCGGACGACCGTCGACGGCGTCGCGGTTGCGCAGACGCACCGGCGAGGCGTTGCGGGGCAGCTTCTGCAGCGCGACGCGGGCCTCCTCGCGGGACTCGTCCGTGCCGGCCGGGTCGACCAGCTGCTTCTTCAGCTCGAGCCGCTTGACGCGGTAGCGCTCGACCACCACGGCGCGCTGCTCGTTGCGCGCGATCTTGCTCTTCTTGGCCATGCTTAGCGCTCCTCGCGGAAGTCGACGTGCTTGCGGATCACCGGGTCGTACTTCTTCAGCACGATGCGGTCGGGGTTGTTGCGGCGGTTCTTCCGGGTCACGTAGGTGTACCCGGTGCCGGCCGTCGACTTCAGCTTGATGATCGGGCGGACGTCCTGCTGGCGGGCCATCAGATCTTCTCCCCGCGGGCGATCATCGTCGCCACCACGCTCTCGATGCCGCGGGCCTCGATCACCTTGATGCCCTTGGTCGAGACCGTGAGCGTGACGGTGCGCTTCAGCGACGGCACGTAGTACTTCTTCTTCTGGATGTTGATGTCGAACCGACGACGGTTGCGTCGGTGCGAGTGCGAGATGGTGTTCCCGAAGCCGGGTCCGGCTCCGGTCACCTGGCACACTGCTGCCACGTTCTCCTCCTTCTACCGTGCACGTGCGTGACGCACGCGCACCCAAGATCACTTGTCTGCGAGCACCCCGGGTGCGGGACGCCCACTGCCGCGACGCGGCCGGTCGAGGAGCCTACCAGAGCGCCGATCGAGGGCCGGTTCCGCACGTGCAACGGATCGACACGTGGAACACCGAGGTTCGAACACGTGCTTCGGTTTCAGAGGATCTGCGACCCGCCGCGGGCCGCGCAGGCGCCGCAAGTTCCGAACACATCGACGACGTGCTGAGGGTCGCTGAAGCCGTGCGCGGCGGCCGCCGAGGCCGCCCACGACTCGATCGCGTCCGCCTGGATCTCCACCGTCCGCCCGCACGATCGGCAGATCAGGTGGTGGTGGTGACCAGGGGAGGCGCACGCGCGGTACAGGCTCTCGCCCTCCGCCTGCAGCGAGTCGGCCTCGCCCTCCTCCGCGAGGTCGGACAGCGCGCGGTAGACGGTCGCGAGCCCGATCGGGGACCCGCCCGCGCGCAGGGCGGAGTGCAGCGACTGGGCGCTGACGAAGTCGTCCCGGCCCGCGAGCGCCTCCTGCACCGCGGTGCGCTGCCACGTCCGCCGCTTCATGCGGCCGAGCGTACGCGTGCGCCGCGGCGGCCCCCGGCGATGCGGCACACCAGGTAGATCGCGAAGGAGATGGTGGTCACGAACGGGCTGATCGGGATGGCCGAGCCGAGTGCGACCAGGATGCCGCCGACGACCGACACCGTGGCGAACAGCATGCTCAGCAGGCTGACGGCGAGCGGTCCGGATGCGACCCGCAGCGCCGCCGCAGCCGGCGTCACCAGCAGCGCGAGCACGAGCAGCGCGCCGATCGTCTGCACGGCGACGGAGACGGTGAGGGCCAGCAGCACCATGAACGCGACGGAGAGGGCGCGGGTCGGCACCCCGCGGGCGACGGCGACGTCCTCGTCCACGCTCGCGAACAGGAGCGGCCGCCACATCACCAGCAGCCCGACCAGCACGACCAGCGACACCGCGATCAGCACGAGCACCTGCGGGCCGTCCACGGACACCACCTGGCCGGTCAGCAGGCCGAAGCGGTTGGCCGCGCGGCCCGGGTAGATCGCGAGGAACAGGATGCCCAGCCCCAGCCCGAACGGCATGAGCACCCCGATCACCGAGTTCCGCTCGCGCGCCCGCGCGCCGAGCAGCCCGATGAGCAGCGCCGCCGCGACCGACCCGACGACGGACCCGACCACGACGTCGGCGCCCACGAGCAGGGCGCCGGCCGCTCCCGCGAAGGACAGCTCGCTGATCCCGTGCACCGCGAACGGCAGGTCCCGCGCCATCACGAAGAACCCGACGAGCCCGCCGACGATCCCGAGCAGCGCGCCGGCGATCAGCGAGTTCGAGACGAGGGAGAGCAGCGCGCCGTAGTCGCTGAAGTCGAACAGGGTCATGCCGGGCGCTCCGCGTGCTCGTGGGGCTCGTGCTCCGCGCCGACCACGACGACCCGGTCGTGCACGCGGATCACGTCGACGTGCGTGCCGTACAGCTCGCTGAGCACGGGGGAGGTGAGCACCTCGTCCGGCGGCCCGATGCGGACCCGGCCGTCGACGAGGTAGACCACCCGGTCGACGTACCCGAGCACCGGGTTCACGTCGTGCGTCACGAACAGCACCGCCGCGCCGTGCTCGCGACGCTGCCGGTCGATCAGGGTGCTCACCGCCGCCTGGTTGGCGAGGTCGAGCGAGATGAGCGGCTCGTCGCAGAGCAGCAGCGCCGGGTCGTCCGCCACCGCCTGCCCGATGCGGAGCCGCTGCTGCTCGCCGCCCGACAGCCGCCACGCCGGCCGGTGGGCGAACGCCTCCGCACCGACGTCGGCGACGAGGCGGCGGATGCGCTGCCGATCGGCCCGGCGCCGGAAGGGCAGCCCGAAGCGCCGCCCGTCCACCCCGAACCCGACGAGGTCCGCGCCGCGCACCGGGGTGGAGGCGTCGAGCAGCCGCTGCTGGGGGATGTAGCCGATCCGCCGGTCGCCGCGGGCTGGCGGGCGGCCGAGCACGGTGAGCGAGCCGGCGCTGAGCGGCTGCACGCCGAGCACCGCCTTCAGCAGGGTGGTCTTGCCGGAGCCGTTCGGGCCGAGCACGGCGATGAACTCACCTGGCGCGACCTCGAGGTCGAGGTCGCGCCAGAGGGTCCTGCCGCCGAAGGCGAGCGAGGCCCCCGCCAGGGTGAGGGCCGGGGTCACTTCGCCAGCGCCGCGCGGAACGCCTCGAGATCGTGCTGCATCCACTGCAGGTAATCCTGCCCGTCCGGCAGCGTCTCCCTCACCCCGACGACGGGGACGCGCGCGCTCCTCGCGGCGGCCAGCACCTGCTCGGTGGTAGCGCCGGTGGTCTGCTCGTTGTACGCGAGCACCGCGACCTCGTGGCCGGTGAAGAGGGCCAGCTGCTGCCGCAGCACCGCCGGCGCGACGTCGTCGCCCTCCTCGATCGCCTCGCTGAAGGCGGCGGGCGTGCGGTTCTCGAGCCCGAGCGCGGTCGTCATGTACAGCGGCACGGGCTCCGTGATCGCGACGCCCTTCCCCGCGCCGGAGGCGCGCAGCTGCGCCTCCGTGCGCTCGAGGCCCGAGAGGTCGGTCCGGAAGGCCGCCAGCCCGGAGGTGAAGGTCGAGGCCCTCGAGGGGGCCGCCTTCGTCAGCTCGTCGGCGATGACGCCGGCGACCTTCGAGACGGCCGGGAAGTCGTACCAGATGTGCTCGTTGAACTCGCCCGTCGCGGGGTGCTGGTCGAGGCCGGAGGCGTCGGCGGCGTCCACGACCTCGGTCGACCCCGGCGCGTTCTTCAGCAGCTGGGAGAGGAAGTCGTCGTAGCCGCCGCCGTTGACGACGACCAGCTGCGCGCGGGAGACGGCGAGCTGGTCGCGCGGGTCGGCCTGGTACTCGTGCGGGTCGCGGTCCGGGTCGGTGATGATCGAGTCGACCGCCACGGCCGAGCCGCCGATCCGCGTGACGATGTCGCCCCACACGTCCGTGGACGCCACCACGCGCACGCGGCCGTCCGCGCTCGGACCGGCGGCCGGCATGCCCGCGCATCCCGCGAGCAGCAGGACGGGGATCAGAGCGAGGGGGAGCAGGCGCCGCATGTCCTGCAGCCTAGGGTCTACTGGTAATCATTCTCAACTTGAGCCTTCGGGGTCGCACGGGGGTTTCGAGATGGCTGGACCCAGCGTTCGTTTTGAAGGAGTTTCGGCGCGGCTGATCCGGAGCCCTCAGACATCGACGCCGAAACTCCTTCAAAACGCACGACGCAAGCCGACCATGCTGGGTCCCCCGCCGGAGGCGATCGCGGGCCCGGCCCGGTCAGTCGAGCAGCAGCGCCGGCTCCTCCAGGATCGCGGCCACGTCGGCGGTGAAGCGGCTGGCGACGTCGCCGTCGACGACGCGGTGGTCGAAGCTGGCGCCGATCGTCGTGACGAAGCGGGGCACGACCTCGCCGTCGACGACCCACGGCTTCTGCCGGATCGTGCCGAGCGCGACGATCGCGACCTCGCCCGGGTTGAGGATCGGCGTGCCGGTGTCCATGCCGAAGCTGCCGAGGTTCGTGATGGTGATCGTGCCCTGCGCCATGTCGGCCGGCGTGGTCTTGCCGTCCCTGGCGGTGATGACCAGCTGCTCGAGCGACCCGGCGAGCGACCGCATCGACTGCGACTGCGCGTCCTTGACGTTCGGCACGATGAGCCCGCGGGGGGTCGCCGCGGCGATGCCGAGGTTCACGTAGTGGTGCACGACGATCTCGGCGTCGGTCCAGGTGGAGTTGACGCTCGGGTTGCGGCGCACCGCCCAGATCACCGCGCGGGCCATCACGAGCAGCGGCGAGATCTTCACGGACCCGAAGTCCGGCGACGCCTTCAGCCGCTTGATGTACTCCATCGTCCGCGTCGCGTCGACGTCCACGAAGACGCTCACGTGCGGGGCGGTGAACGCGCTGCGCACCATCGCGCTCGCGATCGCCTTGCGCACGCCCTTGACCGGGATGCGCTCCTCCCGGCTGTCGGGCCAGGCCGGCGTCTCGACGTTGCGGAAGACGCTCTCCTGCTGCTTCGCGCGCAGCACGTCGTCCCTCGTCACCTCCCCGGACGGCCCGCTCGGCGCGACCCGGCCGAGGTCGACCCCGAGGTCCTTCGCGAGCTTGCGGATCGGCGGCTTGACGGGCGCGGCGACGGGGGCGCGCGGCGGCACCGGGCGGGCGACGGGACCCCGGCGCTGCCCGCGGCGGCTCTTCGCGTGGGCGTCGACGCCGTACCCCACGAGCACGGCGCCGGAGCGCTCCTCCACCTGCTCCGCGGGCTCGCGGACCTGCGCCTCCATGGGCGACGCGGACTGCGCCGGCGTCTGGAGGGGGGAGGCGATCTGCTCCGGGGTGCCGGAGGCGACGGCGATGATCGGCGTGCCGACCGCCACCGTGTCGCCCTCCGCGACGAGCAGCTCGGCCACGGTCCCGGCGTACGGCGACGGCAGCTCGACCAGCGACTTCGCCGTCTCGATCTCGACGATGACCTGGTTCACCTCGACCTCGTCGCCCGGAGCGATCCGCCAGGAGACGATCTCGGCCTCGGTGAGGCCCTCCCCGACGTCGGGCAGGCTGAAGTGGGACGTGGTCACGACTCTCCTAATACGCGAAGGCGCGGTCGACGGCGTCCAGCACGCGGTCCACGTCGGGCAGGTGGAGCTTCTCGAGTCTCGCAGGGGGGAACGGGATGTCGAACCCCGTCACGCGCAGCACGGGGGCCTCGAGCGAGTAGAAGGCGCGCTCGGCCAGCTGCGCGGCGATCTCCGCGCCCATCCCGAGGAAGCCGGACGCCTCGTGGGCCACGACGGCCCTGCCCGTCTTCTCGACGCTCGCGACGAGCGGTTCCCAGTCGACGGGGGAGAGGGACCGCACGTCGACGACCTCCAGGCTCCTGCCCTCCTCCGCCGCGAGCTCCGCCGCGGAGAGCAGCACGCTCACCATCGGCCCGTAGCCGATCAGCGTCGCGTCCGTGCCGGTGCGCACGACGCGGGAGTCGTGCAGCCCGACCGCCGGGGCGGCCAGGTCGACCTCGCCCTTCGGCCAGTAGCGCCCCTTCGGCTCGAAGAACATCACCGGGTCGTTCGACTCGATCGCCTGCTGGATCATCCAGTACGCGTCGTTCGGCGTCGACGGGCTCACGACGCGCAGGCCGGCGGTGTGGGCGAAGAGCGCCTCGGGGCTCTCCTGGTGGTGCTCGACGGCGCCGATGTGCCCGCCGAAGGGCACGCGGACGACGACCGGCATGGAGAGCGTGCCCCCGTGCCGGTTCGTCATCTTCGCCAGCTGCGAGGTGATCTGGTCGAACGCCGGGTAGATGAACCCGTCGAACTGGATCTCGCACACGGGCCGGTAGCCGCGCATCGCGAGCCCGATCGCCGTGCCGACGATCCCCGACTCGGCGAGGGGCGTGTCCCGCACCCGCTGCTCGCCGAACTCGGCCTGCAGCCCCTCCGTCACCCGGAACACGCCGCCGAGCCGCCCGACGTCCTCGCCCATGAGCAGGACCTTCGGGTCGGCGCCCATGGCCTTCTTCAGCCCGGCGTTCAGCGCGCGGACCATCGGCATCGTCGTCATCGGTCGCCCCCGTACGACGCCTCGTAGTCCGTGAGCCACCGCAGCTGCTCCGCCACGAGCGGATGCGGCTCCGCGTAGACGTGCTCGAACATGTCGGCGACGACCGGCTCGACCAGCTCGAGCGTGCGACGGCGCACGTCGGCGGCGAGGTCGGCCGCCTCCGCGTCGATCAGGTCGAACGTCTCGGCGCCGACTCCCTCGAGCTCGAGGTGGCGGCGCAGCCGCAGGACCGGGTCCCGGTCGGCCCACCGCTGCAGCTCCTCCTCCGACCGGTACTTCGTCGGGTCGTCCGAGGAGGAGTGCCCCTGGATCCGGTACGTGACCGCCTCGATCAGGCCCGGCCCCCGGCCGGCGCGCGCGTCCTCGAGCAGCGCCCCCGTCACGGCGAACGCGGCGAGCACGTCGTTGCCGTCCAGGCGCACGCCGGGCAGGCCGAAGCCGGACGCGCGCTGCGCGAGCGGCACGCGCGACTGGCGCTCGACCGGCACGGAGATCGCCCAGTGGTTGTTCTGCACGAAGAAGACGACCGGCGCCCGATAGCTCGCCGCGAACACCAGCGCCTCGTTCGAGTCGCCCTGCGAGGTCGCGCCGTCGCCGAGGTAGACCACGACCGCCTCGTCGCGCTCCGGGTCGCCGGTCGCCGTGGCGCCGTCGAGCTGGATCCCCAAGGCGTAGCCGACGGCGTGCAGCGTCTGCGAGCCGAGGACCAGACAGTACTGGCGGAAGCCGCCGTTCTCGGCGGGGTCCCAGGTGCCGTGCGCGACGCCGCGCAGCAGCCGCACGATCGCGAGCGGATCGAGCCCGCGGATCATCCCGACGGCGTGCTCGCGGTAGGAGGGGAAGATCGTGTCCTGCGCCCGGGTCGCGCGGGCGGAGCCGACCTGGGCCGCCTCCTGGCCCCAGCTCGACACCCAGAGCGCGAGGTGCCCCTGCCGCTGCAGGTTCGCCGCGGCGACGTCGAACGCCCGCGTGCGCACCATGTCGCGCAGGAACCCGATGCGCTCCTCGAGCGGCACGGCGAGCGCCCGATCGGCGTAGGGCTCCCCAGCCGGCGAGGGACGGACCGCGCCGTGCTCGTCGAGCACGCTGACGGCATCGGAGCCTGAGGCCACGTGCGCTCCTCACTGGTGCGTGCGCGCGGACCCCCGAAGGCCGCACGAGGGGCCGCGCGGCCCGCGGATCACTGTATCCGTGGACAGTAGCGAGGATCCGACCCGCCACCGCTGGAGGACGACCACAAGGAATCCGGCGGAACGTGGGGGGGTCGCACCACCGCGGTCGGTCCGGTCCGCGTCCCTCCGCGTCGCGCCGCATCGACCGCGGGTGCAGCGGCTGCCATAGTGAGGGGATGCGCCGGTTCGTGGTCAGGGCGGTCGTGAACGCGATCGCGCTGTGGCTCACGACCCTGCTGTTCGCCGCCTTCAACCAGGGCGACGGCGTGCGCGTCGTGCCCTACGCGGGCGACCCCGTCGCCACCGTCCTCACGTTCCTGCTGCTCGGTCTGCTCTTCGGCATCGTCAACGGGGTGCTCGGCACGGCGATCCGCATCGTGGCCTTCCCCCTCTACCTGCTGACGCTCGGGCTCATCTCCCTGGTGGTGAACGGGTTGCTGTTCCTGCTGGTGTCCTGGATCAGCGACCTGATCGGGTTCGGTCTGCGGGTCGACGGGTTCTGGTGGGGCGTCCTCGGGGCGCTGGTGCTCGGGGTGATCGGCTTCATCGTCGGGACGATCCTGCGGCCGCTGTCGGGGAGGAACCCGGACTGACCCGCGTCGCCCGGTACCGGGTCGACGTGCCCTCCTCCGCGTCGAGGAACGGGGCGACCCCGGACCGGAACGCGTCCACCCGGGCGTCGCCGGCCGTCTCCGCTGCCGCGATCGTGCGGCGGTAGGCGCCGAGGTCGTGGGCGGGGAACGCGGCGGTCGCCGGCGACGTGGCCGCGCCGAAGCCGCCGTCCGGCAGCGTCCTGCGGACCACCAGCCGGCGCAGCCCCGCGGCGCCGCCCGCCGCCGTGCCGCCGAGCACCGGGACGAGGTCCTCGTCGTGCTCGACCGCGAGCACCGGAACGGTCTCGGGCAGCACGATCTGCCCGGTCGGACCGCCGAAGCCGACGACGCCGCCGACCCGGTAGCCGCCGTCCTCGGCGACCCGGACCGCGTCGAGGGCCCCCTGCGAGTGCCCGACCAGCAGGACGGGCTCGTCGGCCCCGATGCCCGCCTGCCGCATGGCCTCCAGCACCGCGTCCTCCGAGTCGGCGGGGCGGTGCGCGACCCCGAGCACGTCGGACGCGAGGTCGAACGGCTCGTCGCCGCTGTCGCGATCGAACGTCACCGTGCCGGCGATGTACACGATCCAGCGCGTGCCGCCCTCGTCCTGGTAGCGCTCGATCCGCACCTGGCCGTCGGGCTCCTGGCCGTCGGGGAGGCGGTCGGCGAGCGCGGCAAGCGAGCCCGGGCCCCGGACGGCGGCGTGCCGGGTCGGCCGGACGGACAGGGGCGCGCCCGCGGGCAGCAGGAGGAGGCCGGCGAGGACGCCCGCGAGCGCCTCCGTCCCGAGCGGGCCGGCGGGATCGTTCTGCGGCGCCCGACCGAGCGGCTGCTGCAGCAGGGCGCCGCGGGCGCCGTCGTCGAGGGAGGAGAGCGCGAGGGCGAGCGCGCGCAGCAGCACCGGATCGCTCTGCGGCGCCACCCGGCCCGTCTCCGCGAACCGCTGGAGCGTGCGCAGCGCCACGAGCCCGGCAGCCAGCTGCACCGCGCCGGCGGCGACGAGCAGCACGCCGCCCGGGCCGAGGACCGGGATCAGCAACGTCGAGGCGGTGCCGGCGGCGGCCGCGGCCTCCGCGGCGAGCCGCTCCTGCGCGGTCCGGACGGCCGCCTCGACCGCGCCGTACCGCTCGGCCGCGATCCGCAGCCCGTCGGCGGCCGCCTCGCTGCCCGCCCGCGCGGAACGGACCGCGGCGAGCGCCTGGTCCAGGTGCGCGCGCCGGGGCGATGCCGGCAGCGCAGCCGCGCAGGCGCCCGCTCGGCTCTCGAGGCCGGCGAGGTCCTGCCCCGCCCGGGCGAGCGTGGTCGAGGCCTGCAGCATCGCCGCCGTGTCCACGGCCGTCGAGCCGCCGCCGGTGACGGACGGGCCGCTCACGACGCCCTCGCCGCGGTGAACGCCGCCGACGCGGCCGCCAGCGACGCGGCCACCGACCGCACCGAGCGCGCGTACTCGGCCGCGGCGAGGGACTGCCAGCCGGGGAGCAGCGGCGGCGGCAGCGGCACCTCGTCGACGAGCCGCTGCAGCAGCGCGAGCTCGAGCGCGGCGTCGTTCCCGGTGGGGGCGGCCTGGTCGGGGATCAGCACGCGGGAAGGATGCCCCACGGCCGGACCGCGTCGGCGGATCCGTCCTGGGGAGGAGCGGACCCGCGCCTTGGGAGGATGGACGCCGTACCCCTGAGGAAAGGATGCCGGATGACCGCCCTCGCCGACCAGCCGCTCTCCCCGCTCGACGGCCGCTACCGCGCCGCGACCGCGCCGCTGTCCGAGCACCTGTCCGAGGCCGCGCTCAACCGCGCCCGGGTCAGGGTCGAGGTGGAGTGGCTGATCGCCCTCACGGATGCGGGCGTCGCCGGCACCGCGCCCCTCCCCGACGCGCAGCGCAGCGCCCTGCGGGACGTCGTCGCGACGTTCGGCGCCGACCAGGTGGCGCAGCTGGCCGCGCACGAGGCGGTCACCCGCCACGACGTGAAGGCCGTCGAGTACTTCCTCCGCGACCGGCTCGAGGCGCTCGGGCTGTCGCGGCTGAGCGAGCTGGTGCACTTCGCGTGCACGAGCGAGGACGTCAACAACCTCGCGGTCGCGCTCACCGTCCGGTCCGCCGTGCGGGAGGTGTGGCTGCCGGCGCTCGACGTCGTCGTCGACCGGCTGCGCGAGCTCGCGCTGCGGTGGGCGGACGCGCCGATGCTCGCGCGCACCCACGGGCAGGCGGCGACGCCGACCACGATGGGCAAGGAGCTCGCCGTCTTCGTCCACCGGCTCACCCGCCTGCGCGCCCGGATCGACGCCGTGGAGGTCACCGGCAAGGCGAACGGGGCCAGCGGCGACTTCGCCGCGCACGTCGTCGCGGCCCCCGGCACCGACTGGCAGGCACTCGCCCGCGGCTTCGTCGAGGGTCTCGGCCTCGTCTGGAACCCCCTGACGACGCAGATCGAGTCGCACGACTGGCAGGTCGAGCTGTACGGGCGCCTCGCCCACGTCGGCGGCGTGCTGCACAACCTCTGCACCGACGTCTGGATGTACATCGCGGAGGGGTACCTCACGCAGGTGCCGCAGGCGGGCGCGACCGGCAGCTCGACGATGCCGCACAAGGTGAACCCCATCCGGTTCGAGAACGCGGAGGCGAACCTCGAGCTCGCGGACGGCCTGCTGACCACGCTGTCCCGCACCCTCGTCACCTCCCGCTGGCAGCGCGACCTCACCGACTCGACGACCCAGCGGAACGTCGGCGTCGCCCTGGGGCACGGCCTCGTGGCGCTCGACAACCTGGCGCGCGGGCTGCGCGAGATCGATCTCGACCGCGACCGGCTGCTCGCGGACCTCGACGCCAACCAGGAGGTGCTGGGGGAGGCCGTGCAGACGGTGGTGCGCGCCGAGATCGTCGCCGGGCGCAGCGCGGCGACCAACCCGTACGAGCTCGTGAAGGCGCTCACGCGGGGCCGGCGGGTCACCGCCGAGCGGATGCGCGAGTTCGTCGCGGGACTCGGCCTGGACGCGGCCGCGGCCCAGCGGCTCGCGGACCTCACGCCCGCGTCGTACACCGGTCTGGCGCAGCAGCAGGTCGAGCACATCCGCTGATCCCGTGCGCTCGGCTCCCTGCCGGGTGCACGATCTGCGCGCCGCGGTCTGGGGGTCGCCGTCCCCTTCCGCCGGGAGCCAGACTCGGTACATGGCCGTCGCCCGCGGTTCCCGTGGCACGTGCACTGGGGCTCGCTCCCACCCGCGCGCGGGCAGGACGATGCCGACATGACGCATCCGGCGAGCCGTACCGGCCCCCTGCGCCGCGCCGCGGGCCTCGCGTACGCCCTGATGCACCTCCGGCGGGGCGGGATGGTCCGGCCCACCGATCACACCGTGGTCCGCAGCGGCTCGCCCGAGCAGGGGGTCCGGCGCGTCCTGCTGGTCGCGAACGGCATCGGCCACGGCTGGGGCGTCGCCTCCCACCGGGCCGCGCCCACCGGCCGCCTCGCCGCCGCGCTCGCGGCGGCCACGGGCCTCGGCTGCGAGGTCGAGTTCGTCGGCGACGCGGCGATGAGCGCGCAGACCGCTCCGCTCTGGCTCGAGGGCCGGGCGGACCGGTCGTTCGACTGCGCCGTCGTCGCGATCGGCTCGAACGACGCGATGCGGCTGACGCCCGCACGGGACTGGGAGGCGCGGCTCGGCGACCTGCTGGACGCCGTGCGTCGCGACCTGCCCGATGGCGCCCCGATCGTGGTGGTCGGCATCCCCGACGTCTACGCCGCGCAGCGGGTGCGCCGGATGAGCGCCCTGCTCCGCCGCCGCGCGCGCCGGCTCGACTCGGTCTCGCGCCGCGTCGTGGGCGACCGGCCGGCGACGCGGTTCGTGCCGTCGCCCGACCTGCGGCCCCATACCGGGTCCGTACCGGACGCCGCGCTGTACGAGGCGTTCGCCGCCGCGCTCACGGCCGTGGTGGGCGAGGCGATCGTCGGCGGTGCGGCCGAGATCCCGGCCGCGGCGGAGACCTTCGGCCACGACACCGTGCGCGCCGTCGTCGAGGCGAGGCGGGAGGGCGCGCTGCTCGCGCTGGAGGAGATCCTGGCCCGCGCGCGCGACCGCTTCGGTGTGATGGAGTCCGCCGTCACGATGGTCGACGGCGGGCGCACGTGGCACGTCGCGCACGGCGGCACGGCACCCATGCAGGTGCCCGCCTCGCTGACCGGCTGCCCGATCGTGGTCGACTCCGACCGGCCGCTGGTCGTGGAGAACCTGGAGCGGGACCCGCGGTTCGCCTCCAACGGCTTCCTCGACCTCGAGCACGCGCGCTTCTACGCGGGCGCCCCCGTGCACGCGCCCGACGGGTCGGCGATCGGCGCCCTGTGCCTGCTGCACGCGTTCCCGCGCGATGCGGATCGGGTGGACCTGGACGAGCTGCAGGCGTTCGCGCAGGAGGCGGACGAAGCGATCCGGGAGCTCGTCGCCGCTCGCGCCGACGGCGAGGCAGCAGTCCGCGCGTAGCGCCCACCCCCGGGCGAGGGTGCACGGGATCCCGACCGGGTGCTGCACTCGGTGACACCCGCTCTCTGGGGGACGACTGAACCGTTCGTTTCAGTCAGGCTGCTCCTGTGAGCTTCCCCAGCGGGCCGACCGCCCTCCTCCGCCAGCCGGCGGAGCTGCTGTTCGCGGTCATGCACCATCGCCGACGCACCCTGGCCCGTCCGATCGACCGGCCGTGGGTCCGCACCGGTTCGGGCGAGGCGCTGCGCTTCCTGTTCATCGGCAACGGGATGGCGCACGGCTGGGGCGTCTCCAGCCACCGTCTCGCGCCGACCGGCGAGCTCGCCAGGGGCCTGCGCGCCATCACCGGATCCGCCTGCGAGGTCGAGTTCGTCGGCGACGCGGCGATGACCGCCGCGACCGCCGTCACCTGGCTGGCCGACCGGGCCGACACCTCCTTCCACGGCGCGGTCATCGAGATCGGCCAGAGCGACGCGATGCGCCTCACCCCGGTGGCCGACTGGGGCGCGCGCCTCATCGACCTGCTCGACGCGGTCCAGTCCGGCCTGCCGGCGGGCGCACCCGTCGTGCTGGTCGGCATCCCCGACGTCCACGTGCCCGGCCGGGTCCGGCCGGTGGGTCCGCTCGCGGTGCGGCACGCGCGCCGGCTCGACCGCGTCGCGCGGCGGCTCGCGGAGGTGCGGCCCGGCGTCGTCTTCCTGCCTGCGCCCCGGCTCGCCGCCTTCGCCGGCCGCCGCCCGAGCACGGACCTCTACTCCGCGTTCGCGACGCCGATCGCCGCCGTGCTCGCGTCCGCGGTCCGCGACGCGCACGTCGCGGCCACCGGCACCGTCCGCGCGGAGCGGTTCGACCGAGCCGAGGTGCGCACGATCGTGGAGGCCGCCCGCGCGAGCGACCTGGCGGCGCTGCAGTCGATCGTCGAGCGGGCGGCCCGCGAGTTCCACGTCACCGAGGCGATGGTCTCCCTGCTCGACGGCGACCGGACCTGGCACGTCGCGAGCACCGGCACCGCACCGGTGGCCGCGCCCCGGTCCCTGACCTACTGCGAGGTCGTCGTCGCCACCGACGAGCCGCTCGTCGTCGAGGACGCGAAGCGCGACGAGCGCTTCTCCACGAACGCGTTCCTCGGCCTGGTGCACGCGCCGTTCTACGCCGGCGTGCCGATCCATGCGGAGGACGGCACGACCATCGGCGCGCTCTGCCTGCTGAACGGATCCGCGCGCGCCGCGGAGTCCGTCGACCTCGAGCGCCTGCGCGACTTCGCGCACGAGGCCGAGCTCGTCATCCGCAGCGCGACGGCGGCCGCGGGCTGGCTGGACGCGGTCCCCGCGATCTGACGGTCAGCGGTCGTCGGGGTCCTGCGCGGACCGGGGACCTTCGGGCGGTGCTTCGGCGACCGGCTCCTGGGTCGCCGGGGGCGTGGACGGCTCGATCGGCGGCGCGACCGGCGGTGCGGGAGGCCCGTCGTACCGGTCGAGCACGGGTCCGTCGAGCGTGGACGCCGCCCCGTCCCCCGCCGCGAGCGCGAGCATCGCGAGGACCAGCAGCGCGGCGATGAACGCGACGCCCGCGAAGACCGCCGCGAGGTCGAGCTCCCGTGTCGCGGCCAGCGCGATGCCGCCGGTGAAGACGGCGAGCACCCCGGCCATCGCGACCAGCTCCAGGGGCTTGAGGCGCTCCCGCCGGGTCGGCCCCGTCACCGCCGCGCGCTCCGGCGGCGGAGGTTCGCGGCCGAGATCCCGAGGTACACCGCGACCACCGCGCCCCACGCGCTCAGCACCCCCACCGCGAACAGGGCGTCGGGGTTCAGCACCACGAGCAGCACCCCGACCAGCACCTGCAGCCCGCCGACGACGACGGCGTCACCGGCGAGCTCGCTGCGCTCCCCGCCGAGCAGGCCGCCCACGATCTCGAGCGCGCCCACCAGACCGAAGACGAGCGCCTCGAGCGGCCGCAGCAGGTCCAGCCCGGACGCGACTCCGGTGAGCGCGACCACGCCGCCGACGAGGGAGACGGCCGCCCGGGCGGCCACGAGGCCACGGCCCGCCCGGGTGCGCGCGAGCGCCGCCGCGCCGCCGCCCAGGACGGCGGCCTGCACGAGCAGGTAGACGCCCAGCACCACGAGCCCCGTGCGGGCGGTGTGGTCGGGGGTGAAGGTGACGACGGCGGCCAGCGCCGCGGCGATGACGGCCCGGACCGCGACGCCGGCGACGGTGGAGGCGCGGAACCCGTCGCGTGCGGTCGTCGTGCTCACGTGTCCCTCCCGGCCGGCGCTCCGCGGACCGGGGAGCAATTCTACGGTCCGTCGAGAGCCCTCACCCTCCGGAGCCGGCACCGCCTTCGGCGCGCTCATGCCGTGCTTCCCGCACGCCGTCAGCCGAAGCACCGTTCAGGCGCTTCGGTGCGGCACAGCCTTCGGCGCGCGCGCGCCGAAGGCGAACACGGCTCACACCGCGATGTCGGCGAAGCGGGAGTAGCGGCCGTGGAAGGCGACGGTGACGGTGTCCGTGGGACCGGCGCGGTGCTTCGCGACGATCAGGTCGGCGTCGGGATTCGGCTGGTCGCGATCGAAGGCGTTCTCGCGGTGGAGCAGGATCACGATGTCGGCGTCCTGCTCGATCGAGCCGGACTCGCGGAGGTCGGAGATCGCCGGCCGCTTGTCGGCGCGCTGCTCGGGCCCGCGGTTCAGCTGGGACAGCGCGATGAGCGGCACGTTCAGCTCCTTCGCGAGCAGCTTCAGCGCTCGGGAGAACTCGCTGATCTCCTGCTGGCGGCTCTCCACCCGCTTGCCGCTGGTCATCAGCTGCAGGTAGTCGATCACCACCAGGCCGAGGCCGTACTTCTGCTTCAGCCGGCGGCACTTCGCGCGGATCTCGACGAGCGACATGTTGGGGCTGTCGTCGATGTAGAGCGGAGCGTCGTTGATCCGGCCGCGGGTGGCGGCGATCTTCGTCCAGTCCTCGGCGCCGAGCCGGCCCTTGCGCATGTCCTGCATCGAGATCGTCGCCTCGGCGGCCATCAGCCGCATCGCGATCTCGCTCTTGCCCATCTCGAGGGAGAAGAAGATCGTGGGCACGTTGTGCTTCACGCTGGCGACGCGGGCGAGGTCGAGCGCGAGGGTCGACTTGCCCATCGCGGGCCGCGCGCCGACGATGATCATCTGCCCGGGGTGCAGCCCGTTCGTCAGCTCGTCGAGCTGCCGGAAGCCCGTCGGCACGCCGGTCAGCTCGCCGTCGCGGCCGGACGCCGCCTCCATCTCGTCGATGGCGATGGTGACGGCCTCGGACAGCGGCGAGAAGTCCTCTGTCGCGGACTCGCGCGCGATGGCGAACACCTCGGCCTGCGCCTGGTTCAGCAGGTCGAGCGCGTCGCCCTCGGCCGCGTAGCCCATCTGCGCGATGTGCGTGCCCGTCTCGACCAGGCGGCGCAGCACGGCCTGCTCGGCGACGATCTGGGCGTAGTAGCCCGCGTTCGCCGCGGTCGGGACGATGTTCGTGAGCGTGTGCAGGTACGCCTCGCCGCCGGCGCGCTGCACGTCGCCGGTGCGCCCCAGCTCGTCGCCGACCGTGATCGCGTCGGTCGGCTCGCCGCGCGAGTAGAGCGCCAGGATCGCCTGGAAGATGACCTCGTGCTTCGGCACGTAGAAGTCGGGACCGATGACGACCTCGAGCACGTCGGCCACGGCGTCGGTGGACAGCAGCATGCCGCCGAGCGCGCTCTGCTCGGCCAGCAGGTTGTGCGGCGGCGTGCGCTCCTTGCGGGTGGAGGCCTGCTCCTCCCACGGCGCGCCCTCCACGTCCCACTCCGTCATCGACATGCCGATCCCCCTCCCCCTCCGTGCTCCGCCGGCGGCGGTCGCGGCGACGTCGCCGCCCGCTCACCCGTGGTCTAGCACCGGGCCCGGACACGCGCTCCTCGCCGTCGGGCAGGGGGAAACTATGCGACGGCCTGTGCACGGCGGTGTGGAGGACGCGCCAGCAACAGGGTTGTACCCATGTGGATCGGCTGTGGAGAACTTCCGTCCGACCGACCTGAACGACACCTTGAAACGGATGCTGATCAGGGGTTCGGAAATGCACAGGGCGGTCTGGGGATAACTGGCTTCGACCATCGATGGAACACCGCGCCATGGCGTGTCGGCGTCGACTCGTGGTACGTGAGATGAACGGTCGGAGGCGGACGCGAACGGCGCCGGCCCCTGTGGGGGACCGGCGCCGGATCGTACGTGCGGGAGTCAGCGCTTGCCGACGACCTCGAGGGTCAGCGACGCGGAGACGTCGTCGTGCAGCCGGACGGTCGCCGAGTGGGTCCCGGTCGCGCGCACGGGCGACGCGAACTCGATCGTGCGGCGGTCGATCGAGCCGAGGCCCGCCTCCGCCACCGCGTCGGCCACGTCCGCGGTCGACACGGAGCCGAACAGACGCCCGGCCTGACCGGTGCGCACCGGGATGCGCACCGGTGCGGCCTCGAGCCGCGCCTTGGTCGCCTGCGCGTCCTCGAGCGAGGCGGCCGCGCGGGACGCACGGGCCTTCGAGATCGCGTCGACCTGCTTCTGGCCGCCGCGCGTCCACGCGGTGGCGAAGCCCTGCGGGACGAGGTAGTTGCGGGCGTAGCCGCTCTTGACCTCGACGATGTCACCGGCGCTGCCGAGGCCGGAGACCTCGTGCGTCAGGATCAGCTTGGTGGATGCCATGGCGATCCCCTCCCGATCAGCGGCCGGAGCCGGAGTAGGGGAGCAGGGCCATCTCGCGCGCGTTCTTCACGGCACGGGCGATGAGCCGCTGCTCCTGCACGGAGACACCGGTGATGCGGCGGGCGCGGATCTTGCCGCGCTCGGAGATGAACTTGCGCAGGGTGGCGACGTCCTTGTAGTCGATCACCCCGACCTTGATGCGCTTCGCGGGAGCGACGGGCTTGCCGCCCTTCGTCCGCGGCTTGCGGCTGTCGCCGCGCGACTTGCCTGCCATGAGAGATTCCTTACGTTCTGTCTGAGGTGTGCGAGAGGGGACGAGACCTAGAAGGGGGTCTCGTCGTCGTAGGCGCCGGGGGCGCTCCAGCCGTCGTTGCCGCCGCCCTGCGAGGGCGTGCCCCACGGGTCGCTCTGCGGCTGCGACTGCTGGGGACGGCCACCGCCGCCACCGCCCTGGCCGCCGCCACCCTGACCGCCGCCGACCTGGCCGCGTCCACCGCCGCCTCCGCCACCGCCACTGGAGCGGGTGACCTGCGCGGTCGCGTAACGGAGGGAGGGGCCGATCTCATCGACCTCGAGCTCGATGGAGGTGCGCTTCTCGCCCTCCTTCGTCTCGTAGGAGCGCTGCTTCAGCCGGCCGGTCGCGATGACCCGCGAGCCCTTCGTCAGCGAACCGGCGACGTGCTCGGCGAAGTCGCGCCACACGCTCGCGCGGAGGAACAGCGCTTCGCCGTCCTTCCACTCGTTGCTCGCGCGATCGAAGTTGCGCGGCGTCGAGGCGATCGTGAAGTTCGCGACCGCGAGCCCGTTCTGCGTGTACCGCAGCTCGGGGTCGCTGGTCAGGTTGCCGACGACCGTGATGATCGTTTCGCCTGCCACGGCCGACTACCTCGGGGTGGAGGTGCGGGGCGGGCGGGGTCCGCGCGAACCGCGGTCGGGGCGCTCGCTGCGCTCCGGGCGGGGCTCGCCGGCGTTGTCGTTGGGCTTGCCGATCTGAGCGACCGCCTCATCGGCGCGCAGCACCTTCGTGCGCAGCACCGCCTCGGACAGGCCCAGCTGCCGGTTCAGCTCCTGCGTCGTGGCGCTCGTCGCGGTCAGGTTGACCACGGCGTAGATGCCCTCGCTGTGCTTGTCGATCTCGTACGCCAGCCGGCGACGGCCCCAGATGTCGACGTTGTCGACCGTGCCACCGTCGTTGCGGATGACACCGAGGAACCGATCCAGACTGGGCGCGACGGTCCGCTCGTCGATGCTCGGGTCCAGGATGACCATGAGCTCGTACTTCTGCGTCACTACCCCACCTCCTCTGGTCTGAACGGCCACGGAAGGTCCGTGGCAGGAGGGTGTGAACGATGCGCGGGCAGGCTGACGCCGCCCGGGCAACCTTGGAATCGTACCCGACCCCCGACCGGGGCGCGAACCCGAGCGTGCCCCGGGCTCCTGATCGCCTCCGGCGGGGGTCTTCGAGATGGCTGGGACCCAGCGTTCGTTTTGAAGGAGTTTCGGCGCGGACGACCGGAGCGACTCGCGGCTTCGACGCCGAAACTCCTTCAAAGCGCATCGCGCAGGCCGGCCACGCCGGGTCCCCGCCGACGGCGGTCAGGAGGAGCGCTCAGCCCACCACTCGCGGAGGCGGCGGGTCGCCTCGTCCTCGCCGAGCGGGCCCTCCTCCATCCGCAGCTCGAGGAGGAAGCGGTAGGCGGCGCCGACGTCGGGGCCCGGCCGCAGGCCCAGCACTCGCATGATCGCCTCGCCGTCGAGGTCGGGGCGGATCGCGTCCAGCTCCTCCTGCTCGGACAGCTGCGCGATCCGGTCCTCGAGGTCGTCGTAGGCGAACGCGAGGTACTCGGCCTTCCGCACGTTCCGCGTCGTCACGTCGGCCCGGGTCAGGACGTGCAGCCGCGCGAGCTGGTCGCCCGCGTCCCGCACGTAGCGCCGCACGGCCGAGTCCGACCAGCCGGCCTCGCCGTACCCGAAGAACCGCTGGTGCAGCTCGATCAGCCGGGCGACCGCGTCGACCTCCGCGTTCGGGAACCGCAGCGCCTTCAGCCGCTTCCTGGCGAGCTTCGCCCCGACGACGTCGTGGTGGTGGAACGTGACGACGCCGCCGCCCTCGAGCCGCCGGGTCGCGGGCTTGCCGATGTCGTGCAGCAGCGCGGCGGTCCGCAGCACGACGTCCGGCGCCTGTCCGGGGAACCGCTCGTGCTCGAGCTCGATCGCCTGCTGCAGCACCGTGAGGCTGTGCCGGTACACGTCCTTGTGGCGGTGCTCGCGGTCGCGCGTCAGCCGCAGCGCGGGCAGCTCGGGCAGCACCCGGTCCGCCAGCCCGGTGTCGACCAGCAGCTCGAGGCCGGGCACCGGGTCGTCCGTGGCGAGCAGCTTGACCAGCTCGTCCCGGATCCGCTCCGGCGAGACGACGTCGATGCGCTCCGCGAGCGACGTCATCGCCCTGCGGCCCTCGTCGTCGAGCCGGAACCCCAGCTGCGAGGTGAAGCGGGCCGCGCGGAGCATCCGCAGGGGGTCCTCGTCGAACGACTCCACGGCGGGCGACGGCGTCGTCAGCCGGCGATCGGCCGCCGCCGCGATGCCGCCGGTCGGGTCCACGATCGCGAGCGACGGCAGCCGCACCGCGATGGCGTTGACCGTGAAGTCGCGGCGCTTCAGGTCGCCGTCGAGGGTGTCGCCGAACACCACCTCGGGCTTGCGGGAGGAGGGCACGTACTCGTCGCGGCGGTAGGTGGTCACCTCGACACTGTCCCCGGCGACGCGGACGGCGATCGTGCCGAACGCGCGGCCGACGTCCCACATCGCGGACGCCACCGGCTTCAGCACCCGCGCCGACTCGTCCGGCAGCGCGGAGGTCGTGAGGTCCAGGTCGGTGACCGCCCGGTCGAGCAGCGCGTCGCGCACGGGACCGCCGACGAGGGCGATCTCGTGCCCGGCGGACTCGAACGCCTCGACGACCCTCCGGACGGAGTCGCGCTCCGCCAGCGCCGTCAGGCGGGGCACGGCCGCCGCCACCGGATGCATGCCCCCAGCCTATGGATGCGCGCGGCGTGCCCCGATCGGGGGGTGCCCTCAATACACTGCCATCCGTGCCGGGGGAGGGGGAGCGCGTGTCCGGCGTCGACCGATGACGGCTCGCCGACTGCTCGGCGGCCTCCTCGCCGGCGTCGTCGCGAGCGCGGGCCTGCTCGTCTCCCCCGCGGTCGCCGCGACCGGACCCGCGCCCACCGTCGTCGTCGCACCGCAGGGCGGCGGGATCCTGCGCCAGGGCCGCGATCTGACGATCGACGTGCGGATCACGAACACGACGTCGACCGCCCTGGCCGCGGGCGACCTCGCGTTCTCGATGGACCAGCAGCCGATCGCGAGCTCGAGCACCCTGCTGGAGAAGCTCGCCCAGCCGCCCGAGGAGCTGCAGGGCTACCTGATCCCGAAGGCGGACGAGGAGGTCCCGGCACTGGCGCCCGGCGCCTCCGCCACGGTGCGGACCACCGTCTCGGCCAAGGATCTCGCGAACACCGTGACCGCGGCGAGCGGGGCACGGCTCGTGTACGTGCGGTACCGGTCCGCGACGGACGCCACGAAGGCGATCGGCCAGTCGGTCGTCGTGCGGATGGGCGCATCGGCCCGCCCGATCGGCTTCGGCGTCGTCGTGCCGGTGCTCGCTCCCGCGAACGCCACCGGCGTGGTGGACACCGCCGAGCAGCAGGCGCTCACCGATCCGGGCGGCGCCTGGGACGCCGCGGTCCGCGCCGCGGAGTCCGCGCCGTGGGCGACCGTGGCGCTCGACCCCGAGGTGCTCGCCTCCATCCGGCTCGCCGGCGGGGCGGCTCCGCCGGCCGCGCAGGACCTGCTGCGCCGCCTGCAGCATCTGCCGAACCAGGTCGTCGAGCTGCCGTACGGCGATGGCGACGTGACCCTGCAGCGCGCTGCGGGCGCGGGTGCGCCGCTCGGCCCGACCAGCTTCGCGGGGACCTCGGTCGTGACCGCGGACGGCGGCACCGGAGCGACGCCGCAGCCGACGGCGACCGCCGGAGCGGCGGGCACCACCGTCCAGGACCTGACCGCGTGGGGCTGGTCGGATCTGCAGGTCGCCTGGCCGGTGCCGGGCACGACGACCGGCGCCGACGCCGGCGCCCTCGCGAAGGCGGGCGACACGCTCCTGCTGTCCTCCACGGACGTCGCCGACACCGCGGCTCGCCGCGCGGCCGGGCCGTCCGCGCGCATCGGCGGGGCGAAGGCGCTGGTCGCGGACGCGAGCGCCTCCGCGCTCCTCGTCGCGGCGGCGGGCCGGGGGCCGACGGGCGGTGCGGCGCTCGCCCGGCTGGTCGGCGTGCTCGCCACCGACGCCGTCAGCGGCGACGCGGCCGCGGTGCTCGCCGTCGTCGGACGGTCCTCGGAGGCGGACGGCATCGGCAGGGCGTTCTCCCTGCTCGGGAGCCAGCCGTGGATCGACGGCCGCTCGCTCGCCGACCTCGCGGCCGCGACCGGGCCGGCGACGGTCGGGCTGCGGCCGCTGTCGACCGCCCCGGCCCGGGTCGCGACCGCGAAGGCGCTGCTCGCGGGCGACCGCGAGGTGCTGGAGCTCGGCTCGGCGGTCACGGCCGGCGCCGCGACGGTCACCGGGCCGCAGCGGCTGGCCCTGCTCGGCACGCTGTCAGCCGCGTGGCGCGGCGACGACACCGCGTGGGCGGCAGCCGCGGTGTCGGTGCAGCAGCGGTTCGCCGCCCTCGGGAACGCGATCAGCATCCCCACGCAGACCTCCGGCTCGAACGCGATCGGCACGGACGGCCGACTGCAGGTGTCGGTGAAGAACGACCTCGACGTGCCGGTGCAGGTCGTCGTGCACGCCACGGTGAGCAACGGCCGCCTGCAGTTCACCGGCAAGGGGGTCGAGGTCGCGGTCCCGGCGAACGCGACGAACAAGGGGCAGCTCGCCTTCAAGTCGATCACCAACGGGTCGACGCGGGTCACGCTGAGCCTCACGACCCCCTCCGGCGCGCCGATCGGGAAGGCCGCCGAGCGCGACGTGCAGGTGAGCGCCGGCTTCGACACGATCGTCGCCGTCGTGCTGCTCGGCGCGCTCGCGCTGCTGCTCGCGCTGGGCGTCTACCGGAACGTCAAGCGCCGCAGGCAGCCGCCGCAGCGCGCGGTGGCGGCCGCGTGAGCTCCGGCGTCGGGCGCGCGAGCGCCCTGCTCGCCTCCGGGACGATCGTGTCCCGGCTGCTCGGCTTCGCCCGCACGTTCGTGCTGACGATCCTGTTCGTCGGCTCGACGAACATCGTCGGCAACGCGTTCACGGTCTCGAACCAGATGCCCGTCAGCCTCTACGCACTGATCGGCGGCGGGCTCGTCAGCGCGGTCCTCGTGCCGCAGACCATCCGGGCGAGTCGCGGTGCGGACGGCGGCGAGGCGTACGTCAACAAGCTCGTGACGATCGCGGTGCTCGCGATCGGCGCGATCACCGTCGTGCTCACGCTCGCGGCCCCGCTGCTCATGCGGCTGACCATCAGCGACCAGGCCACGTACGAGATCGCCGTGCCGCTCGCGTACTGGGCGATGCCGCAGATCTTCTTCCTCGGCATGTACGCGGTGCTGGGGGAGGTGCTGAACGCGCGCCGCCGGTTCGGCGCGTACACCTGGGCACCCGTCGCGAACAACGTGGTCTCGATCGCGACGCTCGTCCTGTTCCTCGCCGTCTTCAGCACCGTCGCGCCGGGCCGCGTCGATCCGCTGCCGTTCGAGCAGAGCGCGCTGCTCGCGGGCGGCACGACCCTGGGCCTCGTCGTGCAGGCGCTCGTCCTCGTGCTCGCCTGGCGCGGCGCGGGGCTGCGGTACCGGCCGGACCTGCGGTGGCGCGGCGTGGGTCTCCGAGCGACCGGTGAGGCCGTCGGCTGGACGTTCGCGATGCTCGTGCTGACCCAGGCGGCCGGGTTCCTGCAGACGTTCGTCGCGACCTCGGCGTCGACCGAGGACACCGCGTCGGCGTTCGCCCTGCAGACGTCCTGGCTGCTGTTCATGCTGCCGCACTCGATCGTCACGGTGTCGCTCGCCACCGCCTTCTACCCGCGCATCAGCGAGGCGGCGGCCCGCGGCGACACCGCCGCCGTGCGCGACGACCTCAGCACGCAGCTGCGGATCGTCCTGCTCGTGATGGGCGCGGCCACCGTGATGCTGCTGACCGCGTCGCTCCCCGTGATGGCGTTCTTCAGCGAGGGAGCCGCGCAGACCCGGGCGGTGGCACCGGTCCTCGTCGCCTACCTCGTCGGCCTGATCCCGTTCACGGTCCTCTACCTCGTGCAGCGCTGCTTCTACGCCCTCGCGGACACCCGCACGCCGTTCCGCTTCACGCTCGCGCAGCTCGCCGTCGTCGTGCCCGGGCTGCTGCTCTGCTTCCTCCTGCCCGCCGCCTGGAAGGCCGCGGGCATCGCCCTCGTGATCTCGATCGGCACCGCCGTGCAGGTCGTCGTCGCCGCTGCGCTGCTGCGCAGACGGATCGGGCGGCTCGTCGACCCCCACCTGGCCGCGGGGATCCGCAGGATCCTGCTCGCCGCCGCGCCGTCGCTCGTCGCGGGCGTCGCGGTGCTCGCGCTGCTCGGCGGATTCGGCGACGGCTGGATCCTGTCCTCGCGCATCGGCGGGCTCGTCGGCGCGGTGTCGATCGCCGCCGCGGTCGCCCTGGTGTACGTCGGCGTCCTCGCGCTGACCCGAGCCCCCGAGCTGCGCCTCGTGGTCGACACGATCCGGGCCAGGATCCAGCGCTGACCGGCACTTCTTCGGGGGCCACCCGGGCGCCGCGGGTGCCGGAATAGCACCCCTCCGGCTACCGTTTCACACTCCGTGACGGAGAACGAGGAGCGCAGCATGCGTCAGGTCATCATCATCGGCTCGGGACCCGCGGGGTACACGGCCGCGATCTACGCCGCCCGCGCCCAGCTGAAGCCGCTGCTGATCGCGAGCTCCGTCGAGGCCGGCGGCGAGCTGATGAACACCACCGACGTGGAGAACTTCCCCGGCTTCCCCGACGGCATCATGGGGCCCGAGCTGATGGAGAACATGCTCCAGCAGGCGAAGCGGTTCGACACCGAGGTCGTGCTCGAGGACGTCACCGCGGTGGAGCTGGACGGCGACGTCAAGCGGGTCCACGTCGGCGAGGGCAAGTACCACAAGGTGTACGAGGCCCTCACCGTCATCGTGGCCAGCGGCTCGGCCTACCGGAGGCTCGGCGTGCCCGGCGAGGACCGCCTCTCCGGCCACGGCGTCTCGTGGTGCGCGACCTGCGACGGGTTCTTCTTCCGCGGCAAGAGCATCGCCGTCGTGGGCGGCGGCGACTCCGCGATGGAGGAGGCGACCTTCCTCACGAAGTTCGCCGACAAGGTCACCCTCGTGCACCGCGGCGACCGCCTGCGCGCCTCCAAGATCATGCAGGAGCGCGCGTTCGACGACCCCAAGATCGAGTTCGCGTGGAACTCGCGCATCGAGGAGATCACCGGCGGCGACCTCGTCGGCGGGGTGCGGCTGGCGTCCACGAACGGCGGGGAGGACACCGACCTGCCCCTCGACGGCGTCTTCATCGCGATCGGCAACGACCCGCGCACCGAGCTGGTCAAGGACGTGCTCGAGCTGACGCCCGAGGGCACGATCAAGGTCGACGGCCGTTCGTCGCGCACCTCGCTGCCCGGCGTGTTCGCCGCAGGCGACGTGATCGACCCGACCTACCGCCAGGCCGTGACCGCGGCCGCCTCCGGCACCGTCGCGGCGCTGGACGCCGAGCACTACCTCGCCGCCCTCCCCGCCGATCTGCTCGCCCAGGCGCGCGGCGACAGCGCGCCCGGCGAGTCGCCCGCCGCGGGCGCGACGTTCACGCCGGACGGCGCGCTGGTCGGCCGGGCGTAGAGTTCCCCCTCGTTCCTCTTTCCTTCCATTGGAGTGATCGCACGATGCGCGAAGTGACGGATGCGACGTTCGAGCAGGAGGTCCTCAAGTCGGACAAGCCTGTGCTCGTGGACTTCTGGGCCGCCTGGTGCGGTCCCTGCCGTCGGGTCGGCCCGGTGCTGGCCGAGATCGCGGAGGAGCACGCGGACAAGATCTCGATCGTCAAGCTCAACGTCGACGAGAACCCCGAGACGGCCCTGAAGTACCAGATCACGTCGATCCCCGCGATGAAGCTGTACTCGAACGGCGAGGTCGTGAAGACGGTCATCGGCGCCAAGCCGAAGCCCGCCATCGAGGCCGACCTCGCCTCCGTCCTGGCCTGACGGCCCCCACTCCTCGGCCGGCGCGACACGCGCCGGGACCGTCGGGCGGGGGCCAGCACCCCGGCAGGACGAATCGCCTCCAGCAGGACGAACCACGTCCCGGATCCCTCCTGCCCCTGTGCACTCGTCCTGCTGGGGCACCGTCTCACCAAGGAACCGACGTGAGCGACCTGCGCCCGACCGGCACCGACCTCGACCCGTGGCTCGCCACGTACGCCGAGCGGGCCTCCGGCCTGGCCGCCAGCGAGGTCAGGGCGCTCTTCGCCGTGGCCTCGCGTCCCGAGGTCGTCTCCCTCGCCGGCGGCATGCCGTACGTCAAGGCGATCCCGCGCGAGCTGGTCGCCGGCGCGATCGACCGCGTGCTGCTCACCGAGGCGCCCGCCGCCCTGCAGTACGGGTCCGGTCAGGGCCTCCCCCGCCTCCGCGAGCACATCGTGGAGGTGATGGCGGAGGAGGGCATCCGCGCCTCCGCCGACGACGTCGTCACGACGACCGGCTCCCAGCAGGCCATCGACCTGGTCACGAAGCTGTTCATCGACCCGGGCGACGTCATCCTCGCCGAGGGTCCCAGCTACGTGGGCGCGCTCGGGGTCTTCACCTCGTACCAGGCGCGGGTCGTGCACCTGCCGATGGACGCAGACGGTCTGGTGCCGGAGGTGCTCGAAGCCGCGATCCTCGAGCAGCGCGCTGCCGGCTGCACCGTCAAGTTCCTGTACACCATCCCGACCTTCCACAACCCCGCCGGGATCACGCTGTCCGCGGAGCGCCGGCCGCAGGTCGTCGAGATCTGCGCCCGGCTCGGGGTGCTGATCGTCGAGGACAACCCGTACGGGCTGCTGTGGTTCGACGAGGCGCCGCCCCTGCCGCTGCAGACGCTGAACCCCGACGGGGTGGTCTACCTCGGGTCGTTCTCGAAGACGTTCGCGCCGGGGTTCCGCGTCGGCTGGGCGGTCGCGCCGCACGCCATCCGCGAGAAGCTGGTGCTCGCGGCGGAGTCCGCGATCCTCTCCCCCTCCAGCTTCAACCACCACCTCATCAGCGAGTACCTCGAGACGGTCGACTGGCGGGCGCAGATCGGCCGGTTCCGCGACGTCTACCGCGAGCGGCGAGACGCGATGCTGACGGCACTCAGGACCCACCTGCCGAACCTGACCTGGAACGAGCCGAACGGCGGGTTCTACATCTGGGTCGGCCTGCCGGACGAGCTGCACTCGAAGCAGATGCTGCCGCGCGCCGTGCGGGAGCTGGTCGCCTACACCCCGGGCACGGGCTTCTACGCGGACGGCTCGGGCGGCCACGAGATGCGGCTGTCCTTCTGCTACCCGACGCCCGAGGACATCGCGGTCGGCATCCAGCGGCTCGCGACGGTCGTGAACGGCGAGCTCGAGCTGGTGCGGGCCTTCGCCGGCACGGGCTCGCTGGCCCCACGCCGAGGCGGTCGCGCCGTCGGCGCCCCGCCGCCCGACCTGCGCTGACGGCTGCGCACCCGACCCCTGGGAGACCTGATGGCTGGAACGACCTCCGTGGTGGTGCTCTCGGGCGGGATCTCGCACGAGCGCGACGTGTCCCTGCGCTCCGGCCGCCGGGTCGTTGACGCGCTGTCCCGGCTCGGCTGGCACGTCACGACCGCCGAGCCCGACGCGCGCCTGCTGCCGACGCTGCTCGCCGAGCGGCCGGACGTGGTCTGGCCGGCCCTGCACGGCGCGAGCGGGGAGGACGGGTCGCTGCGGGCGCTGCTCGACGTCGCCGGGCTGCCGTACATCGGCGGCCGCGGTCCCGCCGCCCGCCTCGCGTGGGACAAGCCGACCGCGAAGCGCGTGGTCGGCACGGCCGGAGGGGATACGCCCGCCTCCGTGACCCTGACGCGGGAGGTGTTCCGGGAGATCGGCGCCAGGAGCGCGATCGACACGATCCTCGGCTCCATGCGGGAGGGCCTGGTCGTCAAGCCCGCCAGGGGCGGGTCCGCGCAGGGCGTGACCGTCGTCGAGTCCGCCGACCAGCTGCCCCGCGCGCTGATGGACGCGTTCACCTACGCGGACGAGGCGCTGATCGAGCAGCGGGTGGTCGGCACCGAGATCGCGGTTGGCGTGATCGACGGGGACTCCGGGCCGGAGGCGCTGCCCGCGGTCGAGATCGTGCCGCGCAGCGGGTTCTACGGCTTCGAGGAGCGGTACACCGCGGGCGAGACCCGGTTCTACACGCCCGCGCGCATCGATGCCGGCGTGGCTGCCGCTGCCGGAGGGCTGGCCCTGCTGGCGCACCGGTCGATGGGTCTGCGCCACCTGTCGCGCGCCGATCTGATCGTCGACGCCGACGGCCGTCCCTGGTTCCTCGAGTCGAACGTGATGCCGGGCCTCACCGAGACCAGCCTGCTGCCCCAGGCGCTGCTCTCCACCGGCCGGGACCTGTCCTCGGCGTACGCGTCCATCACGGAGCGCGCCCTCGCCGGAGCCTGACCCCTGTCGTCTTGCAGGTGCTGAGCACCGACAAGACGAGAGGGGTCAGGCGACGAATGCGCCGTGCACCAGGTGCGGGACCTTCGAGCTCCAGTCCAGCTCGCCCGCGATCGCGACGTCCTCGGCGAAGCCGCGCTCGACCAGCTCCCGCCCGCTCGTCAGCTCGTCGAGCGGCAGCCCGCGGGCGAGGGCGGTCCGGAACGAGTCCGCCGCACCCAGCGCCTCCATCGAGGCCAGGTCCACCCGGTCGAGGGCCTCGATGATGGCGCCGGCGCCCCACACGTCCTCCGGCGCCGAACGCAACGATTCGCCGGCCCAGCGCTCCCCGGCGGCGACGAACGCGACATCGCTGCGCGCACCGCGCTCGAGATGCCGCCTGCACGCCTCCGCGACCGCCGACACGTTGCGCAGGCACCCGGCGACCACCGGGCCGCCGTCAGCCAGGGCGTCGCAGATCGTCGCGCCGTTCGGGGACGGCAGCACCAGGTGCGGTCCGATCTCGGCGCTGCGGATGGAGAGCGGGGACAGGCTGATGCCGCCCTTCGACCTCGGTCCCGCGAGCTGCGCGTCGTAGCGCCGCGCGATCGCCGCAGCCCGGGCGTCGTTCCAGCGCGCCGGGATCACCACCACGCCCCGGTCCGCGGCGACGGACACGCACGTCGAGAAGGACAGCACGTCCACGACGACGACGAGCACGTCGGGTCCCGACGCCACCGCCTGCGCACCGTCGAGCCCCTGCTCGAACCGGATGCGGGCGCCGGACTGCGTGCTCACGAGACGATCATGCCCACCTGTCGGGCGGAGGGAAGACCCTTGCGGGTGCGCTGCGGCTCCCGTCAGGAGCGCCGGAGCGCAGCGGTGCGCTGAGCGAGCATGCGCTCGCGCTCCTCGCCCTCCTGCCACTGCTCCTCGCCGATGTCCGCGAGGATGCGGTTCAGGTCCTGCACGGACCCGAAGTCGATGACGATCCGGCCGCTCTTGGCGTTCAGATCGACCCGGACGCGCGTGTCGAACCGCGAGCCGAGCCGGTCCGCGATGTGGTCGAGCCCCTCGTACCGGCGGCCCTGCGCCTTCCTCGGCTTGCTGGGGCCCGCGAGCCGGATGGCGGCGGCCTCGGTCTGCCGCACGTTCAGGTCCTCGCTGACCACCTTGTCGACCAGGCGGTCCATCAGCTCGGGGTCCACCACGGACAGCACCGCCCGGGCGTGCCCCTGGGTGATGACGCCGGCGGCGACCTTGCGCTGGATGTGCTCGGGCAGGCGCAGCAGCCGGATCGTGTTCGTGATCGTCGTGCGGTTGCGGCCGATGCGCTCCCCGAGCTCCTCGTGCGTGATGCCGAAGTCGTCGATCAGCTGCTGGTAGGCGCTCGCCTCCTCCAGCGGCGTCAGCTGCAGCCGGTGGAGGTTCTCGAGCAGCGCCTCCTGCAGCATCTGCTCGTCCGCCGTGTCCTTGACGACCGCGGGGACGAAGCGCAGCTCGGCGGCCTTCGCGGCCCGCAGCCGCCGCTCGCCCATGACCAGCTCGAACCGCGCCGGGTCGCCCGGCAGCGGCCGCACGACGATCGGCTGCAGCACGCCGTTCTCCCGCACGGACTGCACCAGCTCCGCCATCGCGACCTCGTCGAACTCGCGCCTCGGCTGCTGCGGGTTCGGCCGGATGTCGTCGGGCTGGAGCGCGACGAGCCGCAGGCCGGGCACCGGCTGCAGGTCGTCGGCGGGCTCCTTCGCGCGGCCGAAGTAGACGTCCGACGGCCGGGTCGTCTCGAGCGACCGGTCGTCGTCCGGCATCAGGAGCGCGCCGATGCCGCGCCCCAGCCGCTGCCTCGAGGGCGTGCCACCGCCCGAGCTCGTCGCGACGCTCATGCCGCTCCCCTCCGCGCGATCTCGCCCGCCGCCTCCAGGTAGGAGAGCGCGCCCGGGGAGTTCGGGTCGTAGCTGATGACGCTCTGCCCGTGGCTCGGCGCCTCCGAGATCCGCACCGCTCGGGGGATCACGCTGCCGAGCACCTGCTCGGGGAAGTGCTTCCGCACGTCGTCGGCGACGTCGTTCGCCAGCCGGGTGCGGCCGTCGAACATCGTCAGCAGGATCGTCGACACCGTCAGGTTCGGGTTCAGGTGCTTCTCGATCAGGTCGACGTTCCGCAGCAGCTGCGACAGCCCCTCCAGCGCGTAGTACTCGCACTGGATCGGGATCAGCACCTCGGTCGCGGCGACGAACGCGTTGATCGTCAGCAGCCCGATCGACGGCGGGCAGTCGATGAAGACGTAGTCGAACTGCTCCTCCGCCGCCTGCAGGTACGCGTTCAGCGCGGTGCGGAGGCGCTGCTCGCGGGCGACCAGCGAGACGAGCTCGATCTCCGCCCCGGCGAGGTGGATGGTGGCCGGCGCGCACCAGAGCGAGTCGAACTCGGGGCTCTTCTGCACGACGTCCGTCAGCGGGGCGTCGCCCACGATCACGTCGTAGACGCTGATCGTGTCGTGGCGGTGCTCGACGCCGAGCGCCGTGGAGGCGTTGCCCTGCGGGTCGAGGTCGATCGCGAGCACGCGCATGCCGGACTTCGCGAGCGCGGCCGCGAGGTTGACGGTCGTCGTCGTCTTGCCGACGCCGCCCTTCTGGTTCGCGACGGTGAACACGC
>NZ_CAXTOQ010000013.1:0-36340 GCF_964245895.1 uncultured Amnibacterium sp.
GACCGGGTCTGCCTCGGCGCGACGAACGCGGAGATCGCCGCCCGCCTGCACGCCGCCGAGCGCACCGTGAAGGCGCACGTCTCCGCGATCCTGCAGAAGCTGGGCGCCCGCGATCGTGCGGGCGCGATCATCACCGCCTACGAGGCGGGCTGGCGCCGGTCGTAACCGCTGGTCCCACGGCTCCGCGTAGGGTAACTTGCGGCTTACCGTAACGCAGCGGTTACCGAAAGGCGTGCCATGAAGTTCATCGAAGCCGAGATCGTCGTTCCGGCGCCTCCGGAGTCCGTGTGGAAGGTGCTCGTCGACGCGGGCTCGTGGCCGATCTGGGACTCCGGCGTGGAGCACGTCGACGGGCGGATCGCGCTCGGCGAGCGGATCACGATCCGGTCGTCCGCGGCGCCCGGCCGCGGCTTCCCCGTCACGGTCACGACGTTCGACTCGCCTCGCACCCTCGTGCTGTCCGGTGGGATGCCTCTGGGGCTGTTCCGCGGCGTGCGCACGTACACCCTCGCGGCCGAGCCCGGTGGCACTCGCTTCCGCATGCGAGAGGAGTACACCGGCGTGATGCTGCCGATGATCTGGCGGTCGATGCCCGACCTGCAGCCGTCGTTCGACCGGTTCGCCGCCGGCATCGCGGCGCGCGCGGGATCGGACGCACCGATTGAGGGCTGACGCGGGAGCGCCGGAGCCCGGCGACGCGCTCGACGCCCTGGCGGACGCGAACCGGCGAGAGATCCTGCGGCTGCTCGGCGAACGGGAGCGGGCGGTGCACGAGCTGGCCTCCGAGCTGCCGATCAGCCGGCCCGCGGTCTCGCGCCACCTCCGGCTGCTGATGCGCACCGGCTTCGTCACCGAGGAGCGGGCGGGGACCCGGCACATCTTCCGACTGACCGACGCGGGACCGCAGGCCGTGCAGGCCTACCTCGAGCAGCTGTGGAGCGACGCGTCGACCCGGTTCCGGATGTTCGCCGAGAACACGACGCCTCGAGCCGACGATGACTGAGGAGGAGATCCCGCCGCTCCGCATCAGCGTCGACGTCGCGTGCTCCGCGGAGCACGCCTTCCACGTCTGGACGGCGCGCATCGCCGCGTGGTGGCCGGTCGGGCACCGGGCGACCGACGAAGCGGGGACCGAGGTGGTCCTCGAGCCGCGACTCGGTGGCCGGCTCCTCGAGCGCACCTCGTCGGGCCGGGAGGTGCAGTGGGGCGAGATCACGGCCTGGGAGCCGCCGCACCGTCTCGCGTACCGGTGGCACATCCGTCGTGACCCGGCCGACGCGACCGAGGTCGAGATCCGCTTCGTAGCAGTCGAGCCCGGCGCAGCCCGGGTCGACATCGTCCATCTGGGCTGGGAGCGGCTCGGCGCCGCGGGACCCGATTGGCGCGAACGGAACCTCGGCGGGTGGAACGGCGTGCTGCCCGAATTCCTCCGTGCCGCGCTGTCCGGAGATCCCGGCCCGTCCTGACCGCGCCGACCTCTCCTCTCCGGCGCGGTCAGGACGCTCCGCCTCACTCGAAGCGGAGCGCGTCGACCGGCTGCAGGCGCGACGCGCTGCGGGCCGGCCAGACGCCGAACACGACGCCGACGACGAGGCTGAAGCCGAGTGCCACGCCGATCGTGGTCGCCGAGACCGCGAACGCCCAGCCCGCGACGCCGGCGATCAGGGCCGACAGCCCGATGCCGACCCCGAGCCCGATGATGCCGCCCAGGACCGAGAGCACGACCGCCTCCACCAGGAACTGCGCCAGGATCTGGCGCCGCTTGGCGCCGATCGCCCGGCGCACCCCGATCTCCCGCGTCCGCTCGCGCACCGACACGAGCATGATGTTCATGATCCCGATGCCGCCGACGACGAGGCTGATGGAGGCGATCCCGCCGAGCAGCAGCGACAGCAGGCCGCGGATCGTGTCGATCGACGACAGCAGCGAGCTGAGGTTCGTGGTCGAGAACCGAGCCGTGTCGCCGGCCCCGAGCCCGTAGCGGTCGCGGAGCAGCGCGTCCGTGGCGGACTGGACGCTGGCGACGTGCTCCGACTCGTCCGCGATCACCGTGATGCTGGAGACGTAGGGCGCCTGCGCGAACAGCAGGCGGGCGGACGCCATCGAGACGGACGCGGAGCCGCTGGCACCGAACCCGTTCGCGTCGTCGAGCACGCCGACCAGCGTGAACGGCAGCCCGTCGAGCGTGACGGTCGAGCCGATGTCGCCGCCGGTGATGCCGAGCTCGTTCGCGGCCGTCGCGCTCAGCACGACGGTGCGGGTGCGCTCGCTGCCGTCGAAGGTCGTGAGGTACCGGCCGACGGCGATCGCCGGCTGCGTCGCGGCCGCGTACCCGGGCGAGACGCCCGTCAGCGAGATCGTGGCCGTCGTGCTTCCGAACGTCGCGGTGCCCGACCCGGAGGCGGTCTCCGCGACGCGCTGCACGTTCGGCAGCGCAGCGACCGCGGCCGCGTCGGCCTCGGTCAGCGCGGTGTCCGCCGTGCTCTGCACGGTGATGGTCGTCGCGCCGAGGCTGCCGAGCGAGCTCGTGATGCTGCTGGTCGCGCCGCTCGCGATGGAGGTGAGCGCGACCAGGGAGGCGACGCCGATGATGACGCCGAGCATCGTGAGGAACGATCGCGACTTGGTAGCCCAGATGCGAGAGACCGCGAGCGCGACGACCGTGCGGGCGTTCATGCCGCGCTCCGGTCGTCCGCCGCGACCCGGCCGTCGAGGATGTGCACCCGGCGGTGCGCGGACGCCGCGATGTGGGTGTCGTGCGTGATGAGCACGACCGTGCGGCCCGCGCGGTTGAGGTCGCCGAGCAGCCCCATCACCATCTCGCCGGACTGCGAGTCGAGGGCGCCCGTCGGCTCGTCAGCGAGGATCAGCGAGGGCTGCGTCACGATCGCGCGGGCGATCGCGACCCGCTGCTGCTGCCCGCCGGACAGCATCGTGCGGTCGTGCTGCAGGCGGTCGCCGAGCCCCAGCCCGGTCAGCACCTCCTTCGCCCGGCTGCGCGCGCGCCTGGTCGGCACGCCCCGGTACAGCAGCGGGGCCGCGACGTTGTCGAGCGCGGACGTCTGCGGCAGCAGCTGGAACTGCTGGAACACGAAGCCGATCTCCTCGCTGCGCAGCTCCGTCAGCTCGTCGTCGTCGAGGTCCGCGATCGCGCGGCCGCCGACGGCGACGGATCCGGAGGTGGGCCGGTCGAGGCAGCCGATCAGGTTCATCAGCGTCGACTTGCCCGATCCGGAGGGGCCGACGACCGCGACGAACTCGCCCTCGTCGACGCGCAGGCTCACGCCGTCGAGCGCGACGGTCGTGGTCTCGCCCATCCGGTACTCCCGCCGCACGTCGACGAGGTCGAGCACGGGCCCGGTCACGGCGCACCCGGAGCCCGGGGACCCGTCGACGCCGGCACCGAGCCGGTCTGGCCGATGACGACCTTCTGCCCTGCGCGCAGCCCGCTCACGATCTCGACGGCGGAGTCGCCGGTGAGCCCGACCTCCACGCGCGCGGTGGTGGCCACGCCGTTCGCCCCGACCACCTGCACGGTGTCGTGGCCGTTCCGCTCGGTGACGGCCGACGCGGGCACCGTGACCACGTCGTCGTGGCGCTCGATGTCGATCGTGACCGTGACGGTCATCCCGATCCGGGAGCCGCTCGGCACCGACTCGGGCTGCACGAGCACGCGGTACCGCTTCACGCCGGAGCTGTCGTCGGCGGTCTGCGCGATCGCGCCGACCGTGCCGGTGACCGTGCCGCCGCCCGTGCCGAAGGTCACCCGCGCGGTCTGGCCGCTGCGCACCTCCGCGATCTGGTTCTCGTCGACGTCGACCGCGGCCAGCGTGCGACCGGCGCCGATCGTGGCGACGGAGGAGGCGGACGCGCCGACCGCAGTGGAGATCGTGCGGACGTGGCCCGCGACGGGCGTCTCGACGTCGTGGTCCTTGCCCGCGGCGTCCCGCGCGACCGCGATCCGCTGGTCCTTGGAGACGGCCTGACCGGGCGACACCGAGATGCTGCGGGTCGTGTAGCCGGACCCGCCGCCGGCCGTCGAGGTGCTGCCGGCGGCGCTCGAAGTCCCGGCGGACGAGCCGCCTGCCGCCGTGCCGCCGGACGCGGTGCCGGCAGACGCGGTGCCGGCGCTCGCCGTGCCGGCGCTCGCGGTGAGCACCGGCGTCGTGCCCGCGGCGATCGAGTACGTGTACTGGTCGGCGAGCGAGCCGCTGGCCGTGACCGTGACCGCCACGTCGGCGGTCCTCGCGGTCGCGGTCAGCGCGGTGCTGCCCGCGCCGCTCGGCGGTCGGCCGAGCACCAGCCCGACGACGGCCAGCGCCACCACCACGACCACCGCTCCGATGATGACGAGACGACGGCGTCGCCTCGGTGCTCCGCGTTCCGCCACGGGCCTGCTCCGTTCTCCCGATCCGGATCCGCGACCCGGGTCGACGAGCAGCATCGACCGATGCCTCGCTCGAGTCGTCCGCCAGCCGTGGGAACCGCGGTACCGCGTCCGCGGTATCCCGGCTACCCCGCACGGCCGACGACAGCGGGCGGCCGGTGCGGGATGCTGGGCCGATGACGACCGCCGAGGAGCGCGCACGCGGCCCGGTCGTCCGTGCCGTCGTCACCGACGTCCTGATCGCCGCGCTGCAGATCGGCGCCGCGTTCGTGCCGTTCGGCGGGCCGCTGGCCCCCGCCGCGGACGGGCTTCGCGCGGTCCCCCTCCTCGCCGCGGGCGCGGTCGCCCTGCCCTTCCGCCGCAGGTGGCCGGTCCAGTCCTTCATCGCCTGCGTGGTGATCGCCTGCGTCGGCGCGCTCATCGGCCTCGACACGCCGGCCTTCGTCCTGCCCGTCGCCGTCTGCATGTTCGCGGTCGCGGCGTCGAGGGATCGGCGCACGACCGTGCTGCTCGCGGCGGGAGCCGCGGTCGTGCTCCCCCTCGTGAGCCTGGTGAACGGCCCGTCGCTCAGCCAGTACCCGGCCGCGTTCCTCAGCGCCCGAGCGGTGCAGCTGGCCGCGATCGTCGCGTTCGCGGCCGCGGCCGGCGGCGCGACCCGGGCGAGGAGGGCGACCCTGGCCGCCTACGCGGACCGCGCGGCGCGCGCCGAGCAGTCGCGGGAGGCGGAGGCGCGGCACCGCGTCGCCGAGGACCGGCTCGCCATCGCCCGCGACCTGCACGACCTCGTCGCGCACCAGATCGCGGTCATCAACCTGAACGCCGGCGTCGCCTCCCGCGCGGTCCGCGACCGGCCCGCCGAGGCCGAGGAGTCCCTCCGGGTCATCGGCGAGGCCTCCCGGTCGGTGATCACCGAGATCGGCGAGCTGCTCGCGCTGCTGCGTGCCCCGGGCGACGATCCCGCGGCCGTCACCCCTCCCGCCGGGCTGCAGCGGCTCGACGCGCTGATCGACCTGTTCGAGCAGCACGGGCTGCGGGTCGCGCAGCACCGCGAGGGCGATCCGGCCACCGTGCCTCCCGAGGTCGGGTCGGTGGCGTACCGGGTGATCCAGGAGGGCCTGACGAACGCGCACAAGCACGGCGCGGACTCGGCGGTGCGGCTCGCGATGACCACGGACGCGCAGGCGCTGCGCATCGAGCTCGACAACCGGACGGACGCGTGGGGCGGCACCCCCGTCGCCGGCCACGGGCTGACGGGGATGCGCGAGCGCGTCGCTGCGCTCGGCGGCGCGCTCGACGCGGCGATCGGCGACGACGGCCGGTTCCGGCTGGTCGCGCGCCTCCCCCTCGCCCGCCTCCCCGTCACGAGCGCCGCGGAGGTCGTGCGGTGACGACGGTGGTGATCGCCGACGACCAGGCCCTGATCCGCACCGCCGTCCGCGGGCTCGTCGAGCACGAGGAGGGGCTGACGATCGTCGGCGAGGCGGTCGACGGATCGGAGGCGGTCGACGCCGCCCGCCGCCTGCACCCGGACGTGGTGCTGATGGACATCCGCATGCCCGGGATGGACGGCATCGAGGCGACCCGGGTGATCTGCGCCGATCCGCGGCTGTCCGGGACCCGCGTGCTGATCCTCACCACGTTCGAGGAGGACGAGTACATCGTGCGGGCGCTGCGCGCCGGCGCGAGCGGGTTCGTCGGCAAGGGCATGGACGCGGCCGACCTGATGCGCGCGATCCACACGGTCGCGCACGGGGAAGCCCTGCTGTCCGCGACCGCGACCCGCAGCCTCATCCGCCGATCGGTGCTGCAGCCGGCCGCGCCCGAGCCCGACGCCGACCTCGTGAAGACGCTGGCGGGCCTGACGCAGCGGGAGACCGAGATCCTCGAGCTCGTCGCCCGCGGTCTGTCGAACCAGGACATCGCCGAGCGCCTGTACATCTCGACGTCGACCGCGAAGACGCACGTGAACCGCACGATGACGAAGCTCGCGGCGCACGACCGCGCGCAGCTGGTGATCTTCGCCTACGAGTCCGGCCTGCTCGCGCCCGGCGACGACGCGGCGTCCTGATCCGCTGGCGCTGCGGGAGGCCGCGGCGGTCGCGTGCGCTGTGCAGGATCCCGTCCCTCGTGCAGGACGAGATGGCCCGCGCACGTCCTGCAGCAGCGACACGGTCCTTCACGACGGACGGGCGGGCGGCCCGAGATCGGCTGCGCGAGCGCCTACGGTCGGACGATGCACGACGTCGAGCCGATGAGCGATCGGCGGGCGGTCGTGCTCGTGGTGGCGCTGCTCGTCGCGGTGATCGGCGCGGTCATCGCGGTCGCGGCCGGGGTCTCGCTGCGCGACCCGTTCACGGTCTCCGGCGAGATCGGCACCCGCGTCGACATCAGCCGCGGGCTGGTCGCGGCCGTCGCCGCCGGCTGCGCGCTGGTGCTCGCCGGCTGCGGGACGGTCGCGGCGCTCGTGCGGGCACAGCTGCGGGCCGCGCGCTGATCGGAGCGCCCTCGCCGGCGCCGGCGCCGGCGCTGGTGCTGGTGCTCGTTCGTCGTGAGCAGTTTCGGCCCGATCCGGGCGGTCTCGGCCCGACCCTGGCGGTCCCGCCCGCGCGGCCGGGCGGATTCGGCCCGATGCGGGCGACCGAGGACGCCCCGATCGGGCCGGACTCGCCCGGCCCAAGATCAGTCCGTGCGCTCCAGCGTCCCCAGCCGTCGGCCGGCGCGGTCGTACACGGTCATCCGCGACCCGTCTACGGCGACCGAGGCGGCCTTGAAGAAGTCGAGGACCGCCGTCGCGTCCGCAGGAGGGACGTGCTGCGGCTCGATGCAGCCCGTGCCGCCGATCGCGCCCGCCGTGACCAGCACGAAGCCGGTCGGCAGCAGGCGGTAGGCACCCCCTCCTCCATCGGCGTTCCCGAGCACCTCGCAGCTCGTCCGCGCCCGCCAGGTGCCGTCCGAGGCGAGCGTGACCGATCCATCCGCGTCGGCGACGCCGGGCAGGCCCCACGTGCCGACGACCGCCGCCGGGTCGATCGCCCGCACCGTCGATCCCGGTACGGCGTCGACGTGCTGCGCGCGGATGAAGTCGTCGACCTCCGGCAGCGTGTGCAGGGCATGCGTCGACGGCGGTGGAACGCCGTCCTGCACGAGCCGCGCGGTCCGGCGACCGTCCGCATCCGTGAGCACCCAGCCGTCGCCGGCACGGCTGAACCGGGTGGTCTCGGTCAGCCACGGCACCGCCGGTGGCGTGGTCCCGAGCGTCATGGACCAGCCGTCGACGTGCGTCAGCAGCGCGTCGCCCTGCGTGCTCCACGACAGCTCCACGTCGCCCTTGGGCCGGATGAGGTCGATCTCGGAGTCGAACCGGATCCACGTGTCCGGCGCTTCGCCGGCCGCGTCCCGGAGGCGCCAGATCGTCGGCACGAGGAGCAGCGCCGCCGACTCCGCGGCAGGGTCGCTCGCGGGCGCCTCCGGCGAGGCGGACGGGACCGCCGATGGAGACTCCGAGGCACCGGGCATCGCTCCTCCGCGTGCTGAGCAGCCGGCCACGCCCAGCACGAGGACGACCGCGGCCGCCCAGACCGCGAGCGCCCGACCCTCCATGCGCACCACGATGAGGAGTGTCCGCCGGCGTCGCCCGCGTCTCAAGGACGTCGGTGCGCTCATCGCGCACATCTCACCCGCCCGGAGGAGGCGCGTCGACATCACCGCGAGCAGATTGGGGTCGTGCTCGCTCCCGGATTCCGATCGGTGTGGACCCAGGACATCCCGGTCTGCTTCCCGGACCGTCGGTGCGTCGACTTCTCCCCGTTCGAGGCCGACGCGATCAACCTCACCTCCGGTCTGACGGCCGCGAGCCTCGGGATCGCGATCGGCTGCTTCGCGGTGCTCGGTGTCGCACTCGTGCTGATGGTGCTCGGGTTGCGGTCGCGGCGTCCCGGTCCGAGCCTGTCGGTGGTCGCGCTCGCCATGGCGCTGGTCGTCGGCGGGGTGGTCGTCGCGGCCGTCGTCGACCTCCGCTTCAGCGCGATCTCGGCGATCTACGGCCTGGAGGGGCCGGGCAGCCCGGACCTCTTCGGGTCGTGGTGGCTGGTAGGCCTGGCGGGCGAGGTCACGGCGGCCGCCGGGTTCATCGGCCTCGCGACCGCGGCCAGCGTCGCGATCATGCGGCTGCAGACCGTCGTCCCGGCGGGTCCGGCATCGACGGGGTGACCCGGTCCTGATCAGCCCGAGGCCGAGCAGCCTCAGGCACTGGGCGCGCTAGCGTCCGACGGTGGACGAGATGCTGCGGCAGGTCCGAGCCGTTCCACTCGGGAGCGATCACGAGGCCGCCCGGGTCGTCCTCGAGAATTGTGGATGGAGCGTCTGCGGACAGGGCGACTGGGCCATCGCCCTCCGGTCTCCCGACGGACGGACGGCCGCGCGGATCAGCCCGTTCGACCCATCTGCGCCGTACACCGCCGCGCTCTACCGCGCGGGCCAAGCGTCCGGCTGGTTCCCGCGCCTCCACCTCGAGCGGCACCTCGACGGCGGGGCGCACCTCCTGCTGATGGAGTTCCTGGAACCGGTCGACACCGCGATCGGCGCAGCGATCCACAAGCGCCTCCAGGAGCCGGATCCGGCGATCGAGCCGGCTGCCGCGCTCCTCCTCCGCTTCCATCGCGAGGCCGCCGCCGCGCTGCCCTGGTGCGGCCCGATCGACGACAACCCCTCGAACATCATGCGGGCCGCCGATGGCTCGCTGCGCATCACGGACCCCTTCTACGCCGACGGGCCCGCGCTCTACCGCACCCTCGCCACGGAGCCGATCACGGTCGCACGCGCGATCCCGGCGGCGTCTCGCCGACACATCCTGGAGATCCCGCTCGCCGGCAGCGGCGGCTGGGACGACACCGAACGTGATCGGATGCGCGACGGTCTCGCGCGAGCGGACGCCGACCTGATCGCGTGAGCAGAGGGTCGCCCCATCCACGCGCCGAGGCATTCCGATGAGACGGTTCGATCGCGGAGGCGCGATTCGTGTCGACATCTGGGCTGGCGCGCCCGCCGTCGAGGTCTCGAGACCTTCTCCGGTGTATGGGCACCGGTCACCGCCCGAACGTCGTCAGCGCCTCCCGGTACCGCTCGGTGTCGAACCGTGTGGCACGCGTCACGCAGAGCCCGCTGCGTCCGATCGTCCGCGTGTAGGTCCCGGAGCACGGGATCGTCACCACCGTGGTGAGTCCTCGCTCCCACGCCGGGACCAACGCGTCCAGGCACCGTCGCTCCGGATGCTGATCGAGTGGAAGCCGGTCGTCGCTGCGGTGCAGAGCGGACAGGCGCAGGGTCCACTGCTGATAGCGGTCGTCGAAGGCGGCGTCGCCGAACCGATCGCGCCAGGAGGGCCCCCGTAGCGCATCGAACAGGTCGCGTCGCTCCATCGACCCGAGCGGAGCCCTCCGCATGGCTTCGAACGCGTCGTGATCCTGCGCCTTGCCCACGTGACCGAGGCGCGCTGACCACGACTCGGTCCAGGCTCGCTCCCACTGGCTCTTGTCGCGGCGGAGGCTCTCCACGGTCTGCACGCCCTCGACCGGGAGCTCCACAGGCGGCGGCACGTCGCCGCCGGCTGAGAGGCCCCAGGCCTCCCGGACCCAGAGCAGCTCCGCGAGACCGTCGTCGTCACCGGTGATGGTCAGCACCATGTCGTGCGGCCAGGGGTTCCCGGGAATGGGCTGCCACGACCTCACCGCACCATCATCCTCACCTCCGCTCCGTGGCCGGTCTCCGGTCTCCGGTCACCCGTCCGGAGATGGCTGTCGAGCGCGGACGTCGACCGGTCCCGTCCTCTTCGAACCCGACCTGAGCGGTCTCAGGTGCCCGCTACGAGCCGCGCCTCGTCTCGGTCCGCCGGCTGGACGCCGTTCTCACACGACGGCGAGGTCGAGGAGATGCGACCTCTTGCACCAGCGATGGCGGAGCCATACTGCAGCGATGACGTCCGACGGCGTGGCGGTCCACCGCACCGGTCTGCAGCCCGCCGAGGCCGCGAGCCGTCGGCCGTGAGTGAGGCCGACGTCGCTGAGCCCGATGTCATCCTGTTCGATCTCGGCGGCGTGCTGATGGACTTCGGCGGGCTCGAGCGGCTGGCCGAGCTGTCGGGCGAGGACGACGGCCCCGGGCTGCGATCTCGATGGATCGCATCCGAATGGGTGCACGCATTCGAGCGCGGCGGCTGCGGTGCGGACGCCTTCGCGAGGGGCGTCGTGAACGACTGGCAGCTCGGCCTCTCGCCAAGCGAATTCCTCGCCGACTTCGCCCGATGGTCCGCTGGGCCGTACGCGGGATCGCTGGAGCTGCTTCGCAGCCTGAACGGCGTTGTCCCGATGGGCTGCTTGAGCAATACGAACCGGGTGCAGTGGCAGCGGCATCTCGACCACTGGGGACTCGTCCAGCACTTCGAATGGACGTTCACGTCGCACGAGCTCGGGATCATGAAGCCCGATCCGGCGATGTTCCGTCACGTGATCCGCACCATCGGCACCACTCCCGACCGGCTGCTCTTCCTGGACGACTCCGAGGAGCACGTTCAAGCAGCGAGAGCCTCAGGGATGCAGGCCGAGCACACCCAGGGTCTTCCGGAGGTGCTGAAGGCACTGCGATCGCACTTCGCCGCGGACTCGCGGGTCGGCCGAGCGCTCCGGTTCGACCCGGCGTAGTGCTGCGCGTGGGAGACATGACGGAGTAGGACAGCACGTGCGTGGACTGCTGCTGGGTCTCGCCGCCGGGCGAGGGGGGGGATGACGATATCGACGTGAAGACCGGGTCCGAGGACTGGCATCGGCGCTTCCAGCTGCTGCCGCCGGGTGAACATCCCGCGCCGATCCTGAGCACGCTCGCGACGGGGACGCCGGAGCTCGTGTGGCGGAACGAGCTCGGGGGTCAGACGTGGTCGTTGGGCACCCGGTACCTGAAATGGAGCCCGGATGAGGCCGGGCTCGATCTGCACCGGGAGGTCGAGCGGATGCGCTGGCTGCTCGGGCGTTACCCGGTTCCGGAGGTGCTCGACTCGGGGCACGACGGGCGGGGCGGCTGGATGCTCACCGCCGCCCTCGCCGGCACATCCGCGGTGACCCCCCGCTGGCGAGCCGAGCCGGAGACCGCCGTGCGCGCGATCGCCGGCGGGTTGAGGGGACTTCATGAGTTGGACGTGACCCGGTTCCCCTCCGGATGGGAGTCGTGGGCGACGCGGCGACCGCCGGCGCTCGGACCCGCGCCCGTGGACGAACCGCCTGTGATCGTGCATGGCGACGCCTGCGCTCCGAACACGCTGGTCCGGGCCGACGGCGGCTTCGCCGGGATCGTGGACGTCGGCGACCTCGTGCTCGGCGACCGCTGGGCCGACCTCGCCGTCGCCTCCATGTCGCTCGAGTGGAACTTCGGTCCGGGCTGGGAACCCCTCTTCTTCGACGCCTACGGCATCGAACCGGACGACGATCGCATCGCCTACTTCCGACGGCTCTGGCACGCCGAGTCCTGACTCCACGGCGCGGTCACGTCGCTGCCGAGGGCACGGGACGTCAGATCGAGGAACGAGACGACGGATGCCCCGTCGCTAGCGTCTGGTCATGTGGCCAACGAGGAGTTCACCGACCCGCGACTCGCTGAGATCTATGACGAGCTCGATGGCGACCGGGCAGACCTGCACCTGTACCTCGACATCGCCGATCGGCTCGGTGCGAGCCGGGTGCTCGACATCGGGTGCGGAACGGGCGCACTCGCCGTGCTGCTCGCCGAGCGCGGTCTCGACGTCGTCGGCGTCGATCCCGCGGCTGCTTCGCTCGACGTCGCCCGGGTGAAGCCAGGTGGTGAACGCGTGACCTGGCTCCTCGGCTCCGCGGACGTCTTCAGAGGCTCCGACCGCGACCTCGTGGTCATGACCGGGAACACGGCGCAGCAGTTCACCGGGGACCAGCAGTGGCGCGACCTGCTTGCGCGGGCCCATGCCGCCCTCGTGCCGAGGGGCCATCTCGTCTTCGAGACGCGCACTCCCGGTGCGAAGGCCTGGGAGACCTGGACCGGACCCCGTACGCGTCGGACGGTGGACCTCGAAGGAGTCGGGGCCGTCGAGACCTGGACCGAGGTGCTCGCCTCCCAGCTTCCCCTGGTGCGCTTCCGTTCGAGCTGGACGTTCGAGCCCGACGGCGAGACGCTGACCTCGGTTTCCACGATCAGGTTCCGCAGCGAAGCGGAGGTGCGTGCCGATCTCGGGGCCGCGGGGTTCACCGTCATCGACCTGCTCGACGCCCCGGACCGGCCAGGGCTGGAACTGGTCTTCATCGCGGAACGCCCTGCGGTCGACTGAATCGCGCTCCGAAGTCCCCTGCTCCTGAGACGTCGTCGGACCGAGCGCCCCCGGGCCGACGGCTCTCTCGCTCGACCGTCCGGCTGCGCTTGAGTCGGATCGACCTCGGTCGCCGGACGGACCCACGGCTGTCGCACCCGACCATCACCACTCGCCGACGTCCTTCTGCGATGACCGCTGAGAGGCAGTGGCTCCTGGCGCACACTCGAGAGCATGCGAGTCCTCACAGCGGTCCTCGCCTGCCTGGTGGCCGTGAGCCTGGCCGCGTGCACGGACTCCGAGCCGGATCGGTACCCCGCGCGGACGCCCGCAGCGACGTCCTCGGCGGGGAGCTGCCTCCCCGCCCTCGGCACGATCGCGGACGTCGCGGACAGCGGCGCTCCGCGCGATGCGCTGATCCGTGCCGATCCTCATCCGCGTTCCGCCCTCGTCTGCGTCTATCGCGGCCCCCTCGGCGTGCAGCCGAGTCGCATGCGCGCGCTCGCGTCGAGCGCTCGGCTCGGCCCCGTGGCCGCGACCTCGATCGCCTCGGCCGCTGCCGGTGTGTCCGTCGCGAGACGCGAGGAGGGACCGGTCGCCTGCCCGGCGGATTCCGGCTCCGTGACCGTGATCACCTTCGCCGACAGCCGCGCTGCACCGGTCAGCCTGTGGTGGTCGACGAGCGGCTGCCAGACCCTCGACAACGGACGCGTGCGGGCGCCGCAGCTCGCGAGTCCGTCGTTCGCGCGCTTCCAAGCGGCCGTTCGCCGCGCTCTGCAGGAGCGCGATGCGCGGTTCACCCGGACGTGATCGGACCCTTCGTGAGGAGTCGCGGGCGCGATCGACAACGACGCAACGCGACTCGATCCGATCGTTTCGACCGCGTTCGGCATCATGCGACCACGGAGATGGAGGACTGCAACCCGACCGGGCGCCGTGAAGCCGAGACATCGATGGACGACTCGTCATGGGACACGAGGGAAGGCGCTGGCGGCGAAGGGCGGTCTACTTCCTGAACCTTCTTGAACCCGTTGCCGGGACAACGCCCATAGGCCCTTACCGTCAGGTCGGCCAACGCCCACCCAGCCTCGGGGATGCGGACGTGCACAGCAAGCCCGGGGCCGCGGCACGGCGAACCGCTACGGAGACGGCTGCTCGGCGAGGCGGCGCCGGAGGCGGTCGAACGCCGCTCCTCCCTCGTGCTCCTCCACGTGGCGGACGATCGCGGCGGCGCACTCCTCCGGCGAGGTCGCCGTCGTGTCCACGACGAGGTCCCGGTCGTCGTGCGCGAACACGTCCTGCGAGCGCGCCAACCCGATCGGCCGGTCGCCGCGCTGCCGCTCGCGGCGCGCCAGCTCCTCCGGAGCGCAGACCACGTCGACGAGCGTCACGGCGTACCCCTCCAGCACCGCGAGCAGGTCGTGCAGCCGCCAGCGCTCGCTGAGCGGGTAGTCCATGATCACGTCGTTCCCGGCCGACGCGAGTGCCGCGACCGCGCGGTGGTAGCCGCGGCGCGTGCGGGTCAGCATCGCTGCGACCTCCGCCGCGTCGAGCTGCGCGCGATGCACCGTCGAGCGCAGGCCGCTGATCGCGTCCACCGGCACGAGGAACCACGGGTCCTGCAGCAGCGGGAGCATCGCCCGGCCGATGCTCGACTTGCCGGAGCTCGACGCCCCGTTCAGCAGCACCACTCGGCCCCGCGCCTCCACACAAGGACGCTAGCCGTCAGCGGGCGACGGCCCGCGCGACCAGGCGCGCGACCTCCTCGGGCGTCCGTCGGGTGGTGTCGACGACCTCCGCCGCGTCGCGCAGCCAGCCGGCGAACGCCGTCTCGTAGTCGTCGAGCCGCCCCGTCCGGAACGCCGACGGCCCGAGGACCGTGTCGCCGTCGATCCGCGCTCCAGCTCGGAGCGATCAGCGTGCAGCAGGAGGCGCCGGAGGGGGACGCCGTACGCGGCCAGGCCCCCGCTGATCTCGCGCCAGTACTCCTCCACCAGCACAATCATCGGCATGATCAGCACGCCCCCGCGTAGTCGTGCACCCGGCGGGCCGTCTCGACCACGAGGGGGCGCCACGGCGGCCAGTGCTGGAAGTCGTCCGTGGCGGGAAGACCGGGCGTGACGTTGATCAGTACCTCGCCGACCTTCTCGGCATCGAGCACCCGCGAATCGGGGATGAGCCCCTGCACCAGCGCGGCCGTCGTGGTCTTCCCGACGCCGTGCGTGCCGTTCAGCCAGAGGATCACGGCGCGACGCTAGCGGCGGGTTCGCGGATCCAGCGCACAGCCGCGCTTCGAGAGACGCGTCGGGGTCGGGCCCGCGTCAGTCGTCGAACGCGTGCCAGCAGATGGCGCTGCGGGCCGCCTGATCCTCCAGGACCAGATCGCGGACCGCGAGCGGCAGGAGCACGCGCTGCCGGTCGCGCTCCGCGAGGCGGGCCGCCGGGTCGCCTCCCGCGGCGGCCTGGACCGCCCGGATCGCGTAGGCGGCCGCGCCGAGGTCGTGCGCCGCGACGTGGGCGACCGCGACCGCCTGACCGGCCGCGAGCGCCGCGAAACGCGCCGGATCGGGCAGCCCCCGTCCGGCCGCGTTCGCGGTGAAGGCCGCCTGATGCGCGGTGCGCATCGGCACCTCGCCCCGGATCCACGCATGCCCGATGGCGATCGCCTCCCGCGGTCCGGCGTCTCCGGTGCCGGCAGCGTCGAAGAGGTGCAGCACGTGCTCGGCGCAACCGAGCGCCCACCCGGCCAGCAGGCGGTGGTGCTCGTCGGTGAGCGTCCCGCCGCGCCGCACCGTGATCAGCCGCGGGTCGCGCTGCGCGGGCAGGATCGGCATCCTCCGATCCTGCGCGCCTCGCCTACGCATCCGCTCGCACCGGGGATCGGCGCCGGAGTACGCTCCGCGCACCGCATCACGGCTGATGAGGAGGGGGTTCACATGGCCGCGTCACCGGATCGCACCACGACCACGACGATGGTCGGCGGCGGTCTGCTGACGCTCGCGGGACTGCTCCTGGTGCTGCTCCTGCTGGTCGGAGGCAGCGAGGGGCTGGCGCTGCTCTCGGCGGTCGCGCTGGCGGCCGGCGCCTGCGTGCTCGCGTTCGGCGTCCGCGGCGACGACGTCGTCGGCGGGTCGCTCGTCGGCCGGATCGCGCTCGTCGTGCTCGGCGTCGGACCGCTGGTGTGGGAGGCCCTCTTCGCCCTCCCGCTGGCGGGCCTGCCCGCGCTGGTGACGAACATGACGCTGCTCGGCCTCGTCACCGTCGCGACCGTGGTCGCCGCGACCTCGGTCGTCCGGGCCCGGGTGCTGCACGGCGTCGCGCGCTGGGTCCTGCTGCTCGTCGCCGCGGAGGCGGTGCTGACAGCCGCGATGAGCACGGTTCCGTGGGAGCCCATGCTGCTGCTGTACGTGCGGCTCGATCTCGAGCTGCTGCGGCCCATCGCCCTGCTCGTCGCCGGCGTCGCGTTCGTGCTGCACGGCCAGGGCCCGGCGATCCGGCGTCGGCTCGGCGTCGTGAACGCCGAGTGGAAGCGCACCACCGAGGTGGGTGGCGGCACGCTCGACCGCGAGCGCGAGGACGCGCGCTGAGCCGCGCAGCGGGACGGGCCCTCAGCGGCGCGCCCGGACGCGGGAGGGCCGGCATGCGCGGGAGGGCCCGCATGCGCGTGCACGGGCGGACGCCCCGAGTGGACCGGACCGATGGCGAGCGATAGGGACGTGGCGGCGATCGCCGCGGAGCTGTACGCGGCCCCGCTCGGCGACTTCACCGCCGCACGGACCGCCAGGGTCCGTGCGGCGCGCGAGGACGGCGACCGCGACCTCGCGGCGCGGGTCGGCGCCCTGCCGAAGCCGTCCGCCGCGGCCTGGCTGATCGATCTGCTCGCGCGCGAGCACGCCGAGGACCTCGACCGCCTCGACGACCTCGGGTCGCGGCTGCGGGCGGCGCAGGAGGACGGGGACCGCACGCGCCTCCGGGAGCTCACCACCGAGCGCAGGACGCTGATCGCGGAGCTCGCCGGGATCGCGGCGGACCGCTCCGAGCAGACCGGCCGGCGCGCGAGCGCCTCGGTGCTCGAGGAGGTCCACCAGACCCTGCAGGCCGCCCTGGTCGATCACGACGCCGCCGCGGCGATGCGCTCCGGGCGCCTGGTGCGCAGCCTGGTGGCGGAGGGCCTCGACCCGGTCGACCTGAGCGCTGCCCTCGCGGTGGGCGACCGGCTCGGCCCGATCGCGCCCGTCGGCCGGCACGCGCGGACGGCCGCGGCGCCTCCGGATCGCGACGAGGACGCGGAGCGCCGGAAGGCGGCGGAGGCGCGGGCGGAGGAGACCGCTCGCGCCGCGCGGGAGGCGCGTCGTGCCGCCGAGGACGCCGCGGCGGAGGCCGAGCACGCGGCCGCGGAGGCGGACCGGCAGGTGGAGGAGGCGGACGACCTCCGCGCGCAGCTCGAGCGGCTGCAGCAGCGGCTCGACGCCGCGGAGGCGGGCCGGCGGGCCGCGCAGGCCGCCGCCGGCACGGCCCGCTCGGCGGCGGCCGCGGCATCGGCCGCGGCGGAGGACGCGCAGCGGGACGCCGACGACGCCGGGGACGCGCTCGACCGGCTCGGCGCCTCCTGATCCGCGCGCTCCGCGGACCGTCAGCGCGGCAGGCGGAGACTGCGGGCATGGCCGGCCCCGCGACCTCTCCGCTCACCCGACCGGGCCGCCGGCTCGCCGAAGCCGTCGCGGGCGTGCCCGCCGGGAGGACCGACTACGTCGTCCTCCGCGACCTGCGCACCCCCATGCGCGACGGCGCCGAGCTGCTGGGCGACCTCTACCGGCCGCGCGGCGACGACCCCGCGCCGGTCGTCCTGATCCGCACGCCGTACGGCCGGGCGACGCTCGGCAGCCGGCTGTTCGCGATCGTGCTCGCCGGGCACGGGTTCCAGGTGCTGCTGCAGTCCGTGCGCGGCACGTTCGGCTCGGACGGCGTCTTCCGCCCGTTCACCGCGGAGCACCTCGACGGGCTGGACACGCTCGCCTGGGTGCGGCAGCAGCCGTGGTGCGACGGGCGGGTCGCGACCACGGGCGCGAGCTACTTCGGCCACACGCAGTGGGCGGTCGCGCCGTACGCGGACCCGCCGCTCGTCGCCTCCGCCCTGCACATCACCGCCGCCTCGATCAGCGACGTCTTCTACGAGCACGGCGTGCCCGGGGCGATGAACGCGATCTCGTGGACCGACCTGATCGCGCGGCAGGAGGTGCCCGGCATCACCGGGCGAATCCGCCGTTCCGGGCGCAACGGGCGCGCGCTGCGGGCGCTCGCCACCCGCCCGCTGCGGGAGGCGGACGTGGCGGTGACGGGCGAGCGGGTGCCGTTCTGGCGCGACATCACCGGGCACGCCGAGCCGGACGACCCGTTCTGGGCCGTCGCGGACCACGACGCCGCGCCGCTCGACCGGATGCCGCCGGTCAGCATGGTCACCGGGTGGTGGGACCTGTTCCTGCAGGCGCAGCTGCACGACGTCGCGCGGCTGCAGGCGGCCGGCGTCCCCGTGCGCGTCACGGTCGGCCCGTGGCTGCACGGGTCGGGGCCCGAGATCCGCGAGCTGCTGCGGTCCGACCTGGTGTGGCTCGAGCACCACCTGCACGGCGGCCCAGCGCCCGCCGGCCCGCCCGTCCGCCTCCAGCTGCAGCAGACGGACGAGTGGCTGGCCTTCGCCACCTGGCCGCCGCCCGGCACGGCGCCGGACGTCCGGTACCTGACGGCGGGCGACCGGCTGTCGTCGACGGCCCCGGCCGAGCCCGAGGCGTCCAGCCAGTTCGTCTTCGACCCGTCGGACCCGACGCGCATGCGGGGAGGCCCGCTGCTCGCGCCTCCCGGGATGCAGGCCGACGACGCCGATACGGAGGCGGGCATCGACGTCGCGGTGTTCACCGGTCCGGTCGAGCCGAGGGACCTCGACCTGGTCGGCGAGATCGTCGCCCACGTGCACGTGCGGCCGGAGCGGGAGCGGGCGGACCTGTTCGTGCGCCTGTGCGACGTGGACGAGCAGGGCGTCTCCCGGAACGTCGTCGAGGGCATCCGGCGGCTCGACCCGCGCACGGTGCCGGCGGACGACGTCGCGATCGGCCCGGACGGCGTGCTCGAGGTCGCGGTCGAGCTGTTCCCGACCGCCTACCGGGTGCAGGCGGGGCACCGCCTCCGCGTGGTCGTCACCGGCGGCGCGTTCCCCCGGTTCGCGCCGAACCCCGGCACCGGAGCCCCGCTGGCGGAGACGACCGACGGCACGCCGTACCGGCTCGAGATCCTGCACGACGCGGCGCACCCCTCCCGCATCGTGCTGCCGGTCCTCGAATAGCGCGGGCGCACGGGTAACGCGGCCGAAACAGCGGTCGCCTACCGTGCGCCGCATGCTCGACGTCGACGACTACCTCCGCCTGCTGCCGAAGACGGAGCTGCACTGCCACCTCGTCTCGACGATGACCGCGGGCATGCTCGTCGCGCAGGCCGAGAAGCACGGCGTGCCGCTGCGCACCACCGATCCGGCGCGGCTGTTCGACTACCGCGACCTGCAGGACTTCCTCGTCGCGTTCGAGGCCGCGCACCAGGTGCTGCGCACCCCGGAGGAGCTCGCGCAGGTCGCGTACGACGGCGTGCGGATCGCCGCGGAGGACGGCGCGCTGCGCTACCGGGAGTACTTCGTGAACCCGCAGTCGTTCGCCGAGGTCGGCCTCGGCTACCGGCCGCTGATGGAGGGCGTCATCGAGGGGCTCAGTCGGGCGCAGGCGGACTTCGGCATCGGGTTCGGGATCGTCGTCGCCATCCGCAAGGACGTGACGCCGGCGCAGGCGGTCGAGCTGGTGCGGCTGGTCGGGGACACCCCGCTCCCGGAGGTCGTCGGCATCGGCGCCGACTACCTGACCGCGGAGGGGACGGAGGACCCGGCGCGGTTCGCCGACGCGTACCGGCTCGCGAAGCGGCTGGGGCTGAAGACCACGATCCACGCGGGCGAGACGCCGAACGCCTCCCCGGACGACGTCCGCGCGGCGCTCGACGTGCTCGGCGTCGACCGGATCGACCACGGCTACCGGGTCGTCGACGATCCGCAGCTGCTCGCCCGCGTCGTCGACGAGCAGATCCCGTTCGACTGCACCCCGATCTCGACGACGATCTGCTCGGGCTGGCGCCTCGATCCGCAGCACCGGATCGCGCGGATGATCGAGGCGGGCGTGAACGTGAACATCTCGACCGACGACGCGCTCTTCTTCCGCACCGATCTCGGGCGCGAGTACCGGGAGGGCCTCGTCGCCCTCGGCGTCGACGCCCCGACCGCGCGTCGGCTCGCGCTGAACGGCATCGACGCCGCGTTCTGCTCCGACGACGAGAAGGCCGCGCTGCGGGCCCGCTTCGCCGGCGAGCTGCTCACCCTGGACGCGATGCTCGCCTGATCCGTTGTGAAGGAGTTCCTGCGCGATGCGCGCAGGAACTCCTTCGAAACGGATGGCCCGAGGTCTGGGGACAGGGGCGCGTGCCGCGGGGCGCGGTGAATCGTGCACGCCTCCGCGTCGTCCCCTGCACGATGTCGATCGGCCGCGACGCTGCCTGCCATGCCCTCCCCCACCGTCGCCCGCCGACGCCGCCGTCGCCTGCTCGCCGTCGGCACCGCCGGTCTCGCCCTCTGCATCGGCGTGAGCGTCACCTCCCTCGCGGCCTGGCAGCAGAACGTCGAGATCGCGGGCGGCAGCAACGGCGGCCAGCTGGGCTCCTCCCTGCTGAAGATCGAGCTGAGCCTCGACGGCGGCACCACCTGGACCGCGGCGACCGTCAGCTCGAACGGCAGCCTGAACTTCGGCTCGAACGCCTCCCTGCTCACCCCGGGCGACACGGTCTACGCCTCCGTGCTGCTGCGCGCCGCCGTCGGCTCCCGCGGCGCGGACGTGAAGCTGTCCGGCGGCACCGTGGGGTCCGACGTGCTGCTCGGCGCCCTGACCTACGCCGCGCGCACCGGCGTGGTCAGCGCCGACTGCAAGGCCTCCACGTTCGCGTCCGTCGGCCAGACGCTCGTGTCCCCGGGCTCGATCCTCTCGGCGGGCTCCGGCAGCACCGCGTTCTCCGTGCCCGCGGCGACGTCGAGCGCGCCCGGCACGGCCGTCGGCGTCTGCCTCGCGGTGTCGCTGCCGAGCGGGGTCGCGAGCACGGTCGGTGGGCTCACCACCTCCCCCGTGTGGCGCTTCGATGCGACGTCGGTCTGACCGGGCGGAGGAGGCGGTCCCGCCCCTGACCCGGGTCGCGGACGCGGCGCTCGCCTGCGGCGCCGTCGCCGGCCTGCTCTGCGTCCTGTGGTGGCTGCTCTCCGCCTTCCTCGGGCTGGGCCTGGTGTCGTTCGCGACCGGCTCGATGTCGCCCGGGTACCCGACGGGGTCCGTCGCCGTGTCCGCGCCGATCGCGCTGGACGACGTCGCCGTCGGCGACGTCGTCACCGTGCAGCGCGGCGCGGGCCGACCGCCGATCACGCACCGGGTCGTGGCCATCGACGTCGCGCCCTCGGGCGCCTCCGCGACCATCCGGCTGAAGGGGGACGCGAACCGCGTCGAGGACCCCGCGCCGTACTCGGTGACGTCGCTGCGCCGGGTCGTGCTGCCGCTGCCGCCGATCGCGGACGCGCTGCGCTCCACCGGCTCCCCGACTGTGATCGCCGTCATCGGTGCGCTCATCGTCGCCGCCCTCGCGTGGGCGTTCTGGCCGGAGCGGATCCGTCCCCGGCACCGCGCGATCGAGCCCTGATGCGCCGCCGGATCGCCGGCGGCCTCTCCGTCGTGGCCGCGCTCGCCGTCGTCCTCACCGTCGGGGTGCGCCCCACCTCCGCCGCCTGGGTCAGCACCGCCCGGCTCGGCGAGGACGTCGCGGTCACCTCGCCCGCGTGCACGACGCCCGGCGTCTACCGCACGACCGCGGCGAGCCGGTACCTCGCGGGCACCGTCGGCGGCGTCTCCCTGACCGCCGCGAGCGCGCTCGCACCGATGACGGCGGACAACCCGGCCACGACCGCCTCCTTCCCCGCCGGTGCGACCCCGCGCGGCACCGACGCCGCCAGCGGGACCGCGACGAACGCCGCCGTCGCCGCGGCGCTGCAGACCGCAGGCGGGGTCGCGGCGCTCACCGCCCCCTCCGGAGCGCAGACGCAGGTCGCGGGCGCCACGAGCACCGGCCGGTCGACGGCCGGCGCCGGTGCCGTGACGACCGCCGGAGCGATCGACACCGCGGGCATCGGGACCGGGACCCGCGCCGCCGTCGGCGCCATCGACGTGAGCGCGCTGCTCGCGTCCGTCTCGGGCGGCACCGCGGCCGCCGGATCGCTGTCGCAGCTCGGCCTCGCCGTCGGCAGCGCGGCGGCGAGCGCGAGCCTCGACGAGTGCGCGCGCCGCTGGGGCGCCCCGCTCTCCTCCGCGCTCACCCGGTCGACGACGGTCTCCTCGCTGTCCCTGACGACGAAGGACGCGGCGGTCACGACGCTGCTCGGCTCGATCGCGACGCAGCGCGCCGCCGTCTCCGACGCGTTCACGACGCTGACCGCGGGAGCCGCCACCAGCCCCGCGGAGGCGGCGATCGCGACGACCGCGCAGTCGGGGCTCGCGGGCGCGGTGAGCGGCGCGCTGGCCGCGATAGGGGTGAGCGGCACCGTCGGCGCACCGACCGCGACGGTGTCGATCACCCCCGACCTCGCCGGCGTCGCCTCCGCCGCGAGCGGGACCGCGAGCGGCGGATCCGGCCTGTCACGCGTCGACGGCTCCTCCGGCGTTCTCACCGCCGATCTCGCCCGCCTGGCCGATCCCACGAACCCGGCCCCGAACACGGCGGTGCTCACCGCCGCCGACGCGACGGCCGTGAGCGGTGCGGTGTCGTCCGCCGCCAGCACGGTCGTCGGGGACGTCGGGACCGCCTGGGACGCGGCGGTGTCGAACGCCGTGGTCACCGTGGACGTCGCCGTGCCGGTGACCGCGCTCGGCGTCCCGATCCTCACCGTCCAGCAGACGATGACGGGCACGGTCGCCGACTTCCTGACGCCAGGGCACGTGTGGGCCGCTCCGGCGGTCACGATCCTGGGCGCGATCCCCGCGGGTCCGCTGCTCGCCGCGCTGACGCCCCGGCTGGCGAGCCTGCTGCTCGGCCCGGTGCAGACCGCGGTCGGCAGCGCGGTGTCGGTGCCCATGACCGCCGCGGTGAGCACCGCGAAGGCGACGCTCGCGACGAGCCTCGCCACCGCCCGCGCGGCGCTGCCGACCGAGCTCGCGCGGCTGTCGACCCTGTTCGCGATCACGCTGGACGAGCAGCCGGACGTCGCGCCGTTCCCCGCAGCCGCGGCCGGCACGGGAGCCGGCTACCGGGCCACGGCGCTGCGCCTGCGGGTCGCCGGCGGTGCGGCGCTCGACCTCGCGATCGCCACGGCCTCGGTCGGCCCCGACCGCACGATCAACGAGTAGGCGTCTCCGACATCCCAGCCGCGCGATGCGACGATGCCGTCCGTGAAGCAGCTGGACCTTCCCCAGACCGACCTGACCGCATCGAACGTCGTCCTCGGGCTGATGCGCATCCCCGACCTGAGCGACGAGGAGATCCGCACCCTCGTGCGCGGCGCCATCGACGCGGGCGTGACGATGTTCGACCACGCGGACGTCTACGGCGGCGACCACCTGTGCGAGCGCCGGTTCGGGGAGGCGATGGCGTTCTCCCCAGCCGAGCGCGACGCCGTGCTGCTCCAGTCGAAGGTCGGCATCCGCGACGGGTACTTCGACTTCTCGACCGAGCACATCCTCGCCTCCGTCGACGAGTCCCTCGCCGCCCTCCGCACGGACCGGCTCGACGTGCTGCTGCTGCACCGCCCCGACGCGCTGGTCGAGCCGGACGAGGTCGCCGCGGCGTTCGACGCGCTGGAGGCGGCGGGCAAGGTGACGGCGTTCGGCGTCTCCAACCACACGCCGTACCAGGTCGACCTGCTGAAGCGGTCGGTCCGGCAGCCGCTCGCCTTCAACCAGGTGCAGCTGAGCATCACCCACGCGAACCTGATCGCCGCCGGCGTCGCCTCCAACATGGCCGCGCTCGACCAGTCGATCGACCGGGACAACGGGATCCTCGACTACGCGCGGATCAACGACATCACCCTGCAGGCGTGGTCGCCGTACCAGGCGGGCTTCTTCACGGGCCCGTTCATCGGCGACCGCGAGCACTACCCCGAGCTGAACGACGTGCTCGACGAGCTCGCCGCCGCGTACGACGTGACCCCGACCGGCATCGCGACCGCCTGGATCACGCGGCACCCCGCCGACCTGCAGGTGATCCTCGGCACGACGAAGCTGGAGCGCGTGCAGCAGGCCGCCGCCGGCTCCGACCTGCGCCTCACGCGCCAGGAGTGGTACCGCCTCTTCACCGCGGCGGGCCACACCGTCCCCTGACGCGAAGGTCTGCCGCGGCTGCTCGAGGGCTCGAGCAGGACGAAACGGCTACGGCAGGACGAGACGGCCCGAATCGTCCTGCTCGAGCCGTTCTGTCCTGCTCAAGCCCTCGAGCTCTCAAGCCCCCGTCCCGGGGAGGGTCGGAGGTCAGGCGCGGGCGTCGAGGTAGGTGCGGACGAAGTGGGTGTAGTTCGCGGCCACCTGGCGGCGGACCTCGGCGTCGTCGGCGGTGCCCGCGTGACGGGCCCGCAGGGCGTCCCACCAGATGCTGCGCCCGATGGCGAAGCCGACGAAGCCGTCCACGGGGGCCGCGACGCGCAGCCACTCGTCCAGCTGGTCCTGCGGGGCGTGCCGCCCGAGCACGATGCAGCGCCCGTCCCGGTCGTCGCGGCGGGCGGCGGCCGCGACGCGCTCGGCGTCCTCGAGGGCGGCGAGCCCCTCGATCTTCCAGATCGCCGGCTCCACGCCGTGGTCCTGCAGGAACTCGATCGCCTGCACGGTGAGGCCGGGCCGCACCTCCCGGTCGTACCGGTCGGTGTCGCCGCCGACGCCGGCGAGGTCCTCGTCGGTCGCCGGCACCAGCAGCTCGACGATGAACGGCAGCCCGTCGCGCCGGGCCCAGGAGGAGATCGCCGCGACCCGGTCGGCCTGCTCCGCGCGCTGCTGCGGGTCGAGCGCGGGGTTGTCGCGGATCAGCACCTTCGGGTGGTCGGCGCCGAAGAACTCGGCGTGCGTGCGCCAGTCGTGCCCGTAGGCGAAGTCGAACCACTCCCGCCCGCTCGCCTCCAGCGGCATCGCCAGCGCGATGCGGTCATCGGCCGCCGCGAGCACGGCCGGCGACGCCCCGTACTGCTCGTCGACCAGGAAGCCGGGCCGGGTGCCCGCCGGCAGGTCCGAGACGGCGTCGAGGAGGCCGCGGAAGACGAGCAGCTTCGCCGCGGCGATGTCGGCGGCTGCGGCCGGGGAGAGGGCGGCGTCGAGGTCGTAGAGCTGCTGCTCGATGCTGTCGCGCTGGTCCATGGCGAGGATGCACAGAGCCGGTCCGGTCATGCCCTCATGCTGCGCGCTCCCGCCTGGACGCGACCGCCGGGCCCTGTCGGAGCCCTCGGTAGGATTTCCCGCATGCCTTCCGGTGACCGTCTCGTCTGGATCGACTGCGAGATGACCGGGCTGGACCTCTCGATCGACGAGCTCGTCGAGGTCGCCGTCGTCGTCACCGACTTCGAGCTGAACGTGCTCGACCCTGGCTTCGACGTCGTCATCAAGCCGTCGGAGACGGCGAAGGCGCAGATGGGCGAGGTCGTCGTCAACATGCACACGTCCTCCGGCCTGCTGGAGGCGATGGACGGCGGCGTGACGCTGGAGGACGCGCAGCAGCAGGTGCTGGCGTACCTCCAGCGGTTCGTGCCGCAGGCCGGGCAGGCGCCCCTGGCGGGCAACACGATCGGCACGGATCGCGGGTTCCTCGCCAAGTACCTGCCGGAGGTCGACGGGTTCCTGCACTACCGCAGCATCGACGTGTCCTCCATCAAGGAGCTCGCCCGGCGCTGGTACCCGCGGGTCTACTACAACGCCCCTCAGAAGCACGGCGGCCACCGCGCGCTCGCCGACATCCTGGAGTCCGTGCGGGAGCTCGAGTACTACCGCTCCACCGTGTTCGCGCCGCTGCCCGGCCCCACGTCCGACCAGGCGCAGGCCGCGGCCACCGCGGTGACGGCGTCCTTCGCCTCCTGAGCCGCTAGACTTCCGCAGGCCCGATGGCGACATCGGGTGCATGGTGGGCGTAGCTCAGTTGGTAGAGCGCTGGCTTGTGGTGCCGGATGTCGCGGGTTCGAGTCCCGTCGTTCACCCCATCCCCCGGTGCGAGCCGGGAGTCACTCGTGGCGGCGGCCGCGCAGGTCCTCGTATGCGGGCAGCAGCAGCACGAGCGCCAGCAGGCCGAGCGCGCCGCCGATGAACGGCAGCGCGTCCAGGTCGACGCCCTGGCCGAGCTGGATCACGATGCGCGCCGCGCTGGCGATCATGAGCCAGACGGCCATCGCGACGTAGGCGAGGACGAAGACCGCTTTCATCCCGACAGGATGCGGGACGGATCCCGGAGATCTGCCGCGAGCGCTGCTGGCGCGCTCCCAGCGGACGGGGGTACCGTTTTCGGCACCGAGTGCCTCAATGCTGATCACCACTTCCGGTCCTCGCCTGGGGCGCGGTGCGCGCGGTGCTGCGCGCCGGGTCGCGAAGGAGCGAAGCGCAATGGGACTGCTTGACGGCAAGGTCGTCTTCATCACCGGCGGAGGACGCGGTCAGGGCCGCGCGCACGCCGTCGTCTCGGCGCGGGAGGGCGCCGACATCGTCTTCGTCGACACGACGAAGCCGTTCGCCTCCGTGCCCTACCCGCACACCACCGCCGAGGACATGGCGGAGACGGTGAGCCAGGTGGAGGCGCTCGACCGCCGCGTGCTGTCGTTCGAGGCCGACGTCCGCGACCAGGACGCGCTCGACGCCGCCGTCGCCGCAGGGATCGCGCAGTTCGGGCAGATCGACTGCCTGATCGCGAACGCGGGCATCTGGACGCTCTCGCCGGTGCAGGACATGAGCCGCGACGTGTGGCAGGAGATGCTCGACATCAACATCACGGGCGTCTTCCAGAGCGTGAAGGCCGTGGTGCCGCACATGATCGAGCGGCAGCAGGGCTCCATCGTGCTGACCTCGTCGACGAACGGCATCGAGGGCGGCGCGAACTACTCGCACTACGCCGCCGCGAAGTTCGCGGTCGTCGGCTTCATGAAGTCGATCGCCCTCGAGCTCGGCCAGTACGGCATCCGCGCGAACACGGTGAACCCCGGCGCGATCCTGACCGGCATGACGAACAACCAGGACGCGTACGACATGTTCGCCGGGCATCCGGGCGGCACCTACGAGGACCTGCTGAAGGGCGGGCACTCCTTCACCGCGCTGAAGGGCGTCGGCTTCATGGACCCGGAGGTCATCGCGAACGGCGCGCTGTTCCTCAACTCGCGGCTCGGGGCCACCGTGACCGGCGTCTCGCTGCCGATCGACGCCGGGCATCTCGCGATCGCGGGCATCAACCTGGACCCCAAGTAGCGTCCTGGCATGCCGCACCTCCTGCACCTCGACTCGTCGATCGACCCCGCCAGGTCCCGCTCCCGCGCCGTCACGACGGCGTTCGCGACGGCCTGGCGGGGGCGGGGCGACGACTTCACCGTCGCCTACCGCGATCTGCACGCGGACCCGGTGCCGCACCTCACGGACGCGGCGTCGCACTGGGCGCCGCGCCTCCGCCGGGCCGGGGAGGCGCCTCCGGCCGCGGAGGCCGCCCTGCAGCAGCGGCTGCTCGACGAGCTGCTCGCGGCGGACGTGCTGGTCGTCGGCGCGCCGATGTACAACTACTCGCTGCCCTCGACGCTGAAGGCGTGGGTCGACCACATCCACGTCCCGGGGAGCACCGCGCCGTTCGACACCCCGGACCAGCCGATGGCCGGGAAGCCGGCGGTCCTGGTCACGACCCGCGGCGCGGCGTACGACCCGGGGACGCCGACTGCGGGGTGGGACCACACGGTGCCGCCGCTGCAGCTGATCCTCGGCGACTCCCTCGGCATGCGGGTCGCGGTGATCGAGGTCAACCTGACCCTGTCCGACTTCGTCCCGGCGCTGGCCGACCAGGCCGAGCGCGCAGCGGCGGAGCTGGCGACGGCGGAGGCGACGGCCCGCGACCTGGCGCTCTCCCTCCCCTGACGATTCCGTTTTGAAGGAGTTCCTGCGGCGCCGGCGCGAAAACTCCTTCAAAACGGAACCTCAGCGGCGGCGCTCGGTGCGGACGATCGCCGGCTTCAGGGCCGCGATCGAGCGCGCGCGGATGGCGCCCCACCAGACGCCGGCGCCGTAGGCGAGGTCGTCCAGACGGCGGGCGATCGCGAACCGGACCGGGTCGAGGTGCGCCGGGTCGCGGCGGTACTCGAGCGTCACGTCGACGAGCGCGGCCACCGCGATCGCCCGCCGCATCCGCCGGGACACGAGCGCCGCCACGACCGCGGCGGGCCACCAGTGCCGCAGCAGCAGCGCCATGCCCTGCGCCGTCGCGGAGACCGCGCCCGCACCGGCGAGCCGCATCCCCTCCGCGTACGGGTGGTCGATGGGCCGGAGGCGGCGTCCGATCCGGATCCCGGCGGCCACCGCGACGCCGAGTGCCGCGACCCAGGACCAGCGGCGCTGCAGCGCGAGCAGCACCACGAACGCCGCGCTCCAGGGGGCGAGCACCGCTGGCGCGATGTGGCCGGGGTGCCGCTCCGCGAGCCCCTGCGCGCCGGTGCCGTACACGGCCTTGCGCAGGAACCAGTCGACCGGCCGCTCCCGGTGCTCGTGGTGCGCGACGGCCGCGGGCTCGTACCGGACGCGCCAGCCGGCGTCCACGAGGCGCCAGCCGAGGTCCACGTCCTCCCCCACCCGCAGGTCGCCGTCGAAGCCGTCCGCGAGCGCGTCGACCCGCGCGACGACGCAGGCGGTCGTGACCCAGGCCAGCGGCGACCGGGGCCGCACCGCGGCGGGGTGCGGGCCGAGGTCGAGGGAGGAGCGCGTGTCCTCGAACCGGCCGAGCCACGTCGGCCGCTCCCCCAGGCCCGCGATCCGCGGCGCGACGAGGGCGACCTCCGGGTCCGCGAAGTGCCGCAGGAGGGTCGGCACGGTCGCCGGCTCGAGCACGATGTCGGAGTCGACGAGGACCACGAACGGCGTCGTCACCGCCACGAGCCCGGCGTTCCGGGCGCCGGCCGGGCCGACGTTGACCGGCAGCGCGAGGACGTGCGCGCCGTGCGCGGCGGCGACCGCGGCGACCGGCGCGGGGTCGAGGGACGCGTCGTCGACGACGACCACGTCGGCGCCGGACCCGATGCTGGTCAGCAGGCGGTCCAGCTGCCGCGGCCGATCCCGGATCGGGACCACGTAGGTGAGCCGCACGTCGGCGGGGGCCTCCAGCGTCGCGAGGTCGGGCTCTGCCAGCCCCAGCGCGAGCAGCCGGTCGGCCAGCACCGCCGCCGCGGACGAGTCGACGACGATCCGCCTGCCGTCGAGCAGCGGCCGCGCCCGCGGCGTGAGCCGCACGAGCCGGGTCGGGAAGCCGCCGAGCAGCGCCGTGCCGCCCGAGACCACCCGGATCCTGCGGCCCAGCACGACCGCGGCACCGTCCGGCAGCATCAGCGCCCCTGCTCGAGGAGGCGGACCGCGCCGTCGATCATCGCAGCGAGGATCCTCGCGCCCTCCTCCGCGGAGGCGCCCGCCGGGTCGCCGAGCACCCCGTTCGCGCTGACCGCCCGCACGCCGCGCGCCCGCAGCTCGGGCAGCAGGTCCCGGATCGGACGGACGTCGCCCGCCGCGGCACTGCCCTCGTCGACGAGCGCGGGTGCGAGGTGCAGCAGCAGCGAGGTCTCGGTCCTGCCCGCGTGCGCGTCCCCGCCGGGCGCCGCGCACGGCACCCACGCGACGTCCCGTCCCTCCGCGACGAGCCGCCGGACGGCGGCGTCGACCGCGGTCGCGTTGCCGCCGTGGCCGTTGACGAGCACGACGCCGGCCGCCCAGACGGTCGCGGAGCGCACCAGCTCGACCAGCACCGCCTCGAGCGCCGACAGCCCGATCGACAGCGTGCCCGGGAAGCCGGCGTGCTCCCCGCTCGCCCCGTAGGCGACGACGGGCGCCACGATCGCGCGGTTCAACCGCGCGGCGACCCCCTCCGCCACCGCCGTCGCCACGATCGTGTCGGCGGCGAGCGGCAGGTGCGGCCCGTGCTGCTCCGTCGACCCGATGGGGATCAGCACGATCCGGCCCGGCGGCAGATCGGTCCAGATCGATTCGCCGAGGGAGGGGGTCACGAGCACCATCTCAGCCGATCGGGTCCTTCGTCCGCGGCACGGTCCCCGTCGCGGCCTGCTTCGGGCCCTCCGCGCCGGCCGTCCCGGCGCCGAGCACCCGGTCGAAGCCGGGCGGCACGACGAGGTCGTCCGGCGACAGCTCGTGCACCGAGGCGTTCCCCGTGCCGAGGACCGCGGAGTCCAGGCCGCCGCGCAGGATGTCGAGCACGTTCTCGACGCCGGCCTGCCCGTTCGCCGCGAGCCCCCACAGGTACGCGCGGCCGATGAGCACGGCGCGCGCGCCGAGCGCGAGCGCCTTCGCGACGTCGCCGCCCCGCCGAACGCCGCCGTCCAGGTACACCTCGATCTGGTCGCCGACCGCCTCCGCCACCGCCGGAAGGGCCCGGATCGTGGCGGGCGTCGTGTCGAGGTTGTTGCCGCCGTGGTTGGAGACGGAGATCGCGTGCACGCCGGCGTCGACCGCGCGCCTGGCGTCGTCCACTCGGGTGACGCCCTTCAGCATGAACGGGCCGCCCCACTCCTGCCGCAGCCACGCGACGTCCTCCCACGTCGGAGGGGGCGTCTGCATCCACTCGTAGTACGCGCCGAAGAAGGTGGGCGCGTCCCCACCCGGCTCCTTCAGGTTCGGGGCGGTCAGGTCGGGCAGCTGCAGGCTCCGCGCGAACCGGATCAGCCAGGCCGGGTGCGGCAGCACGTTCGGCGCGAACCGCACCATCGTCTTCAGATCCAGCTTCTCGGGGATGGAGGGGCTCCCCCAGTCGCGGCCGTTCGAGAACGACCAGTCGAGGGTCGCGATCAGCGCTCTGGCCCCCGCGTTCCGCGCGCGGTTCATCCGCTGCACCATCTGGTCGCGCGTGCCGGTCCAGTACATCTGGAAGAACGTGTTCGCGTTCGCGGCGACCACCTCCTCCACGGGCTTCGAGGCGAAGGAGCTGAGGCCCATGATCACGCCGCGGTTGGCGGCCGCCCGCGCGACCGCGACCTCGCCGTCGGGATGCACGGCCTGCACGCCGGTGGGCGAGATCACGACCGGCATCGAGGTCGGGATGCCGAGCACGGTCGTGGACAGGTCGCGGTCCGGCTTGTGCCCGGCGACGTGCGGCGCGAAGCCGAGCTCGGCGAACGCGCCGATGTTGTCGTCGATCGTGCGCCCGCGCTCGGAGCCGGCGACGAGCGCGCCGTAGACCGAGCTCGGCAGCTGCCGCTTCGCGCGCCGCTGCGCCTCCGCCACGGTCTCGAACCAGGGGTTCTGCCCGAACATCGCCGTCCCTTCCCTCCGCGCTCCGATGCGCGGTCATCAATTATGACACCGAGTGTCAGATCAGCGCACCCGCGCACGGAACATCGCCGACAGCGCCGGCGCCACATCGAAGACCGTCCGCACGGTCGCGAACGACCCCCGGCCGATCCGGGCGAGATCCCGCCCCAGCTCGACGTCCTGCTCCCCCGTCGTGTCGAGCAGCACGTCCAGCCGCGGGAGGCGCCCGGCGAGCGGCCGCGGGTCCGGCCCGGCGTTGTGCACGCAGTCGCTCAGCAGGACGACGCGGGCGTTCCGCGGCGGCGTCGAGGCCAGCTGCTTCGCCGCCAGCTCGAGCGGGAACGCCACGTTCGTCAGCCCCCTCGCCGGCAGTCGCAGCATGCCGTCGAGCAGCTCGAGCGGCCGGACCGGTTCGCCGAGGCGCGACAGGATCGCGGCGTCCGACCAGAACGCGATCACGGCGAGCCGGTCCCGCTCGAGCTCGCCGGCGAGCGCACCGACCGTCGCGGCCGCGGTGCGGACCCGCTCCCCCCGCATCGACCCCGACACGTCCACGAGCAGCACGACCGACCGCGGCGCCCGCACGCGTTCGCGGACCACGACGTCCTCGTCCTCCGGCACGGGCCGCTCCGCCAGCACCTGCAGCGTCGCGTCGAGGTCGATGTCGTCGCTGCTGCCGGAGTAGGGGACGCTCGCGAAGGCGCCGCCGCCCCGATGCGACCGGCGGTCGGCCTTCGGCTTGGGCACCGACAGGCGCGCGGCGATCTCCCTCGCGCGCGCGCGCACCACCGGATCGATGCGCGCGGCGTCGTCCGGCGCGGCGATCGATCCGATGTCGTCGGTGAACCCGGCGCCGCTGCCGGACGGCCGCTTCCTGCCGTCGGCCTCGCCGGGACGGCCGGGCAGGGGCGTGCCGCCCTTCCCGCCGCCGGCCACGTCGAACGCGGTCGGCGCCTCGTCGAGCCGCTTCGGCTTCCGCCGCAGGGGCCGCATCGCCTCCGTCCGCTCACTCCGCCGCGAGATCGGCGAGTCGACGGCGACGGCCCTTCAGCCGGGCTCGGCGCGCGCCGGTTCGAGGACGAACCGGTCCTCCCAGATCTCCCGCAGCACGAGCTCCGGCGTCGTCTCGGCCGCCTCGTCGAGATGGATGCGTCCGGACAGCGCGACGGTCATCGCGTCGTAGACCGTCTCCGCGTACCCCTCCGACGCCGAGTCCTGCGCGCGCAGCACCAGCAGCTCGTGCGCGACGAGGGCGGTGTCGATCGCGCCGCGCACGCTCGACCCCTGCCGCACCGCCGGGTGCTGCCGCGTGGCCCGCGTGACCGCCACCGCGTCGGGGATCACCCGGTCCGCGGTCGCTCCGATCAGGCCGGTGCGCAGCGCGACGATCGCCTCCTCCGCCGCCGCATCCTGGTAGCCGACGACGATGCGGTTCAGCCGGTCGCTGACGGAGGTGGACAGCCGCGTCGTGCCGACGTTGTCGTACGGGTTCATCGACGCGACGACGCGGAACGTCGGCAGGGCCTCGATCGCACCGACGCGCGGCACCTCGATCCGGCGGTCGGCCATCGCGGTGAGCAGGGTGTTCAGGGTGTCCTCGGGCGCCCGGTTCAGCTCCTCGATGTAGAGGAAGCCGCCTCGGCGCATCGCCTCCGCCAGCGGCCCGGCGACGAAGTTCTCCGCGCTGTAGTCCTCCCGCAGCACGCGCGCCGGGTTGTGATGGCCGACCAGCTTCGCCGGCGTCAGGTCGGCGTTGCCCTCGACGAAGAGCAGCGGGATTCCCCACTCCGCCGTGACCGCCTGCAGCATCGTCGTCTTGCTGGTGCCGGGCGGGCCCTCGAGCACCAGGTCCCGCCCGGACCCGACGGCCGCGAGCACGAGCTCCAGCTCGCGCTCGCGCCCGACGAGCCGGGACGCGATCCGCTCGCGGGCGTCCCGCCCGGCACCGTCCGTCACTTGAGCAGCTCGCCGGCGTCGACGGACAGCGCGACCCCGGTGATGTACCTGGCCACGTCGGAGGCGAGGAACAGCAGCGCGTTCGAGATGTCGACCGCCTCCACCCACGGGATCGGCAGCGCGTTCATCCCGACGAACCGCGGCTGGATGTTCTCCAGCGTGCGCTCCGCCGGAGGCAGGTCCGGCGCGAACAGGTCGTAGGTGGCCTGGTTCGTGATCATGTCCGTCTTCACCGTCGTCGGGTTCAGCGTGTTGACGCGGATGAAGTCGGGCGCCAGCTCGAGCGCCAGCGTCCGCATCAGCCCGACGACGCCGTGCTTCGCCGCGACGTAGTGCCCGATGTTCGGGATCGCCTCGAGCCCCGCGTTCGAGCTCGTGAGGATCATCGCCCCGCCCCCGTTGGCGCGGAGGTGCGGGATCGACGCCTTCGCGGCGTGCCAGACGCCCTTGAGGTTGACGTCGATCATGTCGCCGAACTGCTCCTCCGACAGCTGCTCCAGCGGCCCGAAGCTGAAGATGCCGGCGTTCGCCGACACGATGTCCAGCTTCCCGAGCTCGGCGACGCCGGCGTCGACCGCGGCCTGGACCGCGCTGTAGTCCCGCACGTCCGCCCGGGTGGCGATGATGCGCCGGTCGAGCGCCTCCACCTGCCGGACGGTCTCGTCGAGATCGCCCGGCCGGGCCATGTCGTACGGCACCGAGTCGATCTGGCCCTCGATGTCGATCGCGATGATGTCCGCGCCCTCCTGCGCGAGCCGGATCGCGTGGCTGCGACCCTGCCCTCGAGCGGCTCCGGTGATGAAGGCGACCTTGCCCTCCACGCGTCCTGCCATGATCCCCGCCCCTATCGCTTGTTCAGGTAGCCGGCGTCGACCGGCAGGGTGACGCCCGTGATGTACCGGCCCGCGTCGGACACGAGGAACACGATCGCGTTGGACAGGTCGACGGGTTCGATCATCGGCACGGGCAGCGCGTTGGACATCGCCTGGCTGAGCGTCGGGTCGGACTGCAGGAACTCCTGCATCGCCTCGTTCACCACCATCGGGGTGTTCACGCCGGTGGGGTGGATCGTGTTGACCCGGATGGAGTGCTGCGCCAGCGAGTTCGCGTAGCTGCGCATCAGCCCGACGACGCCGTGCTTCGCCGCCGTGTAGCCGAGGCCGCCGGGGGTGTTGCCGCCGATGCCGGCGAGGCCCGCGGTGGAGCTGGTCAGCACGTACGCGCCGCCCTCCCCCTTGTCGATCATGGCCTGCTTCGAGACCTCGACCGTGTGGTACACCCCGGTGAGGTTGACGTCGATGACGTCCTGCCACTCCTGCGCCTGCGGATGCATCGACAGCGGCGCGATGCCGGCGTTCGCCGACACGATCGTGGGCACGCCGAGCTCCGCGACGCCCGCGTCGAACGCGGAGCGCAGCGCCTCCACGTCGCGGACGTCGGCGACCCGGGTGACGATCCGCCGGTCGAGCGCCTCGACCTGCTTCGCGGTCTCCGCGAGGTCCGCCTCCGTCGCCATCGGGTACGGCACGGTGTCGATCTGCGCCGCGAGGTCGATCGCGATGATGTCGGCGCCCTCCTGCGCGAGGCGGATCGCGTGGCTGCGACCCTGTCCTCGTGCGGCGCCCGTCACGAAGGCGACCCTGCCTTCGAGCTGTCCTGCCATGTGCTGGTCCTTCTTCCGTGAGTTCCGGCCAGGGTGGTGGGCGCCGACGCGGCCGGAGGCGTCGGCGCCCGGTGGAGGGCTAGAACTGCGTGTTGCCGGCATCCACCGGCAGGGTCACGGAGGTGATGAACCTGGCCTCGTCGGAGGCGAGGAACAGCACGGCGTTCGACTGGTCGCGCGGCTCGGTGATGTCGATCGGCAGCATGTTCATCAGCATCGGCCCGAGGCGCTGGTGCTGCCCGAGCGCGGTCATCATCGCGTTCTCGCCGCCGTCGCCCGCGAGCTCGCCCATCGGGGTGCGCACGCCGGTCGGGTGGATCGAGTTCACCCGGATGCCGTACTCGGCGAGCTCCGACGCGAACCCGCGCATGAGGCCGACGACCCCGTGCTTCGCGGCGACGTAGGGCGTGAGGAACGGCAGCCCCTTCAGGCCCGCGGCGGAGCTGGTGAGCACGATCGACCCGCCGCCGCGCTCGATGAGGTGCGGCACCGTCGCCCGGATCGTGTTCCAGACGCCGGTGAGGTTCGTGCCGATCGTGAGGTCCCAGTTCTCCTCGGTGATGTTGTCCCAGCTGTCCGGCACGCAGATGCCGGCGTTCGCGACGACGATGTCGAGCCCGCCGAGCTCGGCGACCCCCGCCTCCGTCGCCGCCTTCAGCGCCGCGAAGTCGCGCACGTTCGCCGTGCGGGTGACGATCCGGCGGTCGAGCGCCTCGACCTGGCGCGCCGTCTCCTCCAGGTCCTCCTGCTTCGGCTGCGGGTACGGGATCAGGGGGATCTGCTCGACGACGTCGATCGCGATGATGTCCGCGCCCTCCTCCGCGAGCCGGACCGCGTGGCTGCGCCCCTGCCCCCGTCCCGCGCCGGTGACGAGGGCGACCTTGCCCTCCACCCGTCCTGCCATGGTGATCTCCTTCTTCTCATCCGTCGTGCGGGGCTCGCACGGGCGTGCTCGATCACGGGAGCGGAGCGCTGCTCCGATCCCGTCCCTGTCCTTCTCGGTCAGCCGGCGCCGAAGCCGGCCAGCGGGTCCTCCTCGCAGTCCGCAGGGTGCAGCGTCGTGGTGCCGGTGCGCCGGCCGAGGGTGAGGCGGATCGGTCCCATCCCGTTCCTCGGCTCGCGGACGCCCTGGTGGGTGTGGTCGACGGCCGGCACCGGCCGTGCGTTCTTCTGGTCCTTGACCTTCGCGAGCGCGGTCTCGCCGAAGCCCTGCACGCACTCCGGGTCGGGACCGTCCAGCGGCAGGCCGGTGAAGAACTTCGCGGCCATGCAGCCGCCCTTGCAGGTGTCGAAGAACGCGCAGGACGAGCACGCGCCGCCGGACTGCGGCTCGCGCAGCCTGAGGAACAGCTCGCTCTCGCGCCAGACCCGCTGGAAGCCGCCCTCGCTGCGGACGTTGCCGGCCTTGAACTCGTCGTGGATCGCGAACGGGCACGCGTACACGTCCC
>NZ_CAXTOQ010000014.1:0-35227 GCF_964245895.1 uncultured Amnibacterium sp.
TCGATGATCGTGCGGCCCTTCGCCTGGAGGTAGGCGCTGTCGGCCGCCCCGCCGGCGACGACCTCGAGAAAGCCGGCCGGGTCCAGCCCGAACGCGCGGGCCTGCTCGACGCCGAACGCGGCCGCGGCGTTGATCGTCGCGACCCACGAGTTCGCGACGAGCTTCATGGCGCTGGCCGGTCCGGGGTCGTCGCCGAGCCAGATCGTGCGGGAGCCGATCGCGTCGAGCACCGGCTGCACCGCCTCCCGGGTCCGCTTCGGGCCGGAGGCGAGCACGGTCAGGGTGCCGGACTCCGCCGGCTGCTTCGTGCCGACCACGGGGGCGTCGTAGAAGGGGATGCCGTGCGGCGCGGCCAGCGCGGCGAGCCGCGCGGTGCCGTCGATCCCGACGGTGCTGGTCTGCAGCCACACCGTCCCCGGCTGCAGGTGCGGGATGGCCTCCGCCATCACCGCGGCGACCGAGTCCGCGTCGAACAGCATCGTGATCAGGATCTCCGCCTCCGCGAGGGCCTCCTCGAGCGAGGACGCGACGATCGCCCCGTCGTCCGCGAGCGGGGCGGACCGCTCGGCCGAGCGGTTCCAGACCGTGACGGGCAGCCCGGCGCGGAGCAGCGAGCGGGTCATGCCCGCCCCCATCGTCCCGGTGCCGAGCAGGGTGACCGTGGGGATGTAGGCCATGCGGGGTCCTTCCGTGGGGGCGCCGCGACGGTAGCGCCGGCCGGCCGAGCGCGGGCAGGGAGGCGGCCGGGCCCTACCCTTGCTGACCGTGGCGGGATTCGGTGCGCGGCTTCGGAACCTGTTCGGCACGGTTCGGACGATCGACGAGGACACCTGGGACGACCTCGAGGCGGCGCTGATCGGCGCCGACTTCGGCCCCGACATCACCGAGTCGATGATCGCGTCGCTGCAGGAGAAGGTCGAGCGCTTCCGCACCACCGACCCCCGCGACCTGCAGCGGATGCTGCGCGAGGACGTGGAGGAGCGGCTCGCCGGGTTCGATCCGACCCTGAAGCTGACGGCGCGGCCCGCGGTGGTGCTGGTCGTGGGCGTCAACGGCGTCGGGAAGACGACGACGATCGGCAAGCTCGCGAAGTTCGTCGGCAACTACGGGCGCACCGTGGTCGTCGGGGCCGCCGACACGTTCCGCGCCGCCGCGGTCGAGCAGGTCGCGACCTGGGCGGAGCGGGCCGGCGCCGCCGTCGTCCGCCCGCAGCACCCCGGCCAGGACCCCGCCTCCGTCGCCTACCAGACGATCGAGCACGCGCAGCGGACCGGGACCGAGATCGTGCTCATCGACACCGCCGGTCGCCTGCACACCAAGGGCGGCCTGATGGACGAGCTGGGCAAGGTCAAGCGGGTCGTCGAGAAGCTGACGCCGATCGCGGAGGTGCTGCTCGTGCTCGACGCGACGACCGGCCAGAACGGCGTGCTGCAGGCGCAGGCGTTCATCGAGTCCGCAGGCGTCACCGGGCTCGTGATCACGAAGCTGGACGGCTCCGCGAAGGGCGGTTTCGTGCTGCGCGTGCAGGACGAGACCGGCATCCCGATCAAGCTGATCGGGCAGGGCGAGCGCATCCAGGACCTGACCGGCTTCACCCCGCACGTCTTCGCGCAGGGCCTCGTCGGCTGAGGTTCGCGGATCCGGATCCCTCTCGCGGATCCGGACGAGCGGAGGGACACGCCGCGCGGAGGCGCTTCGACGCGGCGTGTCGCGCAGTTCATCCGGATCCGCGACACCTCAGGCGGCCGGAGGGGCCTCGCGCAGCAGCAGCGCGTCCAGCGGGGCGGATCAGCGCGCGGGCAGCAGGTCCTCGGCGTCGAGGACGGCGTCGAGCGCGTCCACCAGCAGGTCGATCCGGTGCAGCAGATCGGATCGGGACGCGCTCGCGGCGTCGAGCACGTCGAGGACGAGCGGCTCCGTGTCCGCCGGCCGCGTGGAGCAGAGGCGCGCCACGTGCTGCAGCAGCCGCTTCTCGCCGGGATGCGGGACCCGATCGATCGCGAAGAGGATGTCGAACACGCTCGTGAGCAGAGCGGTCGTCCGATGCTGCACGCTGACCCGGTCGCCGCGGCGGAGCGCGAGCTCGATCTGGTCCCGGTACGACGACAGCTTGCCCCGCAGCACGGGGTGGTTCACGGCGACGACGGCCCGTCGGAGCGCCTCCGGGTAGGGCGCCCGCGCCCGCGCCTGCAGGTCCGCGAACCAGCCCGATCGGTCGAACAGGGATCGCGAGTCCCTGACGGTGTGCCAGAACGCCGTCGAGTAGCCGATCGACGCGACGTGCCGGACGAGCACGCGATCGAGCTGGTCCTCCATGAAGGCGGGCGCCCAGTAGACGACGTCGATCCCGCGCCCGCCCGCATCGATCCACTCGTCCCCGAGCCCGAAGAAGTCGTTCCCGATCTCCGAGCGGGATGCGCGCGGCGCGATCAGCGCCCGGCGCGCATCCGCCGACGGAGGCGTCCGGCAGTAGACCTCGAGGTCGACGTCGGAGTCCGCGTCGTCGGTGCCCGTCGTCCAGGATCCGCCGAGGGCGACCGCCTCCACCTCGTCGAAGGCGGCGAACCGCTCGGCCCACGAGGCGGCGAGCCGGGGCACGGGGAAGTCGTCGACCATCTCGACAGGGAAGCATCGCCGGCTGGGATGCCGGTAGGTCAGCGGAGGGAGCGGACGAGCGCGGCGACCTCCTGCGGCACCTCGCGCGCGACGAAGTGGCCGCCGCGCTCGAGGGTGCGGAACGTGCGGATGTCCCGGTAGGTGTGCTCCGCGAGCGCGCGCGGGTAGCCGCGGTCGCCGAGGGCGAGCGCGATCGCCGCGGGCACCTCGATCGGCGGCTGCGCCGCCTGCACCGGATCGTCGATGTAGGGCCGGAAGCTCGTGCCGATCGAGTCGGTGAGCCAGTAGAGCATCACGGTCGTGATCAGGTCGTCGAGCCGGAAGACCGACTCGACGTCTCCGCCGACGTCACCCCACGCGCGGAACTTCTCGACGATCCAGGCCGCGAGGCCGGCAGGCGAGTCGCCGAGGGCGGCGGCGAGCGTGTCCGGCTTCGTCGACTGGATCTCGGCGTACCCGCGGTCGTCGGCATGCCGCTCGTCGAGGGCCGTGAAGAACCGCGCCGTCTCCTCGCCGAGCGCGGTGCGCTCCTCCCGGGGCGGGTAGGCGGGATGGGTGACGACGATGCCCGCGACGCGTCCCGGGTAGGTGCCGGCGACCCGGTCGCTGATCCAGGTGCCGACGTCCTCGCCGTACGTCAGGTACCGGGCGTGCCCGAGCAGATCCGTCATCAGCCCGTCGACCATCCGCGCGACGACGACGTCGCCGAACGGCTCGTCGAGCGCAGGGGACCAGCAGAACCCCGGCAGCGACGGCACCACGACCTCGAAGTCCGCGGCCAGCGCATCGGCCAGCGGCAGCATCTCGGCGAAGGTGTACGGCCAGCCGTGCAGCAGCACGATCGCGGGGGCGCCCGGGTTCCGCAGGTGCACGAGGTGCAGGCGGCCCTCGGGAAGCGTCGCGATCGCGTGCGGGTACCGGTTCAGCCGCCGCGCCTGCGCGGGCCAGTCGTACCGCTCGAGCCAGTGCGCGACCAGCCGGCGGAGGAACGCTGGCGACGTGCCGGCGGCCCACTCCGGCCCCGGGGTCGCCGCGGGGAAGCGGGTGCGTCGGAGGCGATCGTGCAGCTCGGTCAGGTCCGGGGACTCGGGTACGCGGAAGGGCTCCACGCCGTCACGCCCCTTCGGCTCGATACGCGATCCCGAGGTCGCGATACGTCTGCGCGTTGCGCCGGATCCGCTCCAGCTCGTCGTCCGTGATCGACCGGCGCACCTTCGCGGGTACCCCGGCGACGAGCGAGCGCGCGGGCACGATCGTCCCCTCGAGGACCACGGCTCCGCCTGCGACCAGCGACCCCGCGCCGATCACGGCGCCGTTCAGGACCGTCGCGTTCATCCCGATCAGGCAGTCGTCCTCGATGGTGCAGCCGTGCACGACGGCGCCGTGGCCGACGCTGACCCCCGCGCCGATCGTCGCGGGGGAGCCGGGGTCGCAGTGCACGACGACGGTGTCCTGCAGGTTGCTGCCCGTGCCGAGCACGATGTCGTCGCGGTCGCCGCGCAGCACCGCGCCGAACATCACGACCGCGTCCGCCTCCACCCGCACCCGACCGATCAGGGTCGCGTCCGGTGCGACGAACGCCGAGGGGTCGATCTGGGGCAGCGCGCCGTCGAACGGGAGGATCGTGGCCATGCCGCCAGCCTCGCGCTCCTGCCCGACCGGCCGCTGATCGCCGCCGCAGGATCCGAGTTGCGACCCTGAGGGACAGATGCTGCCGCTTAGGCAAGGGCATCTGTCCCTCAGCGTCGCAACTGCCGAGCCGAGGCGTCAGCCGACCGCCTGAGCGAAGCCGAGGCTCGGGTCGGCCAGGTGCAGCAGCCCCTCCGGCAGCTCGCGCCCCTTCGCGGACATCGACTGCGCGTAGAGCCGGCCGGCGCGGTAGGAGGAGCGGACGAGCGGGCCGGCGAGCACGCCGAGGAAGCCGATCTCCTCCGCCGCGGTCCTGAAGTCCTCGAACTCCGCCGGGGTGACCCAGCGGGCGACGGGGAGGTGGCGGGGTGTCGGGCGGAGGTACTGGGTGAGGGTGATGATGTCGGTGCCGGCGGTGTGCAGGTCCTCGAGCGCCTGCAGGACCTCGTGCGACTGCTCGCCCATGCCGAGGATCAGGTTCGACTTCGTCACGAGCCCGGCGTCGCGCGCGCGGGTGAGCACGCCGAGGGAGCGCTCGTACCGGAACGCGGGCCGGATGCGCTTGAAGATCCGCGGCACCGTCTCGACGTTGTGGGCGAAGACCTCCGGCCGCGAGTCGAAGACGACCCGGAGCAGGTCGGGGTCCCCGGAGAAGTCGGTGGCGAGGATCTCGACCCCGGTGCCGGGGTTGGCGCCGTGGATCGCGCGGACGGTCTCGGCGTGCAGCCAGGCTCCCTCGTCGGGCAGGTCGTCGCGGGCGACGCCGGTGACGGTGGCGTAGCGCAGCCGCATCCGCGCGACGGACTCCGCGACCCGGCGGGGCTCGTCGGTGTCGTAGTCGGCGGGCTTGCCGGTGTCGATCTGGCAGAAGTCGCAGCGGCGGGTGCACTGCGAGCCGCCGATGAGGAAGGTGGCCTCCCGGTCCTCCCAGCACTCGGAGATGTTCGGGCAGCCGGCCTCCTGGCAGACGGTGTGCAGGCCCTCGTCCTGCACCAGGTGACGCAGCGCCTGGAACTCCGGTCCCTGCTTCAGGGTGGTGCGGATCCACGCCGGCTTCCGCTCGATCGGCACCGACGCGTTCCGCGCCTCCAGCCGCAGCATGCGACGGTGACCGGCCTGCGCGGCCTCCTGGTCGGGCGACAGCCCGGTGGAGGGGAGGCGGACGACGCCGCTCACGCCGCCACCTCCTCGAGCGCGGCGAGGCCGAGGACCCCGCGTCGGAAGTGCGCGAGCACGAGCGGCGCCGCGTCGGCGGGCGATATGCTGCGGCCGGCGACCGCGGAGAGGGTCGTCACGCCCGCGTCGCGGATGCCGCACGCGACGATGCGGTCGTAGGGCGTCAGCTCGTTGCCGCAGTTCAGGGCGAAGCCGTGCATCGTCACGCCCTGCTCGACCCGCAGCCCGATGGCGCCGACCTTGTCCCAGCCGCCGGCCGAGCGGACCCAGACGCCGCTGCGCCCCTCCACCCGCTCGCCGGCGACGCCGAACGCCCGGGCGACGTCGATCATCATCGCCTCCAGGTCGCGCACGAACGCGACGACCTCGTGCCGGTCGGGCAGGCGCAGGATCGGGTACCCGGTCAGCTGGCCGGGGCCGTGCCAGGTGACCTTCCCGCCCCGGTCGACGTCCACGACGGGCGTGCCGTCGGTGGGGCGCTCGTCGTCCGCGGTGCGCTTGCCCGCCGTGTAGACGGGCCGGTGCTCGCAGAGGATCAGCGAGTCGGGTCGCGCACCGGCGACGACCTCCGCATGGACCCGCCGCTGCAGCGCCCACCCTTCGTGGTAGTCGAGCAGATCGGGAGCGAGGGACGAGCGCACGACGTCGATCACGCGAGGAACCCTACGACGGGCGCGGCGCCGGGGCGGCAGGATGACGGACGTGCGCCTCGCCGACCACCGCCTCCCCGAGTCCGCCGCCGTCCGGGCCGCCCAGGGGCTCACGGAGCGGTACCTGACGCCCGCCCTGGCGGCGCACTCCATCCGCAGCTGGTACTGGTCCGCGGGCTTCGCGGAGGTCCTCGGCCTCGAGCCGGATCGCGAGCTGCTCGCCGTCGCCGCGCTGCTGCACGACATCGGCCTGGCGGAGGAGTTCGACGCCGTGCGCGTCGCCTACGAGGTGGGCGGCGGGCACGTCGCGGCCGTGTTCGGCGCGGGCGCCGGGTGGCCACCGCACCGGCAGGCCCGCGTCATCGAGGTGATCGAGCGGCACAACTGGCCCGACGTCGACCCGGCGCTGGACGTCGAGGGCCACCTGCTCGAGATCGCGACCGGGCTCGACGTCTCCGGCGCGCGGCCGGACGCGCTGCCTCGCGAGTACCTGGAGGAGGTGCTGGCCGCGTTCCCGCGAGGCGCCCTCGCGGCCGACTTCGGCGACCGCGTCGCGGACCAGGCGGAGCGCAAGCCCGCGACGGCGGCCGCGCGCCTCCTGCACGGCGGCCTCCGGCGCAAGCTGGCCGACAACCCCCTCGAGGACCTTCCTGGTTGAGGCTGGAATTCCCCACGCGCCGCTTCCTGCCCTGGGAACGACGGCGTGTTCCGAATCGGGCCTCAACGAGGAAGCGAGTCGAGGCGCTCCACGGTCTCCGGGTCGAGGGGGCGCGCGAGCGCCTCGTGCACCGCGTCCCAGTCGGCCTTCGCCCGCGGGGCGACGATCGTGGAGGCGACCGCCTCCTTCGCGAGCAGCCAGGACAGCGCCAGCCCCTCGAGCGACAGCTCGAGATCCCGGGCGAGCGTCCGCAGGGCGATCAGCGTCTCGAGCGCCGCATCGACCGCTCCCTCCTGCTGCGCGCCGGACCGGATCGCCTCCGCGGCTCGCTCCTCCGCGGCGACGTGCCGGGCCGTGAGGCGCCCGGCCCCGAGCGGCGCCCCGGCCAGCAGCGCGACGCCTTCGCCCGCGGCCAGCGGGGCCAGATCCCGCAGGACGTCGCGCTCCAGCAGGTTCAGTCGCACGCGCACGAACGACGGGCGGGGGAGTCCCAGCCGGTCGGCCTCCGCGAGCAGCCCCTCCAGCGCCCAGGCGTCGGCGTCGCCGGCCCCCCAGCCCCGGAGCCGGCCGGACTCGATCGCCGCGGCGAGCGGCTGCAGCGAGTCCTCGACCGGGGTCTCCGCGTCCGCGCCGCGCAGCCACGCCAGGTCGACCCGGCCGAGCCGGCGGGACGCGGCCGCGAGGTGCGCCTCGAGGCGGAGCGGGGAGAGATCGGAGCCGCGCCCCTGCCCGACGACCGCGCCGACGCCCGACAGGACGACGATCCCCTCCGGCTGCCGCTCCTCCAGCCAGCGCCCGGCCGCGCTCTCCGCCCCGTGCGTCCCGTCCGCGGCGTCGAGCGCCCGGATGCCCGCCTCCCAGCCCTCGTCGAGCAGCTCGACCGCGCGGGCGACCGGGGTCGGCAGCGGCGCGGAGCCCATCGTGCAGGCGGTGAGGTCGAGCCCGGCGACGGAGGTGGTGCGCATGCCGCGACCGTAACCGGGTCGGAGGGGAACGCTTGACTGCCGGCATGGACCTCGCCGCGCTCGCCGACCGTCTCGAACGCATCTCGGTCGGCTACGCCGCGCGGGAGGGGATCGCGCGGGACGACGACTGGTTCCTGCTGAAGCTCGTCGAGGAGCTGGGCGAGCTCACCCAGATCCAGCTGGCGCGGAGCGGGCGGAGCAAGGATCGCGGGTACGACGCCGCAGAGCTGGACCGGCGGCTGGCCGGGGCGAATGCGCGGACGTGCTCGGCCACGTCCTGCTGCTCGCCCGCCGCCACGGCGTCGACCTCGACGCGGCGCTCGATGCGAAGTGGCTCCAGTGGGAGCGCCAGGGGTGAGGACGCCGCTCCGAGCAGCGAGACCGATCGCGCCGCCCTGCGACCGGCCAGGATCGGACCATGCGGATCCTCGTGCTCGGTGGGACGGCGTGGCTCGGTCGGACGATCGCGGCGGAGGCGGTCGGCCGCGGGCACGAGGTCGTCTGCCTCGCCCGCGGCGAGTCCGGCGCCGTCGCGCGAGGCGCCCGTCCGGTCGTCGCGGATCGAGACCGGCCGGGCGCGTACGACGGCGTCGGTGGCCGCTGGGACGCGGCGGTCGACGTCGCCCGGGAGCGCCGGCACGTCGAAGGCGCGGTGGCCGCCCTCGACGCCGCACGGTACCTGCTCGTGTCGACCGGGAACGTCTACGCCGACCCGTCCACGCCCCACCTGTCCGAGGACGCCGCCCTGCTCGACCCGGATGCGCCCTCCGCCGACCCCGGGGAGGCGTACGGCCGCGGCAAGGTCGCCTGCGAGCGGGCCGTGGTCGGGCGGTACGGCGCCCGGGCGCTGATCGCCCGCGCGGGGCTCATCGGCGGGCCGGGCGACGCCTCCGGACGCTCCGGCTACTGGCCGTGGCGCTTCGCGCACCCCTCCGGCGACGCGGTGCTCGTGCCGGACGCCGCCGCTCGCGCCTCGCAGCTGATCGACGCCCGCGACCTCGCCGCCTGGCTGGTCCGCTGCGCGGAGGACGGCACCGGCGGCACGTTCGACGCGGTCGGGCCGGAGACCCCGCTCGGCGACCACCTCGCGACGGCGCGGCTGGTGGCGGGCCACGCCGGCGAGGTCGAGCTCGCCCCCGAGCCCTGGCTCGCGGAGCAGCGCGTCGCCGAGTGGGCGGGCCCGCGCAGCCTGCCGCTCTGGCTCGCGGACCCCGGCTGGCAGGGCTTCGCCGCCCGGGACGGCTCGCGCGCCCGCGCCGCCGGTCTGGTCCACCGCCCGCTCGAGGAGACGCTGCGCGACGTGCTCGCCTGGGAGGAGGCGCAGCCCGCCCAGCCGCACGGCGCAGGACTGACCGACGGGGAGGAGCGCGACATCCTCCGCCTGCTCGCGGCCACCTGAGCAGGCCGGTCGAGCACCTGAGCAGGCTGCACGCACACTTCGGCAGGCTGCGCGCGCTTCGACAGGCTCTGCTGCGCCGCCTCGGCCTGCTGAAGCACGAGGGGCCTGCTGGAAGAGGAGTGGCCTGCTGGAGCACGAGGGGCCTGCTGAAAGACGAGTGGCCCACTGAAAGACGAGGGGCCTGCTGAAAGACGCGGGGCCTGCGGAAGGACGAGCGGCCTGCGGAGGCGCCCGACGCCGGGGCTCGCCGCCCGGTGCGGCCGACCGGGGCGCAGTAGGATCCCAGCCCTATGGCCACCTTCGGATCCCTGTCGGATCGGCTGACCGCCGCCCTCGCGAACCTCCGCACGAAGGGCGTGCTCACCGCCGCCGACGTCGACGGCACGGTCCGCGAGATCCGGCGCGCGCTGCTCGACGCCGACGTCAACCTCGACGTCGTCAAGGCGTTCACCGCGAGCGTGCGCGAGCGGGCGCTCGGCGCGGAGGTGAACAAGGCGCTGAACCCGGCGCAGCAGGTCGTGCAGATCGTCAACGAGGAGCTCGTGGGCATCCTCGGCGGGGAGCAGCGCCGCCTCGAGTTCGCGAAGCAGCCGCCGACGGTCATCATGCTCGCGGGCCTGCAGGGTGCGGGCAAGACGACCCTCGCGGGCAAGCTCGCGAGGTGGCTCGAGAACGACGGGCACACCCCCCTCCTCGTCGCCGCGGACCTCCAGCGCCCCAACGCCGTGCAGCAGCTGCAGGTCGTCGGTGAGCAGGCGGGCGCCACGGTCTTCGCGCCCGAGCCGGGCAACGGCGTCGGCGACCCGGTGCGCGTCGCGAAGGACGCGGTGCGGTTCGCCCGCGACAAGCAGCACGACGTCGTCATCATCGACACCGCCGGCCGCCTCGGCGTCGATGCGGAGCTGATGAAGCAGGCCGCGAGCATCCGGAAGGCGACCGATCCGGACGAGGTCCTGTTCGTCATCGACGCGATGATCGGCCAGGACGCGGTCGCGACCGCGAAGGCCTTCCAGGACGGCGTCGACTTCACCGGCGTGGTGCTGACGAAGCTCGACGGCGACGCCCGCGGCGGCGCCGCCCTCTCCGTCGCCAGCGTGACCGGCCGGCCGATCGTGTTCGCCTCCACCGGGGAGCGGCTCGAGGACTTCGAGCCCTTCTACCCGGACCGCATGGCGAGCCGCATCCTCGACCTCGGCGACATCCTCTCCCTCATCGAGTCGGCTCAGGAGGCCTTCGACGAGCAGGAAGCGCTCGAGATGGCGGAGAAGATCGCCACCTCCAGCTTCACGCTCGAGGACTTCCTCAAGCAGATGCAGCAGCTGCGGAACCGCGGCGGCCTGATGAAGATGATCGGGATGCTGCCCGGCGCGCGGCAGATGCGCGAGCAGCTCGACGGCTTCGACGAGCGCGAGATCGTGCGCACGGAGGCGATCATCCAGTCGATGACGCCGGGCGAGCGGCAGAACCCGAAGATCCTGAACGGCTCCCGGCGCCTCCGCATCGCCCGCGGCTCCGGGATGACGGTGACCGATGTGAACGCCCTCGTGCAGCGCTTCGACCAGGCCGCGAAGATGATGAAGACCGTCGCGCGCGGCGGCGTGCCCCAGATCCCGGGCATGGGTCCGGTCGGCTACGGCGGCGGCAGGCCCAAGCAGGTGCAGAAGAAGAAGGGCTCGAAGTCGGGCAACCCGGCGAAGCGCGCGGCGGAGAACGCGGCGCTCGCGGAGGGGCGCTCGCTGAAGCCGCAGACGTCCGGCGGCGCGGGCTTCGGGCTGGGCGGCGGAGCGGCCGGCGGCGGCGCCTCCGGCGAGCCGAGCGCCGCGGACCTCGAGCAGCTGCAGAAGCTGCTCGGTCGCTGAGGTGGCCGGGGTCGTCGTCGCCGTCGCGCTCGACGACGCCCACCGCTTCTCGAAGCGCGTCGCCCCCGCCGTGCGGCTGCTCGCCGGACTCGGCGTGGAGGGGGACGCGCACGCCGGCGTCACCGTGCAGCACCGGTCCCGGGTCGCTCGGGACCCGTCGCAGCCGAACCTGCGCCAGGTGCACCTGATCCACCGCGAGCTGCTCGACGAGGTGGACGAGGCGGGGTTCACCGTGCCACCGGGGGCGATGGGCGAGAACATCACCACCGAGGGCGTCGATCTGCTCGGGCTGCCGACCGGCACCCGGCTGCGGCTCGGTGCCGACGCCGTCGTCGAGGTCACCGGGCTCCGCAACCCGTGCCTGCAGATCGACGGCTACGAGCCAGGGCTGCTGAAGCGGATGGTCGGCCGCGACGCGGACGGGAACGTCGTGCGGCTCGCCGGCGTGATGTCCGTCGTGCTCGAGGGCGGCGAGGTCCGGCCCGGCGACCGGATCGACGTGCTCCTCCCCGAGGGCCCGCGCGTCCCGCTCGCCCCCGTCTGACCGCGTCGCGTCGCGACGCCGGCCGTGCGGCCCGCGCGGAGGCGCGCGGCCCGAAGTCGCCCGATGCCGCATCCGCCCGCCCGCCGAGCCCTTTGGCAGGAGGAGCCGAGCCCGTCAGCAGGAAGAACCGAGCACGACGGCAGGAAGAATCCACGATCGCAGGAAGGATCGGCCCTGTTCTTCCTGCCGAAGCGAGATCTTCCTGCTGAAGCGCTCGGCCCGAGGACCGGGCGCCGGACGACGCGCAGTCGCACGCCCGTAGGGTCGGCGAGATGGATCTCTCCCAGCAGGTGATCGACCTCCTGCGCGCCCCGAGCATCTGCTACCTCGCGACGACGATGCCCGACGGGTCGCCCCAGGTCACCCAGGTCTGGGTCGACACCGACGGCACCGACGTCGTGATCAACACGGTGGAGGGGCACCAGAAGCTGCGGAACGTGCGCCGCGACCCGCGGGTCGCCCTCACCGTCTCCGATCCCGCGCGGCCGAGGGCGTACGTGCAGATCCGCGGCGACGTCCACGAGATCACGACCGACGGCGCCCGCGAGCACATCGACCAGCTGAGCCACAAGTACCTCGGCACGCCGTACCCGACGTTCGGCGGGGGCGGAGGCGGCGAGCGCGTAATCCTGCGCATCGCGCCGCGCCGGGTCTCCAGCCCCCGCGGCTGACGGTGCCGTCGCCGTGGGAGGCGGCCCTCGGCGACGCGGTCGAGGGCCTGCGTCCCGAGCTCCGCGCGTACTTCGCGGCCATCCCGCCCGGCGCGGTCGGCGAGGGCAGCGGGGTGTTCGACCGCGTCGGCACCCCGCACCGCTGGCTGCGTCCCGTGCTGCGGCTCGTCGGCGGACCGTCGCTGTTCCCGATCGACGAGCGCGACGTGCCGTTCGACGTCCGGAACCGCGCGATGCCCGGGGTCGCGGGCGTCGCCGCCGAGCGGACGATCCACCTGCGGGACCGCGACCTCACCATGCGGGACGCGACCGTCGCGACCGCGCCGGGCGTCGTCGTCGACCGCATCGGCCTGCCGGTCGCCTCGAGGTCGCGCTGAGCCCCGCGGTGCAGGACGGCGGCCTGCGACTCGACTCCATGCGGGTCCGCCTCCGCGTCGGGCCGCTGCGCCTCCCGCTCGGTCCGCTGTCGCCCGCGGTGCGGCTCACGGAGCGGTTCGAGGACGGGCGTCAGCGGGTGGCGCTCACCGTCGATGTCCCCGTTCTCGGCAGGATCTACGAGTACGCCGGGTCGTTCACCTACGCCGTCCGGCAGGAGGAGCACGCATGACGGTCGTGATCGCCGGCGCCTCGGGCTTCATGGGCAGGCGGCTCGTCGCCGAGCGGCGCGCCGCGGGGGAGGAGGTGCGCACGATCGGGCGTCGAGGCGCCGACGCCGCGTGGGGCGACGCCGCGGGCATCGCGCGGGTGCTCGACGGCGCCGACGTGCTCGTCAACCTCGCGGGGCGCAGCGTGAACTGCCGGTACACGCCAGCGAACCGGGCGGAGATCCTCCGCTCGCGCGTCGGGACCACCGGCGAGCTGGCCCGCGGCGTCGCCGCAGCGGCCGCGCCGCCGTCCCTCTGGCTGAACTCCAGCACCGCCACGATCTCTCCCCGGCGCACGGCCGTCACGCGCTGACGCGCGCGCCGGAACCGGCGCCGTGGGCCCAGCCACGCCGACGACCGGCCGATGACGGAGGCGGACGGCGATCTGGGGGAGGGCTTCTCGGTGTCGATCGCGAAGGCGTGGGAGGCGGCGTTCTTCGAGCCGCCGCTGCCGGGGGTGCGCCGCGTCGCGCTGCGCACCGCGATCGTGCTCGGACGCGGCAGCGTGATGGTCCCGCTCACGCGGCTCACCCGCCTCGGGCTGGGCGGCGCGCAGCTGGACGGGCGCTGGCCGGGCACCTCGGCCCGGATCGCCGCCGGGGTCCACCACCGGTACCGGCCGACGTCCTCGGGAGGCCGGCAGCGCTTCTCCTGGATTTACCCGGACGACGTGCTCGCGGCGATCGCGTTCCTCCGCGCGCGCGAGGACTTCGACGGGGTGGTGAACCTCGCGGCGCCGGAGGCGAGCGACAGCAGGACGCTGATGCGCGAGCTGCGCCTCGCGCTCGGCGTGCCGGTCGGGCTGCCGGCGAGCCGGTGGATGCTCGAGCTCGGCTCGTTCGCGATCCGGACCGAGACCGAGCTGGTGCTGAAGAGCCGGTGGGTCGTGCCCGAGCGCCTGGTCGAGGCCGGGTTCGTGCACCGGCACACCGATCTGGGGTCGACGCTGCGCGCGATCCTCGATCGCGGCTGATCGCGCGGATTCAGCCCTTCGGGCGGTAGACGTTCGCGACCACACCGCCGGCGAACGACGTCGACTCACCAGCTGCAGGTCGAGGGCGCCGGTCAGGTCGCTGAACAGCCCGTCGCCATGTCCGAGCGCGATCGGTGCGACCACCAGCCGGTACTCGTCGACGAGCCCGGCCCTGACCAGGCTGCGTCCGATGCCCGTACCCGCCTGGGCCAGGACGTAGCCGCCGTCCTCCTCCTTGAGCCGGGCGACCTCCTCCGCCAGGTCCCCGCTGAGGACGCGGGTCGACGCCCAGCTCTCCCGGATGACCGGGTCCTCGATGCCGGCCGCGAGGGCCGCGGGGTCGAACGACGCCTCCCGGGTGAGAACGGCCTTCGGGATGCGGTTCATGCCCGGTGCCACCGGGATGGTGGCCGTCGGGTAGAAGGCGATCAGCTGCTCGAACGAGGTGCGACCGATCGCGTGCACGCCGGCGCCCTCGATCGTGTCGACGACCCAGGAGGCGGAGTCCGGCGTCCCGGCGCGCAGGGCCCACATCGGGTCGGCGTCCGCGCCGCCGACGAACCCGTCGATCGAGATGGACATCTTCAGCACGAGCTCGCGCATCGTGTCCTCCTGCTCAGCATGCGCCACGCCCGATGGTGCGCGGCCGACGTCCGCATGCTGGCATCGGCCGCTGACGCCCTCCATGGAGGTCCGGTCGGGGGAGCCCGGACCGCGGCCACGGCCGGTCCGCGCCGGTCGACTCGCGACGACGATGCCCACCGAGCACGTCTCGGGACGAGCGGCTTCGCAGCGGTCCCATGGTGGGCGGCGCGCCTGCGACCGCTCCCTCCGAACCGGCCCCAGGTGCGCGGCCTAGCGTCCTGCCATGAGCGATCGCGACTACGACCCGTACGCCCGACTCGACCCGGTGCCCTCCTTCCCGGTGACGAGCGACGACGTGACCGACGGGCAGCCGCTGCCCGCCGCGGTCTACGGCGCGGACGCCGGCGGCCAGGACCGCTCGCCGCAGCTGGCCTGGTCGGATCCGCCCGCGGGCACGCAGAGCTTCGCGGTCACCATGTACGACCCGGACGCGCCGACCGGCTCCGGCTTCTGGCACTGGGCGGTCTCCGACATCCCCGCCTCGGTGACCTCGCTCGACGCCGGTGCGCCGGCCCCCGACGGCGCGGTCGTGCTGCGCAACGAGCTGCGGGAGCCCGGCTTCACCGGCGCGACGCCGCCGCAGGGCACGGGCGTCCACCGCTACTTCGTCGTCGTGCACGCGGTCGACGTGCCGTCGCTCGGCATCGACCCCGAGGTCACGCCGGCGGTGCTGGGCTTCAACCTGCACTTCCACACGCTGGGCCGCGCGATCCTGGTCGGCACGGCGGAGTTCGGCGGCGCCGAAGGCGACGACGGACGATGAGCGCGGCCGGCGGCGCCGTGGCGCGGGTCGCCGGGCCGTACTCGGCGTTCTCGTGATCACCGCGCACCGCGTGTTCGTGACGGTGCGGGGCCGGCCCGCCCGAGCCGGGTGATGACGGGCGGGCCGGGCGCGGGTCAGACGAGACCGAGCTGCTGGAGGATGCCCAGCTGGTCGGTCGCGCCCCAGCGCTCCGTCATCCGGCCGTCGGCGAACCGCCCGACCTGGATGCCGCGGACCGTGAACGACTTCCCGGTCGCCTCGTGGCCGAGGAACTCGCCCTGGTGCGTCCCGGTGATCTCGAGGACGGCGGTGACGTAGTCCTCCGTCGCGATCACCTGCACGGGCTCGAGCGCGACATCCGGGAACGCGGTCGTGAACGTGGTCCAGAACTCGCCGATCCCCTTCGGCCCCTCGGACTGGCCCGGCGCGGGGTCGTGGTCCACCAGGCCGTCGGCGAGCACCTCCGTCAACCGGTCGTACTCGCCGGCGCCGACGATCTCGCCCATCCTCCCCTGCGCCTCGAGGTTCGTCTTCGCGCGGTCCTGCACGTCGTCCGGCATGGGGGCTCCTTCGTCGATCCGTGCACCGCGGATCGCGGGCGGTGCATTCCTACGCGCCGAGCCGACACGGGACCTGATGACGAGCCGGGCGCCGGCTGCACGTCCGCTCCTCCCGTCGGCGGAACCGGGAGGTCGACGGGAGGACAGCCGGGCGCCCGTAGCCTGAGATCGTGAGCACCGCCGACTTCCGCGCCGGGGACCGTCCCGTCCGCATCGCCGTCCAGATCGCCCCCCAGCACCTGCCGATCGCCGCGCTGCGCGACGCGGCCGTGCACGCCGAGGACCTCGGCGTCGACATGGTCATGAACTGGGACCACTTCTACCCGCTGTCCGGCGACCCCGACGGGCTGCACTTCGAGGCCTGGACGCAGCTGGCGCAGTGGGCGGAGGCGACCGAGCGGGTCGAGCTGGGGCCGCTCGTGAACTGCAACTCGTACCGCAACGCGAACCTGCAGGCCGACATGGCCAGGACCATCGACCACATCTCGAACGGCCGGTTCGTCTTCGGCACGGGGTCGGGCTGGGCGCAGCGGGACTACGAGGAGTACGGCTTCCCGTTCGGCACCGCCGGCTCCCGGCTGAACGACCTCGCCCGCGACCTGCCGGTCGTGCGGGACCGGTGGGCGCGGCTGAACCCGCCGCCGGTCCGCCGCATCCCGATCCTCATCGGCGGCGCGGGGGAGCAGAAGACGCTGCGCATCGTCGCCGAGCACGCGGACATCTGGCACAGCTTCGTCCCGCCGGAGGGGATCGCGCACAAGCTCGAGGTGCTGCAGGGGCACGCGGAGGCGGTCGGGCGCGACGTCGCGGAGATCGAGATCGGCAACGAGCTGCGCGGCGCGGACGACGCGAAGGCGCAGGCGCTGCACGACGCCGGCGTCCGCCTCTTCACGGTCGGCATCACCGGCCCCGACCTCGACTGGGCCCCGGTCGAGCGGTGGATCCGCTGGCGCGACGCCCACAACGCCTGATCCGTTCTGAAGGAACTTCTTCAGCGGCGCCGCAGAAGTTCCTTCACAACGAAGAACGGGTCGGCACGCCCTCCCGCATCTCCCTGACGAGCGAGGAGACGACCGCGCGCAGGTCGCCGCCCGCCTGCGCGGACGCGAGCATCTGCCGCTCGTAGGAGGCGCCGACCTCGACGATCGTCAGCACGTCCTGCAGCTCCTGCGCGCAGCCGAGCCGGTCGGCGACGGGCTCGAGGCGGGCGACGAGGTCGCGCACCTCGTCCTCGACCTGCCGCTGGGCGCCGTCGCGGTCGACCACGATCTCGGCGTCCATCCCGTACCGCGCGGCGCGCCACTTGTTCTCCCGCACGTACCAGGGCTGCAGCGTGGGCAGCGCCTCGCCGGCGTCGAGCCGCGCGGAGCAGTCGTCCACGACGCACTGCACGAGCGCGGACAGCGCACCGATCTCGAACGTGGTCGGCAGCCCGTCGCAGACCCGGGTCTCGACCGTGCCCCACTTCGCCGACGGACGCACGTCCCACCGGATCTCGTCCCAGTGGTCGATCACGCCGACCTTCGTCAGGTCCTCGACGATCGACTCGTACTGCTGCCACGACTCGAGCACCGGCGGCAGCCCGGCGGTCGGCAGCTGCTGGAACAGCATCGCCCGGCTGGAGGCGTACCCGGAGGACTCGCCGAAGACGAACGGGGAGGAGGCGGACAGCGCCTGCAGGTGCGGGTAGTACAGGAGCAGGGCGTCGAGCACCGGCAGCGCCTTGGCCGGGTCGTCGACTCCGACGTGCATGTGCACGCCCCAGATCAGCAGCTGCCGCCCGAAGATCCCGGTCCGATCCATCAGGGTGACGTACCGCTCCTTGTCGGTCACCTGCTGGTCCTGCCAGGCGGCGAAGGGGTGCGTGCCCGCGCAGATCAGATCGACGCCCATCGGATCGGTCGTGCGCCGCACCTCGTCGAGCGACCGCTGCAGGTCCTCGACCGCCTCCCTCGCGGTGCGGTTCACGCCGGTCACGATCTCGACCGTGTTGGTCAGCAGCTCGCTCGTCAGCCGGGAGACGCCGTCGTCACCGACGATGCGCGTCGTGGCGAGCACCTCCGGGGCGGCGGGGACCAGATCGCCGGTCGACCGGTCGACGAGCGCGAGCTCCCACTCGACGCCGAGCGTGGACCGGTCCGACCGCGCGAAGTCGATCGTCATGCGCGTCATCCTGGCAGACCGGTGTCCGCGCGGTGTGGGCCGCCGGACCGGGCGCCGCCGCACAACATCACCAGGCAGAATGGGCCGACTGTCCGCGCGTCCCGCTTCCCGGGCGCGACCTTCCCGAGCCTGGAGCATGTGTGAACGGCAACGCCACCTCGACGTACCGCAACGTCAGCCTGCTGTCGGTGTCGAGCGTGCTCGGCCCGCTCGTGACGACGTCGGTGGAGATCGAGCGCCGCATCGAGCCGATCCTGAAGCGCCTCCGCCTCCCGGTCGGGCTGCTCGAGCGCGTCGCGGGCGTGATCGAGCGCCGCAACTGGGGCCCGGGGTTCTCGTCGCACGAGGCCGCGGTGCAGGCAGGTAACAGCGCGCTGCGGGAGGCGGGCGTGCCCGCGGCATCCATCGGCCTGCTGATCAACACCTCCATCACGAAGGAGCACCTCGAGCCGTCCGTCGCGACGCGGCTGCACCACGGGCTCGGGCTCCCGACCTCGGCGATCAACTTCGACGTGTCGAACGCCTGCCTCGGCTTCGTGAACGGCATGAGCCTCGCGGCCGGCCTGATCGACGCGGGCCAGGTCGACTACGCGATGGTCATCGACGGCGAGGACATCGACCGCATGCAGCGCACGACCATCGAGCGGCTGGCGCAGGACGAGGCGCTCGACCGGCAGTCCTTCATGAACGAGTTCGCCAGCCTGACCCTCGGCTCGGGCGCGGCCGCCGCGGTGCTCGGCCGCGCGGACCTGCACCCGGAGGGGCACCGCCTCGTCGGCGGCGTGACCCGCGCGGGCACGGAGTGGAACGACCTCTGCATCGGCTCGATGGACGGCATGACGACCGACACGAAGTCGCTGCTGAAGCGCGGCATGGAGCTGGTCACCGCCGCCTGGAACGAGGCGAAGCGCGACTGGAACTGGTCCGACATGGACCGCTACATCATGCATCAGGTGTCCAGCGCCCACACGGCGGCGTTCGTGAAGGCCGCCGAGATCGACCCGGAGCGGGTGCCGGTGACCTACCCGAGCCTCGGCAACGTCGGCTCCGCCTCCATCCCGATCACGCTGGCGCAGGAGTCGAAGAAGCTGCAGAAGGGCGAGCGGGTGCTGCTCTGCGGCGTCGGCAGCGGCATCAACACCTCGATGCTCGAACTGGCGTGGTGATCGCGGCCTCTCCGCCGCCCGATCGCCTGCCCGGGCTCGACCCGGCCTGGTGCCGCCTCGTGCCGGTGCACGACGTGGCGACCGGGCGGCAGGTCGTCCACCACCTGCTCGACACGGAGGCGGCGCTCGCCGCGGCCGACGCGGAGCCGGTCGGCACGATCCTGGCCGTGCACGGCAACCCGACCTGGAGCTACCTCTGGCGCTGCCTCGCCGCCGAGTCGGTGCGCCGGGCCGTCGCGGGCGCGCCCGCGTGGCGGGTCGTCGCCGTCGACCAGCTGGAGATGGGCTGGTCGGAGCGCACGGGCGTCGTCCGCCGCGTCGCCGACCGCGTGCGCGACCTCGGCGCGCTGACCGACGCGCTCGCCCTCGGGCCCGACGTGGTCGCTCTCGGGCACGACTGGGGCGGCGTGATCGTCTCCGGCTGGGCGCTCGAGCACCGCGACGTGCTCAGAGGGGTGATCCTCACGAACACCGCGGTCGACGGTCACGCGGCGCTGCCCGCCGCGCTCAGGGCCGCGCTCGCCGCCTCCTCGTTCGGCACCGAGTGGACGACGGCGTTCCTCGACACCACCCTCGCCATCGCGCACCCGCGGCTCGACCCCGCGGTGCGCGCCGCCTTCCGGTCGCCGTACCGCACGCCGGCCAGGCGCCACGGGGTCCGGGACTTCGTCGCCGACATCCCCGCGACCGCCTCCCACCCGAGCCGACGGGCGGTCGAGCGGATCGCGGCGGGCCTTGCGTCGCTCGACGTCCCGGCCCTGCTGCTGTGGGGCCCGCGCGACCCGGTGTTCCAGGAGCGGTACCTGCACGACCTGCTGCAGCGGCTGCCGAACGCGGACCTGCACCGGTTCGAGGGTGCGGGGCACCTGGTGCAGGAGGACGCCGACGTCGCGGGCGCCGTGCTCGACTGGATCGCCGCTCCGCGCCGTCCGGAGGCGCTCGACGGCACGCCCGCCCCGGCGCCCGTCGCCCCGCTCGTCGGCGCGCAGCCGACCCGGCCGATGTGGGCGGAGCTCGAGGCGCGGTCGGAGGACGACTCCGCCGCGCTCGTCGAGCTGGACGGGGAGTCGGTCCGCACCGTCCCGTGGCGCCTGCTCGCGCGGCGCGTGCGGGAGGTGGCGGCTGGGCTGGACGCGATCGGGGTGCGGCGCGGCGACCGCGTCTCCCTGCTCGTGCCGCCCGGCGCCGACCTGACCGCCGCGCTCTACGCCTGCCTCCGGATCGGCGCGGCGGTCGTCGTCGCGGACGCCGGGCTGGGCGTGCAGGGGCTGACGCGGGCAGTCAAGGGCGCCCGCCCGGACTGGATCATCGGCATCCCGACCGCGCTCGCCGCGGCGCGGGCGCTCGGCTGGCCCGGCGTGCGCATCGCGCCGGCCGGCCTCGCGCGCAGCGCCAGGGCCGCCCTCGGCGTGCGGCACACGCTGCCCGAGCTGGCACGCCTCGGCCGCGGCCGCTCCCTGCCGCCCGAGCCCGGCCAGGACGACCTGGCCGCCGTGCTCTTCACCTCCGGCTCCACCGGGCCCGCGAAGGGCGTCCGCTACACGCACGCCCGGCTCGCCGGCGTGCGCGACGCGCTCATCGCGCAGTACGGCATCGGCCGCGACACCGGGCTGGTCGCCGGGTTCGCGCCCTTCGCGCTGCTCGGCCCCACCCTCGGGTGCCGCACCGCGGTGCCGGACATGGACGTCACGAAGCCGGCGACGCTGACCGCGACGGCCCTGGCCAGGGCCGTCGCGGCGATCGACGCCGACGCGGTCTTCCTGTCGCCCGCCGCCCTGACCAACGTGCTCGCGACCGAGCCGGAGGCGGACGCCTTCGACGGCGTCCGCCTGCTCCTCACGGTCGGGGCGCCGGTCGCGGCCCCGCTGCTGGACCGGGCGCAGGAGGTGCTGCGGGCCGCCTCCCTCCGCACCCCCTACGGCCTGACGGAGTGCCTGCTGGTCGCCGACATCACCCGCGAGGCGATCCACGAGGCGGGTGCCGGCGACGGCGTCTGCGTCGGCCCGCAGACCGCCCGCGCCCGCATCCGCATCGCCCCGCTCGACGCGGACGGCGCTGCCGCGGGGGAGCCGACCACCGACGCGGGCGTGACCGGCGAGATCCAGGTGCACGCGCCGCACATGCTCGCCGGCTACGACCGGCTCTGGCGCACGGACGCCGCCGCGAAGGCCGGCACCCCGCTGCAGGAGTGGCACCGCACAGGCGACGTCGGCCACCTCGACGCCGAGGGCCGCCTGTGGGTCGAGGGCCGGCTGCCGCACGTCGTCGTCACGCCGGACGCGGTCGTGACGCCCGTGGGCGTCGAGCTCGCGGCCCAGCGCGCGGGTGCGCCGCGCGCCGCCGCGGTCGGGGTCGGGCCGCGCGGCACGCAGCAGCTGGTCGTGGTCGTGGAGGGGGCGGACGGGCCGCTCGCCGACCCGGGGCTCGCCGCGGCGGTGCGGCGCGAGGTCGGGCGGCCGGTGGCCGCTGTGCTCGCGACGCCCGCGCTGCCGACCGACATCCGGCACAACGCCAAGATCGACCGCGCCCGGGTCGCCCGCTGGGCGACCCGGGTGCTCGCCGGCGGCCGGGGAGGGGCGCCGTGAGCCGCGGCGCCGTCGAGAGCCTCGGCACCACGCTCGTCACGGGCGCGAGCGGCTGGCTCGGCGCCGCGGTCGCCCGGGACCTGGTCGCCGCGGGCCATCGGGTCCGCACGCTGCAGCGCCGCCCCTCCGGGGTCGACGGCGCGGACGACGTGCTCGGCTCGGTCACGCAGCCGGACGCCGTCGAGGCCGCGGTCGCCGGCGTCGAGGCGGTCGTCCACCTCGCCGCGAAGGTCTCCTTCGCCGGGGACGAGGCGGAGTTCGTCGCCGTGAACATCGAGGGCACCCGGTCCCTCGTCCGCGCCGCCAAGCGGGCGGGCGTGCGCCGGTTCGTGTTCGTGTCCTCGCCGTCGGTCGCCCACACCGGCGAGCCGATCATGGGGGAGGACGCGCCGCCCGCCCGGCCCGAGGGCGCCTCCGGCGCCTACGCCCGCACGAAGGCCGCCGCCGAGATCGTCGCGCTCGGCGCCGACGCCCCCGGCTTCGCGGTCGTCGCGGTCCGGCCCCACATCGTCTGGGGGCCCGGCGACCCGCAGCTCGTCGCCCGCATCCAGCAGCGGGCCGCGACCGGCCGCCTCCCGCTCGTCGGGTCCGGCGCCGCGCTGGTCGACAGCACCTACATCGACGACGCCGTCTCGGGCATCCGTGCGGCGCTCGACGCGGCCGAGCGGGTGCACGGCGCCGCCTACGTCCTCACCTCCGGGGAGCCGCGGCCGATCGCCGAGCTGATGGCCGGCTTCTGCGACGCGGCCGGCGTCGCGCCGCCGACGCGACACGTGCCCGCGGGCGCCGCGAAGGCGGCCGGCTCGCTCGTCGAGGCCCTCTGGCGGATCCGACCGGGCGCGGACGAGCCCCCGATGACCCGGTTCCTCGCCGAGCAGCTGTCCACCGCGCACTGGTTCGACCAGCGGCGCACGCGGCGCGACCTCGGCTGGCGGCCGGAGGTGGGCGTGACGGAGGGCCTGCGTCGGCTCGCCGAGCACCACCGCGCCGGTTCCCCAGGCTGATCCCACGCCCGGCGGTCGCCCCGCCGCCGCGGGTCTGGCAGAATGGGCGGTCGGTCCGCGGGCTTCGACCCTCTAATCAGGTTCGCGGATGCACATCTTGGTCCGTCGCCGACTGTGCCCCACGCACTCGGCAGCACGGATCGCCTCCGCACTCGACAAGAGGAACGCTGACTGTGGCCGTCAAGATCCGCCTGAAGCGGCTCGGCAAGATCCGAGCCCCGTACTACCGCATCGTCGTCGCCGACTCGCGCACCAAGCGCGACGGTCGCGTCATCGAGGAGATCGGTCAGTACCACCCGACCGAGCACCCCTCCGTCATCAAGGTCGACTCGGACCGCGCGCAGTACTGGCTCGGCGTCGGCGCGCAGCCGACCGAGCAGGTCGCCGCGCTGCTGAAGCTCACGGGCGACTGGGGGCGCTTCAAGGGCGACAAGAACGCGAAGAGCACCGTCGAGGTCAAGGGCGAGAAGGCCGCGTTCGTACCCGAGAAGCGCAAGCCGGTCGTCGTCCGATCGAAGGCGTCCGTCAAGGACGCCGAGGCCGCAGCCGCGACGGACGCGGCCGCCGACCAGGTCCGCGTCGACGAGGCCGAGGCGTCCTCGACCGTCGAGCACGAGACCCCCGCGCAGGCCGAGAACTCCTGACCATGCTCGAATCCGCCCTCCTGCACCTCGTCAAGGGGATCGTCGACTCGCCGGACGACGTCCGCGTCGAGTCGCACGGCTCTCCCCGCGGCGAGGTGCTGGAGGTGCGGGTCGCGCCGGCGGACCTCGGCCGCGTGATCGGCCGGTCCGGCCGCACCGCGAAGGCCCTCCGCACGGTGATCGGCGCGCTCGCCGACGGGCGCCGGGTCCGCGTCGACGTCGTCGACGTCGACCGCTGATGCCGGACGGGCTCAACCGGTCCGCGCAGACGCAGCTCCGCGTGGGTCGGCTCACCAAGGCGCACGGCCTGAAGGGCGGGCTCAAGCTCGAGCTCTTCACCGACGACCCCGACCGGCGGTTCACCCCCGGTGCGACCTTCGCGCTGCAGGTGCCGGACTCCTCGCCGTGGCACGGCAAGCGCCTCGAGCTCGCCGAGTTGCGCTGGTACAACGGCATGCCCGTCGGCTTCTTCGCGGACGTCGCCGACCGGTCCGCCGCGGAGAGCCTGGTCAAGGCCATCCTCTGGGTCGACCAGGACCCGGACGAGGCCGCCGAGCCCGACGCCTGGTACGACCACCAGCTCGTCGGGCTGGAGGTCGTCCGCGACGGGCGCACCGTCGGCGTGATCGACCGGCTGGAGCACCTGCCCGCGCAGGACCTGCTCGTCGTCAAGGTCGGCGACGCCGAGGTGCTCGTCCCCTTCGTGAAGGCGATCGTGCCGGAGGTCGACGTGGAGGCGCGCCGCGTCGTCGTCACGCCGCCCGACGGGCTGTTCGAGCCGCTGCCGGACGAGCCCGACGACCCGCCGGCACCCATCTCCGGCGAGCAGGCCGAGCAGGCCGAGCAGGCCTGACCGTGCGGCTCGACGTCGTCACGATCTTCCCCGACTTCTTCGCCGCGCTCGACGTCTCCCTGCTCGGCAGGGCGCGCACCGCCGGGCTGCTCGACGTGCACGTCCACGACCTGCGGGACGCCGCGCACGACCGGCACCGCACCGTCGACGACACCCCGTACGGCGGCGGCGCCGGCATGGTGATGAAGCCGGAGCCCTGGGGCGAGACCCTGGACGCGCTGCTCGCCGACGACGACGACCCGGTCGTCGTCTTCCCCACGCCCGCGGGCACGCCGTTCGACCAGGCGACCGCTCGGCGGCTGGCGGGGGAGCGGCGCCTGATCCTCTGCTGCGGCCGCTACGAGGGCATCGACCAGCGCGTCGTCGACGACACCGCCGAGCGAGCGCGGGTGGAGGAGATCAGCCTCGGCGACTTCGTGCTGAACGGCGGGGAGGTCGCGGTGCTCGCGATCGTGGAGGCGGTCGGCCGGCTGGTGCCCGGCGTGATCGGCAACCCGCAGAGCCTCGCCGAGGAGAGCCACGAGGACGGCCTGCTCGAGTACCCCTCGTACACGAAGCCCGCGACCTGGCGCGGCCGCGAGGTGCCGCCGGTGCTCCGCTCCGGCGACCACGGCGCCGTCGCCCGCTGGCGCCACGAGCAGTCCCTGGCGCGCACCCGCCGGGTCCGCCCGGATCTCCTCCCGCCCGAGTGATCTCGCCGATCCGCATTTTCTTCGCGGATCCGCAATTCCTTGCCGACACGCCGCTGCAGTGCTCCGCCATGCGGCGCGTCGCGGAGGAACTGCGGAACGGCGAACCTAGCCGCGGGCGGTGAAGACGATCGGGTCGCCGTCGGTGATGGCGATCGTGTGCTCGCTGTGGGCGCCGCGGGAGCCGTCCTGGCTGCGCAGCGTCCAGCCGTCCGGGTCGGTCACGATGCGGTCGGTGGTCTCGAGCAGCCACGGCTCGATCGCGAGCACCAGTCCGGGGCGCAGCTTCAGCCCGCGGTGCGGCCGGCCGTCGTTCGGCACGTGCGGGTCGCCGTGCATCGTCCGCCCGACGCCGTGCCCGCCGAACTCGAGGTTCACGGCGTAGCCGGCAGCGCGGCAGACGTCCCCGATCGCGGCCGACACGTCGCCGAGCTTCATGCCGGACCTGGCGACGTCGATCGCCGCAGCGAGAGCGACCTGCGTCGTCGCGATCAGCCGCTCGTCAGCGGGTCGCGGAGTGCCGACGATCACGGTCACCGCGCTGTCGGAGACCCAGCCGTCCACGCTCGCCGCGAAGTCCAGGCTGACGACGTCGCCGTCCTGCAGGGCGTAGTCGAACGGCAGGCCGTGCAGCACCGCGTCGTTCACCGACGTGCACAGCACCTTCCCGAACGGCATCGCGCCGAACGACGGGTGGTAGTCGATGTAGCAGCTCTCGGCGCCGCGCTCCCGGATCATCGCGTGGGCGATGCCGTCGAGCTCGAGCAGGTTCGTGCCGACGGCGGCCTCGGCCGCCAGCCGCTCGAGCGCGGAGGCGACGAACCGGCCAGCCGGCCGCATCGCCTCGATCTCGGCGGGCGTGCGCAACTCGATCACCGGGTCTCCTCTTCGTCCGGACGACCCTAACCGGGCGCCGCACCGCGTCCGTCCCGTGCGGTTCCCGAGGACCTCCTATGCCTCCGGCGAACAGCGGGTCCGACCGCCTCCGCCGCCTCTACGATCGCGGCATGGCACTTCGTCGGGCGTTCTTCGCCTGGCAGTTCGCGGCCGCGGCCGTGCTGCCGATCTGGTTGCTGCTCGGGTACGCGGTCTGGGGCACCGGCGTCGCCGGGCTGTTCGGGATCCTGCTGCTCGTCCCCGTCGTGGTACTGGTCGAGCTGGGGCTCGCGCTGCTGTTCTCCGCCCGGGCGGGCGTGCGCCGCTCGCGCACCCTCGACCTCCCCGCGATCGGCGTGCTCGCGGCGTTCCAGGTCGGTGTGATCGGCGTGGGATTCTTCGGCCCTGCCACCGCGTGGTTCGGCCTGCTGGCCGTGGCCGCCGCGATCGGCGGGTTCTGGCTGGGCGGCGCGCTGCTGGTGCGCGACGTGCGCTCGCGGGTGGAGGCGACCATGGCCTCGTTCGGGCGTCCGCCGGCCGGCGCGCCCCGGTCGCCGATCGACGCGGGCGAGTACATCGTCATCAAGCCGGCCGCGCGCTGACGTCGGCCGCTGCGAAGGGCGGCGGGGCGATCTGTGCCATGATGGTCGACCGTGCCGCGGCCGTTCCTGCCGCTGGGGGACCTTCGTGAGTCTGCGGCACCGTCTCGCCCGGCGCTGATCCCAGCGCCTCTAACCGGGCCGGCCGGCGGCGCGCCCAAGGAGAAGTCATGAGCCAGCTGCTCGATGCGGTCGACGCCGCCAGCCTTCGCACCGACGTCCCGGACTTCCGTCCCGGTGACACCGTCCGCGTGCACGTGAACATCGTCGAGGGCACGCGCAGCCGCGTGCAGGTCTTCCAGGGCGCGGTCATCCGCCGCTCCGGCGCCGGCGTGCGCGAGACCTTCACCGTCCGCAAGGTCAGCTTCCAGGTGGGCGTCGAGCGCACCTTCCCGGTGCACTCCCCGGTGATCGATCACATCGAGATCGTCAGCCGCGGCGACGTGCGTCGCGCCAAGCTCTACTACCTGCGCGAGCTGCGCGGCAAGAAGGCGAAGATCAAGGAGAAGCGCGAGGGCTGAGCCCCGCGGCCGGCACGGCCCGTACACTTGCGCCGCGATCGACGGCAGCGTCGGCGGCGCGAGGGGGAGGTCGAACGCGACATGGTGCAGAGCCCGCCCCGAACCGTTCCAGGACGTGCAGGCGGGCGGCCGAACCGTGGCGCGTGGGGCTTCCTCCGCGACCTCGTGGTCATCGTGGTCGTGGCCGTGCTGGCCTCCTTCCTGATCAAGACCTTCCTGATCCGGTCGTTCTTCATCCCCTCCGAGTCGATGCAGAACACGCTGCAGGTCGGCGACCGCATCCTCGTGAACGAGCTGGTGCCCGGGGTCATCCCGCTGCAGCGCGGCGACGTCGTGGTCTTCAAGGACCCCGGCGGCTGGCTGAAGGGCGACTACACCCCGCCGCCGTCGAACCCGGTCGAGGCCGCAGGCGACTGGGTGCTGTCGCTGTTCGGGCTGTCCACCCAGGACGCGAACGACCACCTCGTCAAGCGGGTGATCGGCCTGCCGGGCGACCACGTCACCTGCTGCAACGCGCTCGGCCAGATGAGCGTCAACGGCACCCCGATCGACGAGCCCTACGTCGTCAAGCAGGCCGGCAGCTCCGCCGTCTCCGGGGTGCCCTTCGACATCACCGTGAAGAAGGACAGCCTCTGGGTGATGGGCGACAACCGCTACAACTCCGAGGACTCGCGGTTCCATCCGGACACCCCGACCAAGGGCTTCGTGCCGATCTCCGACGTGGTCGGCCGCGCGTTCGTCGTGTCCTGGCCGGTCTCGAGCTGGTCCTGGCTGTCGGACTACCCGGAGACCTTCGCGGGGGTCCGCGCGAGCAGCAGGTGACCGCCGGCCGCCCGCCCGGGCTGTCGACGGAGCGCGCCCTGCTCGCCTCCGGCGCGACCCTGGTCATCGGCTGCGACGAGGTGGGCCGCGGCGCCATCGCGGGTCCGGTCGGGGTGGGGGTCGCCGTGCTCGATCCGGCGCGCAAGCGGATCCCCTCCGGCCTGCGCGACTCGAAGCTGCTGCCCGAGCCCGACCGCGTCGCCCTCGCGCCGCGCGTGCGCGCCTGGGCGGCCGCCTCCGCCGTCGGCCTCGCCGGCAACGACGAGATCGATGCCGTCGGCATCTCGGCCTGCCTGGGCGCCGCGGGCGCCCGGGCTCTCGGGGGGCTGATCGCGCTCGGGGTCGGGCTCGGCGGCGCCGTCGTGCTGCTCGACGGCAACTGGGACTGGCTGACGCCCGGCCTGGTCGCGGCCGGGCTGCCGGTGCTGCCCCAGGTCGTCACCCGGATCAAGGCCGACCGCGACTGCGCCGCCGTGTCCGCGGCGTCGGTCGTCGCGAAGGTGCACCGCGACTCGCTGATGATCGAGCGGCACGACGTGCACCCGATCTACGGCTGGCGCAGCAACAAGGGCTACGCCTCCCGCTCCCACTACGCCGCGATCGACGAGCACGGTCCCTGCGACCTGCACCGGACGACCTGGCTGCACGCGGTGCGCGGATCCGCAGCGGCGGCCGTGGACGAAACGTAGGATCGTCGCCTGATGGACGACGACGAGATCGAGGACTACGACCGCGAGGTCGAGCTTGCGCTCTACCGCGAGTACCGGGACGTGGTGAGCCAGTTCAAGTACGTCGTCGAGACGGAGCGCCGCTTCTACCTCGCGAACGAGGTCGAGCTGACGCGGCGCGACACCGAGCACGACTTCTACTTCGAGCTGCAGATGCACGACGTGTGGGTGTGGGACGTCTACCGCGCCGACCGCTTCGTGAAGAGCGTGCGGGTGCTGACGTTCAAGGACGTCAACGTGGAGGAGCTGTCCGCGAAGGAGCTGGAGCTGCCGCAGGAGCTCGCCCTCGACGAGTGACGCGCCAGCGGCGCTCGTCGGGGGGCGAGCGACCGTCAGGAACTGCCTCGCCCTCGACGAGTGACGCGGATCCGGATCCGTCTCGCGGATCCGGACCGACGCGGCGACACGCCGGGCGCCCAGCCCTCCAGACCGGCGAGTTGCGAGTTCCATCCGGATCCGCGCGCGAGGCGCCCGGCCTGTTCCCCGCCGTGCGGGGAGGGGGCAGAGTGCTGCGCATGGACATGGCAGCGTTCAACGCCGAGGTGATCCGGGCCTACCGCGCCGGTGAGCCGATCCAGGGCATGCATCGCGACCGCCTGGTGCTGCTCACCACCACGGGCCGGCACTCGGGCGAGGCCCGCACCGCGCCGATGATGTTCGTCGACTTCGACGGCGATCCGCTCGTGGTCGCGAGCGCCGACGGGGCGGCGGACCACCCGTCGTGGCTGCTGAACCTGCGGCAGGACCCGCACGTGACGGTCGAGACGCCCGACGGCGCCAGCACGGCGGCGGTGGCGGAGGAGCTGGCCGGCGAGGAGCGCGACGTCGCCTGGGCGGACCTCGTCGATGGCTTCCCGTTCTTCGCCGAGCACCAGCAGCGCGCCGGGGATCGCGTGATCCCGCTGGTGCGCCTCCGCACCGCCGGATGACCTGCGGGCGGCCCACCCGCGCCCGGAGCCGGCGATCCGCTCCTCCCCAGACGCGGGATCGTGCCGATCCCGGATCCGGCCGAGGATCCGGCCCAGCAGCCGCAGCCCGGCCGCCAGGGTCGACGCCGTGGCGCAGAAGGACGACCTCGGCAGACGGGGCGAGCAGCAGGCGGCGGCGTATCTGACGTCGCTCGGATACCGGATCCTGGACCGCAACTGGCGGTGCCCGACCGGGGAGATCGACATCGTCGCGATGGACCGGGGCGAGCTGGTCGTCGTGGAGGTGAAGACCCGCAGCACGCTCGCCTACGGCGACCCGCTCGAGGCGGTCACCGACGCGAAGCTGACCCGGCTCTGCGTGCTCGCCGGCGCGTGGCGAAGGGCGCACCGGGGCGTCCGGGCGAACGGGACCCGCATCGACCTCGTCGGCGTGCTGCTGCCGCGCCACGCGGAGCCGGTCCTCGACCACCTCCGGGCCGCGGCATGAGCGGGCTCGTGCTCGCCACGACGGCCCGTACCACCGCGGTCGCCCTGGAGGGCCTCACCGGTCGCATGGTCGAGATCGAGGCGGCGCTCACGAACCAGACGCCGAACTTCCGGCTGGTCGGCCTGCCCGACACCGCGCTGCGGGAGGCGCAGGCGCGCGTGCGCAGCGCGGTCGAGCACTCCGGGTTCGAGATGCCGTCCCGGCACCTGACCGTCAACCTGTCCCCGGCCGCGGTGCCGAAGCACGGGTCCGGGTTCGATCTCGGCATCGCGGTCGCCGTCCTCGTGACCACCGGCGTCATCGCGCGGGAGGCGGTCGGCGACACGGTCTACCTGGGCGAGCTGGGGCTCGACGGCCGCCTCCGGCCCGTGCCGGGGGTGCTGCCTGCGGTCCGCGCCGCCGCCCGAGCCGGCAGGACGCGGGTCGTCGTGCCGTCCGGCAGCGCGCGGGAGGCGCAGCTGGTCGACGGCATCGAGGTCGTCGCCGTGCCGAGCCTGCGGACGCTCGCGATCCGGCACGGCGCGGACCTGGAGCCCGTCGACGTCGAGCCCGTGCCGGGACCGCCGGTCGTCCGCGAGCGGTCGTCGCACGCCGACCTCGCGGAGGTGGTGGGCAACGCGGAGGCGATCGAGGCGCTCGTCGTCGCGGCGGCGGGCGGGCACCACGTCCTCATGCTCGGACCGCCGGGGGCCGGCAAGACGATGCTCGCCACGCGGCTGCCCGGTCTGCTGCCGGACCTTGTGGGCGAGGCGGCGCTCGACGCCACCAGCATCGCCTCCCTCGCCGGCCGGGGCGTCGACCGGATGCGAGCGAGGCCGCCGTGGCAGGCGCCGCACCACACCGCGACGGAGGCCTCGATCATCGGCGGCGGCAGCGGGCGGATCCGTCCCGGCGCGGTGACCCGCGCGTCGGGCGGCGTCCTGTTCCTCGATGAAGCCCCGGAGTTCGCGCCCGCCGTGCTCGACTCGCTGCGGCAGCCGCTCGAGTCCGGCCGGGTCTCGGTGCACCGGGCGGCGGCACGGGCGGACTTCCCCGCGCGCTTCCAGCTGATCCTCGCGGCGAACCCGTGCCCGTGCGGGCAGTGGGGCTCGACCGACGGCCTGTGCACCTGCGCGCCGTCCGCTCGGCAGCGCTACCTCGGGCGCCTCTCCGGGCCGCTGCTCGACCGGATCGACATCCGGGTGCGGGTCGACCGGGTCACGGCGGCGCAGCTCGAGCTGGCGAGGGGGACGGCGGGCACCACCACGGCGACGGCGCGCCAGCGGGTCCTCGCGGCTCGGGCGCGGACCGCCTCCCGGCTGGTCGGCACGGCCTGGTCGGTCAACGCCGAGGTGCCGGGCAGCTGGCTCCGGCACCCCGATCACGAGCTCGCCGAGAACGCTCGAGCCCCGCTGGCGGCGGCGCTCGAGCGCCGGCTCGTCACCCTGCGCGGGCACGACAAGGTGCTCCGCCTCGCTTGGACGCTCGCGGACCTGTCGGGTCTCGAGCGACCGGGCCGGGCGGAGGTCGGGCGCGCCCTCACGATGCGGAGCCCGGACGCATGATCGGGTCGCTGCTGTCGGCGCAGGCGCTCACCGACCTGCTCGTCCCGCTCCGTCCGCGCGGCGACGTGGGCGACCAGGAGGCGGTGTTCGCGGCGGGCGCCTGGACGTCGATCGTCGAGCCCGGCGACGGGTCGGCGGGCGCGCTCGTCGGGGTCGTCGGCGCCGCGGCGGCCCTCGACGCCCTCCGGCGCGACCTCCTCCCCGTCCCGAACCCGGAGCTGCGGGCCGCGTTCGACCGGTGGCGTCCCCGCCTCGACGAGCAGGTGCTGCTCCGCGCGTTCCGCAACGCGGCGCAGATCGGCGCCCGGCTGCTCGTCCCGGGCGACGCCGACTGGCCTGCCGGCCTCGACGACCTGCAGGTGCACGCGCCGCAGGCGCTGTGGGCGCTCGCGCCCAGCGGACCGCTGCCGCGGTTCGAGCGGTCGGTCGCGATCGTCGGCTCGCGGTCGTCGACGGCCTACGGGGAGCGGGTGACCACCGACGTCGCGTTCGGTCTCGCGCAGCAGGGGTTCGCGGTCGTCTCGGGCGCCGCGATCGGCATCGACGGCGTCGCGCACCGCAGCGCCCTCGCCGCGGGCGGGCTGACCGTCGCGGTGCTGGCGGGCGGCCTCGACCGGCTGTACCCGGCGAAGCACGTCGACCTGCTGCACCGCATCGCGGCGGACGGCGTCGTGCTCGCCGAGCTGCCGTGCGGCGCACGGCCGATGCAGGACCGGTTCCTGAAGCGGAACCGGCTGATCGCGGCCATGTCGCGGGCGACGGTGGTGGTGGAGGCGGCGCTGCGCTCGGGCGCAGCCAACACGGCGGCGCACGCCGCGCAGCTGGGGCGGCCGCTCGGGGCCGTTCCCGGCTCGGTCTACTCGGCCGCCTCGGCGGGGACCCACCGGCTGATCCGCGAGTTCGACGCCGTCCTGGTGCAGAACGCGGCGGAGGTCGCTCAGCTGGCGAGGGATCCGGACGCCGCGGTCACGCTCGACGGCGTCGAGGCGCTGCTGAAGCCGGACGACCCGAACGAGCGGCGGGTGCTGCAGGTGCTGTCGAGGCGTCCGCGCACGACGCTCGAGGTCGCCGGGCGGGCGGGCCTGAGCCTCGCCGACACGGGCGCCGCGCTGGGCATGCTCGCCCTAGCGGGCGCAGCGGCCGAGGGCCCCTCCGGGTGGGGGAGGGCGTAGACCCCGGGCGGTCGCCGTGACCGATGGACCACGGCGGCCGGCCGGCGGGCCGGCGTGCGAACGGCACCCCTCCCAGCTCACTGCAGTTCCGTCCTTCAGGAGTTCTGGCCGAGGGAGCACGACCGGCACTCCTGGACGCAGTGCTTGAGGCCCCGCCTCGGGTGGCCGCGGCGCGTCCCGGGCGCTCCCGGCCCGGCCCGCCTCGCGAACCGTCTCGGACGCTTCCGGCCCACGCCGGTCGTCCATGCCGCCCGCCCCGGGCGGAACATGTTCGTCCCACCCCCCCCGTCGGGTGGACATCGCCAGCGATGCCGGCGGTGCGGTGCCGGATGCAGGAGATGGTGACGGGTGCAGGACGGATCGGCGCAATCGGTCCTGCATCCGGCACCGCGTCCTGCACACGGCACGCGCAGCGGCGCGGGCGAGGCTCAGACGCTTGCGACGACCGGCTCGGGCTCGTGCTCGGGCTGCGCCGCGCGCAGGGTCAGGCCGCCGAGGTCCTCGGCCAGGACCTGCAGGTCGGCGGTGATCTCCGCGCGGATCGCCGCGTCGTCGACGAGCAGCTCGATCGCGAGCCCCCGCAGCCGGGAGAACGAGCTCAGCACCGTGATGCGGACGTAGCCGTAGCGGTGCACGAGCTGCCGGACGGTCCCGGAGCGCTCCGACTCGCTGCTGCTGCGCAGGCCGTCTGCGGTGACGGGCGAGCCGTCCTCCTCCGCGAACGCGCGCGAGGTCAGCCATGTGGCGACCTGCTCCTCGTCGAGGGGCAGCGAGGTCCAGCGCTCCTCTGGGTACTCGCGCGCGAGCTCGAGGTGGCGGGCGGTGCCGTCGGGCACCGGATCGGCGACCGCAGGCCCCGACCGTGTCGCGCGCCGCCGGCGGATCCCGCTGCGCAGCAGCAGGATCGAGCCGACCAGCCCGAGCAGCGGGACGAGCGCGCCGACGGCGGTACCGACGGCGTAGGGGCCGATGACGCCGGCGCCGACCATCGAGGCGATCGCGAGGACGTTCCGCACGGCGCCCGCGCCGAGCACCACGATCAGCACGGTCGCGACGACCACCCGCACCAGCCCGGAACGCACGGTCCGAGCATAGGAATCGGCGTCGGACGGCGACATTCCCGCGAAGACGGGTCATCGCGACGGAAGGAGCAGCGGTGAGGGAGGCGTCGGACCGGGTCGCTACCGTCGTCCCGTGACCAGGGAACCGATCGCCACCCACCGCATCGGGCACGTGAGCGACAGCCACTTCACCGCCTCCGACCTGATGCACGGGACGGTCCGGGTCGCGGCCACGTACTCCGCGGCGCTCGCCGCGCTCGAGGGCAGCGGCATCGCGCTGGACGCGCTCGTGCACACCGGCGACGTGGCCGACGACGGCGAGCCGCAGGCGTACCTCGCGGCCGGGACGGTGACCCGGGAGACCACGGCGCGCACCGGCTGGCCGGTGCTCTGGGCCGTCGGCAACCACGATGTGCGGGCCGCGATGGCCGAGCACCTCCTGGGTGAGCCCCCGACGGAGGAGCCCCTCGACCGCGTCGTCGAGGTGGCCGGGCTGCGGCTCGTGTCCCTCGACACCTCCATCCCGCAGCACGTCGAGGGCGGCATCGATCCGTCGCAGGCCGACTGGCTGCGATCCGTGCTGTCGGAGCCCGCCGAGCACGGCACCGTGCTCGCGCTGCACCACCCGCCGCTGCCGGTCGAGGTCACCGCCATGGCCCGCCTGCACCTGACCGGTCAGGACCGGCTGGCCGCCGCGCTGGCCGGCAGCGACGTCCGCGCGATCCTCGGCGGCCACCTGCACTACGCGACCAGCAGCTCCTTCGCGGGCGTGCCCGTGCACGTCGCGCCGTCCACCGCCTACACGATCCGCCTCACGCGCCCGGCTGGCGGTGTCATCGCAGTCGACGGCGCCCGGGCGGCAGGCGTGCTGTCGCTGTACGACGACGGCCGGGTCGGCTACTCCGCGCTGCCCGCCGATCCGCAGCAGGTGCTGGCCTCCACCGCCGAGGAGGTCTTCCTCACGATGGGCGTCGACGTCGAGCACTGAACCGACGGACCCTGGACCGGCGACGGGCACCGACCCATGGCCCGGCGCGGTCCGTCGGTGGGTCGCGGGACCGCGCGCCTCCCGGTGCCGCACCCTGGTGCCATGCGGATGACGGAGGCGGTGGCGGCGCACCGCGCGCACCTCGAGCACGAGCGCGCCTACTCCCCGAACACGATCGACGCGTACGGCGCCGACCTGGCGGACCTCGTGCGGTTCGCCGGTGCGCAGCAGCTCGACGACGTCGGCGGCCTGGACCTCGAGCTGCTGCGCGACTGGCTCTACGAGGGCACGCAGAGGCACCTGGCTCGCGCGACGATCGCGCGCCGGGCGGCCGCGGCCCGCAGCCTCACCGCCTGGCTGCACCGCACGGGCCGCCTCCCCGCCGACCCGGGCGCCCGCCTCCGCGCGCCGAAGGCGCAGAGCCGCCTGCCCCGCGTGATCGGCGGCGAGCAGATGCGGGACCTCTTCGCCGGGCTGGAGGCGCGAGCGGCGGAGGGGGACCCGTCGGCGCTGCGGGACCTCGCGCTGCTCGAGCTGATCTACGGGTCGGCGCTGCGGGTGTCGGAGGCCTGCGGCGTCGACGTCGACGACGTGGACCTGTCCGCGCTCACCGTCCGCGTGACCGGCAAGGGGTCCAAGGACCG
>NZ_CAXTOQ010000015.1:0-35035 GCF_964245895.1 uncultured Amnibacterium sp.
CCGGTCGACGGGCGGCCGGGCCACGGCCTCGTCGGTATGACCGAGCGGGCGGAGACCGTCGGCGGCACCGTCCGGTACGGGCCGACGGAGGAGGGCGGCTTCGCCGTCGAGGCGCGGCTGCCGGTGTTCCACCGGTCGGGGGCGACGGCATGAGCGTGCGCGTGCTGGTGGTCGACGACCAGGCGATGGTCCGCGCGGGCTTCGCCGCGCTGCTCGACGCGCAGCGCGACATCCAGGTGGTGGGCCAGGCGTCGGACGGCGAGGAGGGGGTGCGCCTCGCCCTCGAGACCCGACCCGACGTCGTGCTGATGGACGTGCGCATGCCGGTGCTCGACGGCATCGAGGCGACGAGGGCGATCCTCGCGCCCGACCGGCCCCGCCCGCTGCCGAAGGTCGTGGTGCTCACGACGTTCGACGTCGACGACTACGTGCTCGACGCGCTGCGCGCCGGCGCGAGCGGCTTCCTGCTGAAGGACGCGCTGCCGGCCGAGCTGGTCGAGGCGGTGCGGGTCGTGGCGCGCGGCGACGCGCTGCTGGCGCCCAGCGTGACGCGGCGCCTGATCGAGCGGATCGCCGGCCGGCCGACCGGCACCACGGCGACCGGCGCGGACCTCGACGTGCTCACCGGGCGCGAGCGGGAGGTGCTGCGCGAGGTCGCCCAGGGCCGCAGCAACAGCGAGATCGCCGGTGTGCTGTTCATCGCCGAGCAGACGGTGAAGAGCCACGTCAGCCGGGTGCTGACGAAGCTCGGGCTGCGCGACCGGGCGCAGGCGGTCGTGGTCGCCTACGAGTCCGGCCTGGTCGTCCCGGGCGACTGACCCGTACCCCGGTACGGGCAGGGGAACGGCTCCCCCGGGGGACGCTCCGCGATCGCCCGCTCCGTAGCGTCATCGAGGTGACGACACTCGTTCCCCCTGCCATCCGCACGACCCGTCCGCGGCGGGTGCCGAAGGGCGACGCGCAGAGCCGGCACGCGAGCGACTACGCCGAGCTGTCCCGCCGGGTGAAGGCGGCCGGGCTGCTCGAGCGCCGGTACACGTCGTACGTCGTGCGGACCGCGCTGCTGGTCCTCGCGCTCGCGGGCGGCATCGCGGCGACGGTGCTCGTCGGGCACTCCTGGTGGCAGCTCGCCGTGGCGACCTGGTTCGGCGTCGTCTTCGCGCAGGCGGGCTTCCTCGCCCACGACGCGGCGCACCGGCAGGTCTTCGAGTCCGGCAAGCGCAACGAGTGGTTCTCGCGCGTCGTCGCGAACCTGATCGTGGGGCTCGGGTACGGCTGGTGGATGCAGAAGCACACGCGCCACCACGGCAACCCGAACACCCTCGGGAAGGACATGGACCTCGACGCGAACATCATCGTGTTCACGGAGGAGGACGCCGAGCGGCGCTCGACCGGCTTCACCGGCTGGGTCCTGCAGCACCAGGGCTGGCTGTTCCTTCCGGCGATGACGCTGACGGGCCTCGACCTGCACGTGAAGACGATCCGCATGCTGCTGTCGACGGAGGGCGTGAAGCACCGCGCCGTCGAGTCGCTCTTCATCGCCGTGCGCCTGCTGGGCCTGCCGGTGCTGCTCGTCGCCGCGTCCGGTCCGGTCGTCGGGCTGACCGCGCTCGTGCTGCAGGTGCTGCTGTTCGGCTTCCTGATGGGCGGCGGGTTCGCGCCGAACCACATCGGCATGCCGCAGATCGCGCACGACCAGAAGGTCGACTACCTGCGCCGCCAGGTGCTCACCTCCAGGAACATCACCGGCGGCCCGGCCGTGGACTTCCTGATGGGCGGCCTGAACCACCAGATCGAGCACCACCTGTTCCCGAGCCTGCCGAGCGCGAACCTGCGCCGTGCCCGCGCGATGATCCGCGACTACTGCCTCGAGATGGGCCTCCCGTACACGGAGCGCTCGCTGCCGGCCGCGATGGCCGACGTCATCCGCTCGGTGCACCGCATCGGCCTGAAGGCCGCCGACCCCTTCGACTGCCCGGCCGCCGCGGCCATGCGGCTGGCCTGACCGCGGCCACGAGGCCGATCTCCCGAGTTGCGTTCCCCAGGGACGATTGCGACTGCGGGGGCAGTCGCATCTGTCCCTCAGCATCGCAACTCCGGCGGCGCCGATGCCCTGCACGCAGCAGGAAGGCCCCCGTGCGATGCACGGGGGCCTTGTGTCTGGGCGACCTACAGGGCGCGGATGTTCGCGGCCTGCGGGCCGCGGTCGCCCTGCGCGACGTCGAACTCGACGCGCTGGTTCTCCTCCAGGCTGCGGAAGCCGCGGCCCTGGATGGCGGAGAAGTGCGCGAACAGGTCGGCGCCGCCGTCGTCGGGGGCGATGAAGCCGAAGCCCTTGTCGCCGTTGAACCACTTGACGGTTCCGGTTGCCATTTGGATCTCCCTCTCTCGAAACTCACGACGCCGATCGGAGCCGTCGCACCACGCTGAACACACGCGATTCGAGATCGCCGGACTTCTCCGGCGGGTCTGACCCACCTGCACAACACAACTGCAGGTGTCACGCTAGCCGAGAACAGGGGTTCGAGGGAACCGTGCAACCGTTCTTCCGTCGCACGGAAGCCGGCGTCAGGGCCGCGTCGCACCGCGCAGCGCGACCAGGGCGGCGCCGACCGCGGGACCGTGGACGGGGGCGGCGAGGCGGTAGCCGCTGCCGAGGGCCGCGCCGAACGCGGCGAGCACCGTCGGCGCGGTGAACATCCCGCCGGAGTAGGACACCGGCACCGTCTCCCCCGCCGGCACCTCGAGCGCCGCCCGGATCGCGTGCGCGAGCAGCGCGAGCTCGCGGCCCGCGTCGGCGACGATGCCCTGCGCGACCGGGTCCCCGTCCTCCGCGGCGTCGACGACCACCCGGGACAGGGCCGCGACCCGCGTGCGGTCGCCGGCCCACTCGCCGCCGACCACGCCGATGACGTCGAAGTCGCGGTCGGTGCCGAAGGCCCGCAGGAGGCGGGCGTGCAGCAGGGTGCGCGCCGCGCGGCCGTCGCTCATCCGCGAGAACGCGTTCAGGCCGCGGATCGCGATCCAGTAGCCGGAGCCCTCGTCGCCGAACAGCTCGCTCCACCCGCCGGATCGGGCGGAGCGACCCGCCCACTCCCCGTAGGCGATCGAGCCGGTGCCCGCGACGACGTTGATCCCGTCGGCGCCTGCCAGCGATCCCGCCCAGCCCGCGATCATGTCGTTGCCGACGCGGTAGCGGCCGTGGCCGAGCACCTCGCCCGGCACCCGGTCCAGCACCGGCACGTCGGCGCTCGCCTCTCCGTAGCCGGGCAGGGCGAAGAACGCGGAGTCGAGCGCCGCCGCGTCCACCCCGGCCGCCGCGGTGACCGCCGCGACGCCGTCCGCGAGCACGCGGCGCACCTTCGCCGCGTCCGCCGGGAAGGCGTAGCAGGTCGGACCGGACGCCTCCGCGAGCACCGTGAGGCGCTCGTCGACGAGCACGAAGGCGGTCTTCGTGCCGCCGCCGTCGACGCCGAGGTGCAGGCTCACCGGCGGGCCGCGCGGCAGGCGGCCGAGTACGGGCGCAGCGCGTCCCGCACCCGGTCCAGCAGCAGCTCCCGCGGGTCCGCGGTGAGCGCGCCGCGGCGCAGCCGTCCGTACTGCTCGGGCAGGTACTGGCTGATCAGGGGCTCGGGGATCCCGGCCGCGGTCAGGTTCGCGAGTAGCGCGGCCACCGCGGCCTCGATCTCCGGGTCGGGCAGGGAGTAGCGGAGGCGGTCGCTGTAGCTGAACCGGCGGGCGATGCGCTGCTCGTCCTCGGTGCCCTCGTAGTAGCGCCGCCAGGTGGCGGGTTCGGCGAGCATCCGCTGCTCGATCACGTCGAGCAGGCGCGAGCGGTCCGCCTCCGGGACCAGCTGGTCCTCGATCGCGGCGAGGGCGAAGAGCCCCTCCCGGAGGGCGAACGTGAGTCCGGGTCCGACCTTCAGCACGGCCCAGTGGTCGTCGACGAGCGCGGTGAGGCCCTCGACCAGCTGGTAGTCGGTGGAGTGCGCCTCGAACACCATGTCGGGCTCGCCGTCGAGCACCCGCTGCAGCCCGGCGGTGCGGGAGGGGTCGTAGTCGACGACGCGCAGGTGGTCGAACTCGACGCCGGGCTGCACGACCAGGGCCATGATCCGCGGCCAGGCGGCAGCGGCGCCCGCGGCCTCGAACGCGGACCGGTGCGCGGCGAGCGTCGCCCGCGCCGCGCCGGGCGGGGTGGGCGCGAGCGCGTCGATGGTCTCGTGCGCGCCGCCCGGCACCGGGACCTCGGTGCCGATCACGTAGCGGACGGCGGCGGGGTCCGGCGCCGCGGACTCGGCTGCGGCGAGCAGCCGAGCGGCCCGCGCCGCGACGACCTCGTCCGCGAGCGGTGTGGAGTCGCCGGCGAGCGGCATGCTGCAGTCGAGGTGCAGCTTCGTGTACCCGGCGGCGGCGTAGGCGCGGACCAGGTCCTCGGCCTTGGCCATCGCGGGCTCCTCCGCCTCGCCCTGCCACGTGTTCGGGCCCAGGTGGTCGCCGCCGAGCACGATCGCGTCGGCCGGGAAGCCCTCCTCCGCCGCGATCCGGTGCACCAGCGCCCGGAAGTCCGCGGGCCGCATGCCGGTGTAGCCGCCGAACTGGTCGACCTGGTTCGACGTCGCCTCGACGAGCAGGAAGGTGCCGTCGGCCGCCGCCTGCCGCATCGCGGCGGCGAGCACGAGCGGGTGCGCGGAGCAGACGGAGGTCACGCCGACCGCCTCGCCCGCCTTGTGCGCGCGCAGCACGTCACCGAGGTGGTCCGTCATCGGGTGGTCCCTTCGTGCGGGTGCGGTGGAGTGCTCATCCTTCGGGGAGGGGATGGATCATGACCCCTCGCACCACGCGGTTGACGTCGCCGCTCGGGAACGGGTTGTCGGTCTCGGCGCCCGAGCGCACCGAGGCGTGCAGCGCGACCAGCTGCCCCACGAGCACGAACGCGACGGCGGACCACACGTCCTCGACGCGGTCGAGCGCTTCGAGCACCCAGTCGCCGTCCGAGGCCGGGCCGGATGGCCGGACGGCCAGGACGGCGTCGTCGCCGACGGCTGCGCGCAGCTCGCGGACGATATCGAGGTCGTACGCGGCAGTGTAGGGGTCGGCCGAGACGTACACCACGACGAACGTCGACGGGTCGACGACGGCCTTCGGGCCGTGACGGAAGCCGAGCGCCGAGTCGAAGTAGGTGTCGACCCGCCCGGCCGTCAGCTCGAGGACCTTGAGGGCGGACTCGCGAGCGATGCCGGTGAGCGGGCCGCTGCCGAGGAACACCATCCGTGCGGGACCGCGGGTCGTGACGGCCGCGATCCGGTCCCTCCCTGCGAGCACCGCCTCGCCCGCGCGGGCGACGGCCGCGACCTCCGCGCCGCCGCCGGGCAGCAGCACGAGCAGCACGGACAGCAGCATCGAGGTGAAGCTGGACGTCATCGCGAAGCCGGCGTCGTTCGATCTCTCGGGCGTCAGCAGGACGAAGGAGCGCTCGCGATCGGCGTGGACCTCGGCGAGGCGCCCCCACGGGGCGCAGGTGATGACGAGGTGGTGCACGCGCGTCAGGACCCGATCGGCGACCTCCGTCGCCGCGATGCTCTCCGGGCTGTCGCCGCTTCGGGCGAACGAGACGAGCAGGGTCGGCACGTCCTCGGCGAGGCGTCCTCGGGGATCGGCGACGAGGTCGGTGGTGGCGACCGCGTCGACCCGGCGTCGGAGGCGCCGGGCGAGCGCGGGAGCGGCGACCTCGCCCACGAAGGCGGAGCTGCCCGCGCCGGTGAGCACGATGCGCAGCGCCGGATCGGCGAGCAGCGGGGTGAGGAACGCGTCCAGCCGACCGCGGTGATCGGCGACGATCGCCGCGACCTCGCGCCAGACGTCCGGCTGCTGGGTGATCTCGCGCTCGGTCGCGCTCCCGCCGCCGACCGTGGACGCGGGCAGGAGATCGGTCATCTGGCGGCTCCGTTCGGGTCGTTCGCGCGCCCTGCGGCCGCGCCGGACCATCGTGCTGGGCTCGCCGAGACGCGGCCAGCCCGCCGGGCAAATGCGAAGTCCGGTTGCGCGTTCCGCGGGGCCGATCGCGTGAAGCGCGCTGTCGGACTGCGCACTTCCCGACGGCTCTTGCTCTGCCGGCGCACCCCGGACGGATACTCCGGAAGCCGAGACGAGCGACGGGAGAGGTGATGGCTGCAGGGGTCGAGAAGGACACGCGGACGCTTCGGGTCGCCGTGATCGGCGTCGGCCAGCGCGCGGCGATCGCCCACCACATCGGCGCGACCGGCACCCCCGCGGCGCTGGTGGCCGCCGTCGACACGACCGAGGCGGGCAGGGTCCGCGCGGTCGCTGCCTTCGGTCCGACCGTCCAGGTCCTGCCCTCCGTCGCCGACGCCCTCGCGGCGGTGCGGCTGGACGCGGCCGTCGTCACCACCCCGGACGACACGCACGCGGCGATCGCGATGCCGCTGCTGGAGGCGGGTGTCGCGGTCTACCTCGAGAAGCCGATGGCGATCACGGTCGAGGACTGCGACCTCCTGCTCGAGACCGCCGCACGGACCGGCACCCCGCTCTACGTCGGGCACAACATGCGGCACATGTCCGTGGTCAGGCAGATGAAGGTGCTCATCGACGCCGGCGAGATCGGCGAGGTGAAGTCGATCTGGTGCCGGCACTTCGTCGGCAACGGCGGCGACTACTACTTCAAGGACTGGCACGCGGAGCGGGCGCACGTCCACTCGCTGCTGCTGCAGAAGGCCAGCCACGACCTCGACGTCATCCACTGGCTGGCCGGGCGCGCTACCCGGCGGGTGACGGCGCTCGGCGCGCTGACCGTCTACGGCGACCACGGGAGCCGACGCGGCGCCGACCACGCCGCAGACGAGAACCGCCTGATGGCCGACGGGTTCTCGTACGAGAACTGGCCGCCCGAGACGCAGACGGAGCTGAACCCGGTCATCGACGTCGAGGACGTCTCGATGATGCTCATGGACCTCGGCGACGGCGTGACGGCCAGCTACGAGCAGTGCCACTTCACCCCGGACTACTGGCGGAACTACACGGTCATCGGCACCCGCGGGCGACTCGAGAACTTCGGCGACACCCCCGGCGGGGTGATCCGGATCTGGAACCGGCGCCGCGCGTGGTCGCTCGAGGGCGACCTCGAGGTGCCGATCGAGGGTGAGGGCGAGGGCCACGAGCAGGCCGACGCGCTCACGATGGGCGAGTTCCTCCGCCATGTCGCGACCGGCGCACCCACAACCGTGACCGCGGTGGCCGCCCGCGACGCGGTGGCCGCCGGCGCGCTCGCCGCGCTCTCCCTGCGGGACGGCGGGACACCCCGCGACATCCCGCCGCTCCCGCCAGGCGTCCGACGCCCCTGAGACCCCGCACCGCACCGCACCACCTGGAAAGGACCTGCACATGCATCACCCCACCTCTCGCGCGACGAGGCGCAGAGCCGCATCGGGCCTCGCGGCCGTCGCGGTCGCCGCCCTGCTGCTCACCGGCTGCTCCCCCGCAGCCGCCCCGGCCTCGGGCGGCGGCGCGTACACGGCCGCGCCGAAGGACCTGAAGGCGTCGATCACCTACGCGCTCTGGGACCAGACCCAGGTGAAAGCGATCCAGGCCAACCTGGCCGGGTTCAAGAAGGAGTACCCGGACATCTCGGTGAACGTCGACGTCACGCCCTACGACGCGTACTTCACGAAGCTGCAGACGGAGGCGTCGAGCAACACCCTCCCCGACCTGTTCTGGCTCAACGGCCCGAACTTCCGGCTCTATGCCGACAACGGCAAGGTCGAGCCGATCACCGGCCTGGTGAAGGCCGGCGCGATCGACCCCGCGAACTACCCGAAGGCGCTCGACGAGCTGTACACCGCGAACGGCGTCGCGTACGGGGTGCCGAAGGACTTCGACACGATCGGCCTCTGGTACAACAAGGCGCTCTTCGCGAAGGCGGGCGTCGCCGTGCCGACGAACGACTGGACCTGGGACGACTTCCAGCAGGCAGCGAAGACGATCTCCGCGAAGCTGAACGGCCAGGGCGTCTACGGGGCCGCCGCCGGCATGGACGGGCAGACCACCTACTACGACTCGATCTTCCAAGCCGGCGGGAACGTCATCTCCGCGGACGGGAAGCAGTCGGAGTACGCGAGCCCCGCGACCGTGAAGGGCATCGAGTTCTGGCGCGACCTCATCGCGTCGAAAGGCTCACCGTCCGTCAAGCAGCTGACCGACACCCCCGCGGACCAGTGGTTCGTGACCGGCAAGGCCGCGATGTTCGTCGGCGGTGACTGGGGCCGGTCCGAGATCGCCGACTCGCCCGTCGCGAAGGACACCCAGGTCGTCGCGCTGCCGAAGGGCGCGCAGCAGGCGACGGTCATCCACGGCGTCTCGAACGTCGTCGCGGCCGGGAGCAAGAACAAGCAGGCCGCGCAGGCGCTGCAGGTGTACCTCGCGAGCAAGGCGGCCCAGCAGCAGCAGGGCGACCTGGGTGCGGTGATCCCCGCGTTCACGGGGACTCAGGACTCGTTCGCGAAGTCGATGCCGGGCGTCGACCTGCAGGTGTTCCTCGACCAGCTCGCCGACGCGAAGCCGCTGCCGGTGTCGAAGAACACCGCGGCCTGGAACGCGCTGGAGGCGAAGTACCTGCCCGGCGTCTTCGACGGCACCGCCCCGGTCGAATCGACGCTGAAGACCCTGCAGACGCAGATGACCGCGGCGCTCGCGAAGGAATGACCGAGCTCCGCCCCGCCGCGACCCGCCCCGCCGCCTCCCGGCGGGGCGGGTCCGGCGTGATCCATGACGGGTGGTGGCCGGTCCTGTTCATCGCTCCGCTGCTGATCGGCGTCGCGGTCTTCTACCTGTGGCCCATCCTCCAGACGTTCTGGTTCTCGTTCACCACGTTCGGCGTCTTCGGCGGGCAGACCTTCTCCGGCATCGCGAACTACGTGCAGCTGGTGTCGGATCCGCTGTTCTACGCGTCGCTCGGCAACACCGTGATCTACACGGCGATCGTGCTGCTGGGGGTGCCGCTCGCGGTCTGGCTCGCGGCGCTGCTGAACACCCCCGGTCTCCGCTTCGCCTCCTTCTACCGGGTGCTGTTCTTCCTGCCCTACGTCGCCATGCCCACCGCCGTGGCCCTCGTCTGGCGACTCATCTACAACGGTGACTACGGGATCCTGAACTGGTTCCTGTCGCTCGTCGGCGTGCGGGGGCCGTACTGGGTCAGCACGCCCGGGTTCGCGATCGTCGCGGTGTCGCTCGTCGGCCTGTGGTCCTCGATCGGCTTCTCGATGATCGTGCTGGCCGCCGGCCTGAAGGCGATCCCTCCCGAGCTGTACGAGGCTGCGGAGCTGGACGGCGCGACGCCGTCCAGACGGTTCCGCTCGGTCACCGTGCCGCTGCTCACGCCGACGATCTTCTTCGTCGTGATCGTGACGGTGATCTCGAGCTTCCAGCTGTTCGACCTGCTCTACGCGATCATGGGCCCGCGCAACCCGGCGACGCCGTCCTCGATGTCGCTCGTCTTCTACTTCTTCCAAGCGGGCTTCGTCGACAACCAGCAGGGGTACGCAGCGGCGATCGCCATCGCGATCTTCGTGCTGATCGGCCTCGTCACGCTCGTGCAGTTCCGGCTCCAGCGGAGGTGGGTCACCGATGTCTAGCGCAGCGGCCGGTCGGACAGCGACGACGGCGCGGACCCGCGTCTCCGCGTCGCGACGCCGGCGGGGGCGCCCGCACGTCCTCGCCCACGTCGTGCTCGGCGCCGGCGGGTTCGTGATGGCGTTCCCGTTCCTGTGGCAGATCATCATGTCGTTGTCGACGAACGCGCAGGTCCGCAGCGTCGTGCCGACGTTCTGGCCCGGGACGCTGCAGTGGCACAACTTCGTCGACGTCTTCGCGCAGCTGCCGTTCCTCTCGCAGCTGTGGACGTCCGTCGTGATCACGGTCATCCGCACGGTCGCGCAGATCGTGCTCTGCACCCTCGCGGGCTACGCGTTCGCGCGCATGCGGTTCCGCGGGAAGGCCGTGCTGCTCGGGGTGGTGCTGTCGATCCTCCTGGTGCCGTCGCAGGTCTACCTGCTGTCGCAGTACCAGATCGTCCAGGGCCTCGGGCTGCTGAACACCATCCCGGGCATCGTCCTCCCTGGCCTGTTCAGCGCGTTCGGCACCTTCCTCATGCGCACGGCGTTCCTCGGGCTGCCGGACGAGCTGGAGGAGGCGGCCAGGATCGACGGCGCCAACCCGTGGCAGATCTTCTGGCGGGTGCTGGTGCCGCTCGTGCGCTCGAACATCAGCGTGCTGGCGATCACGACGGTGCTGTTCTCGTGGAACGAGCTGCTCTGGCCGCTCGTCGTGTCGACGTACGCGGGCCTCCAGCCGCTCGCCGCCGGTCTTGCGACCCTGTCCGGCAGCGTGACCGTCGACTACCCGGTCGTGATGGCGGCCAGCCTGATGGCGATGGCGCCGGTGCTGATCGCGTTCGTGCTGCTGCAGCGGCGGGTGATCGACGGCATCGCCTCCTCCGGCCTGAAGTAGCGGCCGGCGGAACCGCTCGCGCCGCTGACCGCTGCAGGGGATCAGCCGACCCGCACCGTCTGGTGCAGGTCGTTCAGCCCGATGGAGGCGAGCCAGGTACCGACGTTCGCGGTCCGGATCGCGTAGCGCGGGTCGTTCGCCGTCGGCTTCTGTACCGCAGGCAGCGAGAGCAGCACGTGGTACCGCCCGGCCGGGAGGTGCCGGATCGCCGCCCGCACGGTCGTCGTCGCGCCCGCCACCCAGCGACGGACGTCCGTGCGGATCGGCACCGTGTAGCGGTGCGTGCCGCTGACGAGGACGAGCCTCGCCGGCCGCGCGTTGTACGGGGCCGCCCAGCCGGTGTTCCGCACGCGGATCGACACCGTCGGGGTGCGGCCCTGCTGCACCGTGCTCGACTCCATCTGGAAGCGGTAGCCGAGGTCGCGCTCCGTCGTCGCGATGCCCGCGGCGCCCCAGGAGTCGAGCACGTCCGTGTTGTACTCGCGGTTCAGGTAGCTGTAGTGGAAGCGCTGCATCTGCGTCTTCGCGTTCGGGAACGCGGACAGCGGCGGGTCGACGTCGCAGGTCTCGCCGCCGACCGGCACGTACCGGCTGTCGGCAGCCAGGTAGTCCTGGTCCAGCGAGATCGGGTCCGACAGGTACGTCCCGAAGTCGTCCGGGGACGCGAGGAAGCAGTCGTTGTGGTGCCCGATCCGGGCGGCGAGCGTGTTCCGGAATGCCTGAGCGGAGGTCAGCGCGCCGGCGGTGCCGGTCGTGGTGCCAGCGATCTCCTGCTTCATCAACGGGGTCCGGACCTGCACCGTGCGAGCCGGGAGGGCCTCCAGCTCGGCGGCGACGACGGCCCGGCGCTTCGTCCAGTCGGCAGCGGACACCTCCTGCGTCGCGGGATCGGCGAAGTGGTCCGTGTAGTAGCCCTCGCCCCAGAGGCCGACGAAGCCGGACTGGAGCGTCGAGATCAGCCCGGTGCTCCGTCGCAGGATCGGGGTGAGCTGGTGGATGTGCTTCAGGACGGTCGGCAGGTCCGCGTCCCCGAACGGCGCGACGTAGGGATCGGAGCCGCCCTCGACGTAGGCGAACCGCAGCACCTCGGTGAACCCGTTGCGCTCGACGACGTCGAAGTCGTGCTGGAGCCGGTGGAGGAAGGCGGGCGACAGGTCCGCGCCCTTCGCGAAGTCGTCGAGGTAGTAGACGCGGTTGATCTGCGTGTCCCCGAGCTTCCGCCACGCGCGCAGCTGCGCGTCCGTCAGCGCCTCCCAGCCCTTCCCGCCGTCGACGAAGTGCGTGTCGGTCTCGTGGTCGAAGCCGCGCTCCGGGTTCGCGATGTTCGCGGAGGACGCGCGATAGACGACGGTGTGGGCCGGCGGACGGGCGGGCAGCGCGGACGCGGCCGTGACCGGCACGGCGACCGCGACGGCGGCGGCGACCGCGGCGATGAGGTGGGCGGGGCGTCGTCGCCGCGCCCGTGGGACGGTGGGGGTGGTGCTCATCGCCTCATCGTCCGAGGGCGCTCCGGAGGTGTCGAGGTCCCGTGCCGATCGCGCAGCCCGACTGCACGGGACTACCGACGCGGTTCGACGACGTGCACGGTCACGCCGACGGCGCGGAGCGCGTCGAGCTCGGTCGGGTCGGCGGTGGAGTCGGTGATGAGCAGGTCGATCTGCTCCGGGTCGGCCATGCGCGCGAGGGTGACCCGGCCGACCTTCGACCCGTCGGTCACGACCATGACCCGCTGCGCGTGGTCGACCATCGCGTGGTTCGTCCGCGCCTCCACCTCGTCGTGGGTGGTCGCGCCGCCCGCGGCGCTGATGCCGTCGACGCCGAGGATCGCGGTGCCGACGTTCACGGCCTTGAAGGTCGCTTCGGCAAGCACGCCGACGGCCTCGAAGGAGGTGCTGCGCACCATGCCGCCGGTCAGGATGACCTTCGCGTTCGGTCGGGCCGCGAGCTCCATCGCGATCGGCACCGCGTTCGTCACGATCGTCAGCTGCGTCCGGCGTGCCAGCGCCCGAGCGATCCCCGCGGTCGTCGTGCCGCCGGAGAGCGCGACCGCGTACGGGCCGGACGGGATCAGCTCCGCGGCCCGGATCGCGATCCGGTGCTTCGCCTCCTTCGCCTCCTGGTCCCTCAGGTGCACGGGCATCTCGTCGTGCGCGGCGTTCGGGCGAGCGCCGCCGTGGGTGCGGATGAGCAGCCCCTGGTCCTCCATGTCCGCCAGGTCGCGGCGGAGGGTCGCGGCGGAGACGCGCAGCTCCGTCGCCAGGTCGGCCAGCGGCACCGCGCCGCGGGAGTTCACGGTCTTCAGGACCGCGAGCATGCGGTCCGTCCGCTTCGAGCTCGATGCGTGCGGGAGCCGCAGCCCGGTCGCCTGCGCCATGTGCGTCGCTCCGTCCGATGGTGGAATCGAGCAGGAGGATTGCGCGTTTCGCGCGTGGAGCGCAAGCGTTGCTGCGAGAACGCGCGTTCCGGCTGCAGGATCGCGCCGTGCCCATCGTCGCGTTCATCGGTGCGGGCAGCGTCGTGTTCACCCGGCAGCTGCTCGCGGACCTCTTCCGCTTCCCCGAGCTGGCCCGTCTCGAGATCCGACTGCACGACGTCGACCCGGAGCGGCTCGCCGTCGCGGAGGGCACCGCCCGTCAGGTCGCCGAGCGGCTCGGGGCGAGGCCGACCGTCGTGGCCACGCTCGATCGGTCCGTGGCGCTCGACGGCGCCGGGTTCGTCGTCGACATGGTCCAGATCGGCGGCGTCGCCGCCACCCGCCTCGATCTCGAGATCCCTGCACGGCACGGCCTTCTGCAGACGATCGGCGACACGACCGGCGTCGGCGGCGTGTTCCGAGCGCTCCGCACCTTCCCGTTCCTGACCGTGCTGCTCGAGGACATGCGTCGGCTCTGCCCCGGCGCCCTGTTCTTGAACTACACGAACCCGATGGCGATGAACGTCTGGTGGGCCTCGGTCGTCGCGCCGGAGATCCGCACCGTCGGACTGTGCCACTCCGTCTACTGGACGGTGCACGACCTCTGCGAGCTGATCGGCGTCCCCGTGGAGGGCACGCACTACCGCGCAGCCGGGGTGAACCACCAGGCGTGGCTGCTCGAGTGGACCCGCGACGGCGAGTCCCTCTACCCGCGCCTGGACGCCGCGATCGCCGCGGATCCCGGCCTCGAGCGGCGGGTGCGCGCCGAGATGTACCGGCGCCTCGGCTTCTACCCGACCGAGACCAGCGAGCACTCGAGCGAGTACCTCGACTGGTTCCTCCGCTCCCCGGAGCAGATCGAGCGGTTCCGGATCGAGCCGCTGCAGTACCTCGGCATCAGCGAGGAGAACGTCGCCGGGTTCGAGCACGCGAAGCGGGCGCTCGCCACCGGCGAGCCGCTCGAGCTCGAGGAGGGCGCGGCGGAGTACGCGCCGCAGGTCATCCACTCGATCGTCACCGGTACGGTGCGCGAGATCCACGGCAACGTCGTGAACCGCGGCCTGATCGACAACCTGCCGCAGGGGGCGGTCGTCGAGGTGCCGTGCCGCGTCGACGCGGACGGCGTGCACCCCGTGCCGATGGGGTCCATCCCGACGCAGGGCGCTGCGCTCAACCGGGCCTACCTGTCGGTGGCGGAGCTGACGATCGAGGCCGCGCGAACCGGGTCGAGGGATCGCGTGCGGCAGGCGGTGCTCGCCGACCCGAACGCGAGCTCGTCGCTCACGCCCGAGCGGATCTGGGCGCTCTGCGACGAGCTGACCGCCGCGCACGGCGACCGGATCCAGCCCGACCTGCGCTGAGAACGCGCGGGACCGCGCAGTCCGGTTGCGCGTTCCGCACGCGACCCTGCCGCGCTCCCGCAGCGCCGATCACCATGGCACCAGCGCATCGCAGCTCGAGCGGGAGACCGCCTGGCCGCTGCACCGACCGAGCAGAGGAGCCGGAGATGTCCCGCACCACCGCCCACCGACGATCGTCGCTCCGCGTCGTGGCCGCCGCCGCGGCCGTCGGCGCCCTCGTCGCCGCGCTCACCGGCTGCTCCGGCGGTGGAGGGGGCACGACGCTCGATCCGAAGGCGAAGACCACCATCACCTGGTGGACCGGCCAGGCCGATCAGGCCGAGACGCTGCTCGAGGGCCTCGCGAAGGACTACCAGCGGCAGCACCCGAACCTCACGATCACGGTCTCGTCCGGGGCGCCGTCGACCGAGGACCTGCTCGCGAAGCTGTCCGCCGGCTTCGCCGGGGGCAACTACCCGGACATCTCGTACGCGTTCGGGTCGTGGGCCAGCCAGCTCGAGGCGTCGAACCGCACGCTGGACATCACGAAGCAGGTCGCCGACCCCGACGTCGACTGGGAGGGGCTGAGCGGCGCCGCCCGCGGCACCGCGCAGCCCACCGGGAGGAGGACGATCGGCTTCCCGGCCCTCGTCGACAACATCTCGCTGCTCTACAACAAGACGCTCTTCGACGAGGCGGGCGTCGCGTACCCGACCGACCAGTGGACGTGGGACGACTTCCGGAAGGCCGCCCAGCAGCTGACGGACACCTCCACGGACACCTACGGCTACGCCTACTCGGTGTCCGGCAGCGAGGACACCACCTGGCAGTTCTGGCCGCACCTCTGGCAGCAGGGCGGCGAGATCCTCTCCACCGACGGCAAGAAGGCGGCCTTCGACTCGGCCGCGGGTGTGCAGGGGCTCACCCTCCTGCGCGACATGGCGGTCACCGATAAGAGCGTCTACCTCGACCAGACCGACACCAAGTACGGCCAGCTCTTCGCGGGCGGCCGCATCGCGATGATGACGAGCGGCCCGTGGCAGCTGAACGCGCTGCAGATCGCGAAGACGAACTACGGCGTGACGGTGCTGCCCGGCACGAACGGCAACCACGAGACGGTTTCCGGCCCCGACCTCTGGACCCTGTTCGACCACAAGGATGCGAACCGCGCCCACTGGGCGTACGAGTTCACGAAGTGGTTGACCGACCCGGCGCAGGACCTGAAGTGGAACGTCGCGTACGGCAACCTCCCCCTGCGCGAGAGCGAGACCTCGTCGGCCGAGTTCACGGCTCAGGTGAAGGCGCTGCCCGGCCTCGAGGTGATGGCCGCGAACTCCGCCAACGCGAAGCACACCCGGCCGACCGTCGCCGGCTACAACGGGCTGTCGGAGGCGATCGGGGATCAGATCGCGGCGGTGCTGCAGGGCCAGGGCGATCCGGCCTCCGCGCTGAAGACCGCCGCGACGAAGGCGGACGAGGCGCTCGCCGGGACCGGTCCGTGAGCGCCTCCTCCACGGTGCGAGCACCGCACGTCGAGGTGGACCGGCGCCGGTCGCGGCGGCGTCGTTCGCTCCGGCTGACGCTCGAGGGGTGGGGGTTCGTCGCCCCGGCCACGCTCATCGTGCTGGGGCTCTCGATCTTCCCCGCGGTCTGGTCGTTCTTCCTCTCCCTGGAGCGGTGGGACGGCTTCTCCGACCCGCAGCCCGTCGGGCTCGGCAACTACGCGTACGCCGTCGGGGACGCGGACCTCGCCGCCGCGGTCGCGCACACCTTCCTCTACACGCTGCTCTTCGTGCCGGCGTCGATCGTGCTGGGGCTGCTGCTCGCCGTCGCGCTGAACCGGCGGATCCGGTTCATCGGGCTCTACCGGACCGCGATCTTCGTGCCGTTCGTCGCCTCCGCGGCTGCGACCGGCATCCTCACCACCTACCTGTTCAGCCCGCAGTTCGGGCTGCTGAACAACGTGCTCCGCCGGCTCGGGCTGCCGCAGCAGGGCTGGCTGGAGGATCCCCGGCAGGCGATGGTGGTCATCGCGATCATGTCGCTCTGGGGCTCCGCCGCGTTCACCACCGTGATCTTCCTCGCGGCGCTCCAGGACGTGCCCGCGGAGCTCGTCGAGGCCGCGACGATCGACGGCGCGACCCGCTGGCAGGCGTTCCGGCACGTCACCGTGCCGCAGCTCGCGCCGGTCACGCTGTTCGCGACGGTGTGGCAGGTGATCCAGGCCCTGCAGCTGTTCGACCTCGTGTACACGACGACCCGCGGCGGGCCGCTGAACGCGACCCAGACGGTCGTCTACTACCTCTGGAACGCCGCGTTCCGGCGCACGCAGTTCGGGTACGGCTCCGCGGTCGCCTGGACCCTGTTCGCCGTCACGCTGGTCGTGACGCTCGCGATCGTGCTGTACGCCCGTCGAGCCAGGATCGAGGCGTTCTGATGACCGGATCCGTGCTCGAGCAGGCGCCCGCCCGACCGCTGCGGCGCACCGCCCGGCGTCGTCGCGGCCTGCTGCCCTTCAGCCCGTGGCACCTGCTGCTCGTGCCGGTCGCGATCCTGTTCGCGATCCCGTTCGTCCAGATGTTCCTGGCGGCCTTCACGCCCGCGACCGACCTCTACCGGCTGCCGACGCCGTTCATCCCGAGCCGCTTGACGGTGGACGGGTTCGCGAGCCTGTTCTCGACCTCGCCGGTGCTGCTGTGGCTCGGCAACACCGTGATCGTGTCGGTGACCGCGATCGTCAGCCACCTCGTGCTCTGCTCGCTCGCCGGCTACGGGTTCGCCCGGCTGCGGTTCAGCGGCCGGAACCTGGGGTTCCTCGGCATCGTCGCGACGATCATGATCCCGGTCCAGGTGCTGATGATCCCCACCTATGTGCTGTTCTCGCGGGTGGGGCTGATCGACAGCCTCGGGGCCGCGATCGTGCCGTGGCTCGCGAGCGCCTTCGGCATCTTCCTGATGCGCCAGTTCTTCCTGTCGCTGCCGCCGGAGCTGGAGGAGGCGGGGCTCATCGACGGCGCCACCCGTCGCCAGGTGTTCTTCCGCATCGTGCTGCCGCTCGCGAAGCCCGCGCTGACGACGCTCGCGATCTTCACCCTGCTCAGCTCGTGGAACGACCTGATCTGGCCGCTCGTGCTGATCAACAACGACCAGGCGTTCACCCTCCAGCTGGGCATCACCAGCTACCAGGGCGCCCGCCGCACCGACTGGTCGCTGCTGATGGCGGCGAACGTGGTCGCGACGCTGCCGCTGATCCTGTTCTTCCTCGCCGCGCAGAAGCAGTTCGTGCAGACGATGACGTTCTCCGGCCTGAAGGGCTGAGGGGGGCGGGACGGCGGGTACCGTCGGGGCGTGGCCCTCGAGGACGGGCCCGGGCTGGTCCCTGGCTGGTCCCTGGTGCAGGACGAGGTCCCGGGATCAGGACGCATCCGCAGATCTGGTCCTGATCCCGGGACGCGATCCTGCACGAGGGACGGGCGCCCAGCGGCGGCATGGCACGCCGCCGCGAGGACCTGATCGCCGAGGCGCACCATGGACCCGGTTGCCTGCTCGGACAGGTTCTCTGCCCAGGAACGTGGCCCAAGTGGCAACCGAGTCCGTGATCTGGGGAATCACCAGCGGGGGCGCGGGGCGTGGAAGCGGAGGGTCAGCAGCTCGAAGGGGCGCAGATGCACGGTCACCGACTCCCCCGGCACCGTCGCGCCGAGGGCGTCGCTCGCGATCCCGCGCTCGAGCAGGTCGGTGGCCTCGACGGCCTCCCAGCCGATGGAGGTCGCGATCGTCGCCGTGGCGCGGCCGCCGAGCGACTCCGAGAGGCGCACGACCAGGTCGCCGCCGCGGTCCTCCGCGAGCTTCACCGCCTCCACGCGGACCGCCGGGTCCGAGACCGTGAGGATCGGAGCCACGGCGCGACCGGTCGTGCGGCGCGGCGGGAGGTGCTGCCGGTGGCCGTCGCGGATCGCCTCAGGGATGCCGCCCGGCCGCACGCTCACCGTGAACGCGTGCCGCCCCTGATCGGCGTGCGGGTCCGGGAACGTCGGCGCCCGCAGCAGCGACAGCCGGGCGACCGCCATCGGGCGGCCGGAGGGGGCGACGGCGCTGGTCACGTCGTGGCCGTAGACGACGTCGTTCGCGATCGCGACGCCGAAGCCGGTCTCGCCGACGTGGATCCAGCGGTGCGCGACCGTCTCGAAGCGCGCGGTGTCCCAGGAGGTGTTGCGGTGGATCGGCCGCTGCAGGTGCCCGAACTGGATCTCCGAGGTGGCGTGCGTCGCCCGCACGTCGAGCGGGAAGGCGAGCTTCAGCAGCTTCTGCCGCTCGTGCCAGGCGATGTCGAAGGCGTACTCGAGCCGGCCGTCGACGACCCGGAGGCGGACCTCGGCGGTGGAGGCGCCGAACCGGTGCACGACGACGACCGCGTCGCCGTCGATCGCCACCGACTCGGGCTCGAGCAGGTCGCGGCCGTCCCGCTGGTCCTCGGCGTTGATGTCCCAGGCGTCCCACTCCCGCGGGGCGTCCCGGAACAGCTGCAGCACCCCGCCGGCCAGGCCGTCGGGCAGCACCTCCCGTCCGGTGCCGCGGTCGACCATCGAGAGGATCGCGCCCCGCCGGTCGATCACGACGCGCAGGGCGTCGTCCACCAGCGCGAAGCCGCGCGGCGTCGGCCTCGGCTCGGCCGCCGGCAGGTCCTCCGCCGGCCCGATGCCGAGCGCGGGCACGCCCGCCCTCGGGAACCCGTCGGCGTTCGCGACGACGGCGTCGGTGCCGCCGTCGGCCAGCGCCTCGAGGGCGGCGGCGATCAGCGCCTCCAGCTCCGCGGCGACCTCGGCGTACCGCTGCTCGGCCTCCTGGTGCACCCACGCGATCGAGGAGCCGGGGAGGATGTCGTGGAACTGCTGCAGCAGCACGACCTGCCAGGCGCGCTCCAGCCGCTCGGCCGGGTAGGGCGCCCCGCGGAGGATCGCGGCCGTCGCCGCCCACAGCTCCGCCTCGCGCAGCAGCGCCTCGCTGTGCCGGTTGCCGCGCTTCGTCCGCTGCTGCGAGATCAGGGTGCCGCGGTGCAGCTCGAGGTACAGCTCCCCCGACCAGACTGCGGGGTCGGCGAGCTCCGCCTCCGCCTCGGTGAAGAAGGTGTGCGGGTCGGTCAGCCGCACCCGCGGTGAGCCCTCGAGGTCCGCCTTGCGGTGCGCGGCCGCGAGCATCTCGCGGGTCGGGCCGCCGCCGCCGTCCCCGTAGCCGTACAGCCCCAGGACCTTCCGGGCGCGGCCCTTCTCGGCGAAGCGCCGCTCCGTGCGGGCCAGGTCGCCGGCGCCGAGGTCCGAGTTGTAGGTGTCGGCCGGCGGGAAGTGGGTGAGGAGGCGCGAGCCGTCGATCCCCTCCCAGAGGAACGTGGAGTACGGCATCCGGTTCGTCTCGTTCCAGGACGGCTTCTGCGTCAGGAAGTACCGGGCGCCCGCGGCGCGCGCGATCTGCGGCAGCGCCGCCGTGTAGCCGAAGGAGTCCGGCAGCCACACCTCGTCGCTCTCCACCCCGAGCTGCTCCAGGAAGTACCGCTTGCCGAGCACGAGCTGGCGCACGAGCGCCTCCCCGCCCGGCATGTTCGTGTCCGACTCGACCCACATGCCGCCGACGGGATGGATGCGGCCGGCCGCGACCGCGGCCCGCACCCGCTCGAACAGCGCGGGCTGCGACGCCTGCAGCCAGGCGTACTGCTGCGCGGAGGAGGCCGCGTAGACGAACGCGGGATCGCGGTCGATCAGGTCGAGCACGTTGGCGAAGGTCCGCGCGACCTTGCGGACGGTCTCGCGGGTCGGCCACAGCCACGCGCTGTCGATGTGGGCGTGGCCCACCGCGGAGACCTCGAGCACGCTGTCGGCCGCGCGGACGGCGAGCGCCGGCGCGAGCGCCGCCCGGCCGCGCGCCGCGGTGCCGGCGACGTCGTCCGGATCCATCGCGTCGACCATGCCTTCCAGGGCATGCACGATCTCGGCCCGCCGGACGCCGTCGGCGGGCAGCACGTCGACCAGGCCGTCGAGGGTCGCGACGTCCTGCAGCAGCTCCCACAGCACGACGTCGCGCCGGGCGACCTCGACCTGCGCGAGGCGGTGGATCGGGTCGGTGCCCGCGGTCGCCGGGTCGCCGAGCGGGGTCGGCTCGTAGTCGTCCGGGATCCCGACGACGGGGTTCGCCGCCGCCTCGAGGTACAGCGTGAACGGGCCGGGACCGTCGAGCGGCACCCACGCGTTGCGCGGCTCGACCGCCTTCACGATGCTGCCGTCGGGCCGGTACGCCGTCGCCTCGGCCTGGAAGCCGGGCTGCGCGGCGGTGAAACCGAGGTCGACGAGCAGCTCCGCCTCCTGCCAGCCGGGCGGGACCTCCCCAGCGACCTCGAACCAGACGGTGTCCCAGGGCCGGCCCCACGCCTCCCCGACCGCGAACGGCGCGAACGGCTGCTGCACCGCGGCGGCGAACGGCACGGGCTCCCCGCCGACCGTCCAGGCGCGCACCGCCACCGGCACGCGGTCGCCGTGGACGGCCGGGCGGATGCGGTGCTCGGTGAAGCGCCGGACCCGCAGCATCGCCAGGTCCGCCGCGTCGAGGCGCGGGCGCCCGTTCGGGTTCAGGTCCTCGGCCACAGCGCCCTCCTCGTCGTCCGCGTCGCGGCGCATGCTCAGTCTGCCTGCCCGCCGCGGACCCCCGCGGCTACGGTGGCGGCGTGGACACCGACGCCGCCATCCGGTCCGTCGACGAGTCGTTCGAGCGCATCGCCGTCGGCGCCAGGCGGTCGATCCGGCGCGCGGCGGGCGAGCTGGCGGCCGACCTGCCGCCGTCGGCCTGGCCGGTGCTGCGGGAGGTGCTGCGCGCCGGCCGGGTGCAGGCCGGCACGATCATCGGCTCGCTCGGCATGGACAAGAGCGCGGTCAGCCGGCACCTGAAGGAGCTGCGCGAGCACGGGCTGGTCGACGCGGAGCGCGACGAGCACGACGGCCGCTCCATCTGGATCCGCCCCACCCCGCTGGCGATCGAGCGGTCCGCGACGATCCTCGCCGGCCAGCAGGACCGGCTGCGGGACCTGCTGGAGGCCTGGGAGCCCGGCGACCTCGAGCGCTTCGCCGACCTGCTGCACCGCTTCGCGGAGCTGGTGCCGCCGGCCGCGGACTGACCCGGGCCGGGAGTCAGTACCCGAGGAACCGGTCGGTCCGCACCCGCCGCGCGCCCGCCGACCGCGCGGCGGCACGGGCGCCGGACACCCAGTCGGGCGACCCGGCCGCGTACGCGGACCGGTCCGGCAGATCGGGCACGGCCCGCTGCAGCGCGTCGGGCTCGAGCCGCGCACCGATCCGCTGCCAGCCGGCGGGCAGCGGGCCGTCGCCCGGTCCGACGACGAGCACCCGGGTGCCGGCGAGCGCCGCCGCAGCCCAGGCCGGGTCGTCCTCCGCGCGGAGGCGCCAGACGAGCACGGCGTCCCGCTTCGGCTCCGCCTGCGCCATCGCGAGGAACGGCGTGACGCCGATGCCGCCCGCGAGCCAGACCACGGGCTGCGCCGGGTCCCGCGGGGGCACGAAGTCGCCTGCGACGACGCTGCCGGCGACGGTCGCGCCGGCCGGCAACGCGGCGAGCGCGCGCTTGAAAGCGCTCGGCGCGGCCGGCTGCCTGGTCACGATGCGCACGAGGTCGGCGCCCGGCGCGTTCGCGGGGCTGAACGCCCGCCGAAGACCGCGGGTGTCCTGCTTCGCGCCGGGCAGCGACAGCTCGACGTACTGGCCCGGCCGGATGCGGAGGGGCGCCTCGCTGCGCAGCCGCAGCTCGGCGAGGTCCCCCGGGTGCGCCTCCCGGCCCTCGACCGCGAACCGGATGCGGCGGCGCTGGCCGAACGCGAACGCGACGGCGTTCCCCAGCACCAGGGCGATCTCGGGGGTCATCGGGATCGGGCCGACGCGCAGGGGCAGCAGCAGGAGGACCCCGACCAGGGCGCTGACGAGGACGCGCTGCCAGCGTCGCGGTGGCGCCGTGAGCGGCTCGGACATCATGAACACCGCGAGGAACACGGTCGGGTACGACGCGACGGCCGTCCACAGCGCGGCGCCCGGGGCGGTTCCCCCGGCCGCGAGGCGCAGGGTCGTGCCGACAACGCCGACGGCGAGCACCGGCAGGACCAGGTCCCACGCCCCGGCGCGGCGGGCGATCAGCAGGCCGCCGATCAGCAGGAACGGCAGCAGGGCGGGCGTCGCGACCCACCACGTCGCGCCGGACAGCCCGGTCAGCAGCAGCACGACCGCACCGATCGCGACGGGGTTGACCACGTGCCGCCCCCGCACCACGAGGAGGTACTTGGAGAGGTTCGCCACCGTGATCGCGAGGGCGAGCGCGCCGAGCGCCTGCACGGTCGGCAGCGGGAGGAAGAGGAAGAAGCCGAGCAGCCCGGTGATCACGCCGGACTCGGCGTGCGGCCGCACGCGCCGGATCGCGCCGAGGAGGCGGTTCGTGCCGTAGCCGACGACGACCGAGACCGCGAGCGCCGCCAGCAGCCCGGTCGGCGCGAAGGAGACGACGCCGACCAGGGACAGGACGATCGCGCCGACGGCGGTGATCAGCAGGACCAGCACGACGAGCCGGTACATAGTGACGCGGCCCGTGAGCCGGTCCAGCACGAGCCCGGGGCCGCCCGGGCCGACGCGCGCCTCGCGCCGGGCCGGGGCGGCGGTCGTCACGCCGCCGCCTCCGACCGGATCGCGGCGAGGGCCTTCTCGAAGCCCTGACCGGTGAGCGACGATCCGGAGACGGCGCCGACCCGCAGGCCGGCGATCGGCTTCCCGACCGCGACCGCGCCGATGCCGGAGGCGAACTGGGCCTCGTACTGCCGGGCGGTCGCGTCCTGCGCCTTCGGCACCACCTGCACCTTCGAGATGGTCCCGCCGGCGAGCGTGACGGTCACCTCGATCTCGGCGGCGCCGCCGGGCGACGTGTAGTCCCCGGTCGCCGTGTAGCTGCCGTCCTTCAGGCCGGAGGCGGCGGTGGAGGCGGAGGAGGAGGCGGGCGAGCCGCTGTCCGCGGGCGTGGCCGCGGCGCTGCTGGCGCCGTCCGCCGGCTCGGTCGTCGCCCCGCCCGACGGGGTCGGCGCGCAGCCCGCGAGGGCGGCGAGCGAGAGCAGCCCTCCCCCGACGGCGACTGCGGTGCGAGTCGTGCGGTGCAGGGCGGGACGGGCGGCGGGACGGGCGGGTGCGGTCATGCGCGGGCTCCTCGGTGCTGATGAATGAGTGCTGATGAGTGAGTGCTGTCGAAGCGGTGCTGGTCGATCGGTGCGTGCGGATGGGTCGTCGTAGAGGACCACGGAGCAGCGCGGCGGAAGGTTCACTGAACCTTCCCGGCCCCTGGATCGTGGTACTCATCGACGACCGGTCGCTGACCGGTGACGCGGAAGGCGAGGTGGGCGTGGACGGCGAGGAGGCGATGCTGCGCACGCTGACCGACGAGCACGGGCCCGACCTGTTCCGCTACGTGCTGCGGCAGACGCGGGACCGCGAGCTGGCCGAGGACATCGTGCAGGAGACGCTCGCGCGGGCCTGGCGTCATCCCGGGCGCATCGCCGCCGGCCGGGACGCGGCGCGCGCCTGGCTGTTCACCGTCGCGCGGAACCTGATCATCGACGACGCGCGCAGCGCCCGCCGGCGTCGCGAGGTCGGCGTCGACGAGGTGCCGGAGCGGCCCGCGCCCGACGACACCGAGGCCGTGCTCGACCGGATGCTCGTCGCGGACGCGCTCGGCTCCCTCTCCCCTGAGCACCGCGCCGCGATCGTCGAGGCGCACTACCTCGGCCGACCGGTCCGGGAGATCGCGGAGCGGGAGGGCATCGCCGAGGGCACCGTGAAGTCGCGCCTCCACTACGGCATGAAGGCGCTGCGGCTGGCGCTGCAGGAGCGGGGGGTGACCCGGTGAGCGACCCGATCCACGAGTGGGACGGCGCCTACGTGCTGGGTGCGCTCTCCCCCGACGACCGTCGCCGGTTCGAGGCGCACCTGGCGGACTGCTCGGCCTGCTCCCGCTCGGTCCGCGAGCTGGCGGGCCTGCCGGGCATCCTCGGCCGGCTCGACCGGGACGAGGCGCTCGCGCTGCGCGACCTGCCGGACGACAACGCGCTGCGGAACGAGGCGCACGCTCCGGGCCGGGCGGCCGGCGTCGCGCGGCGGGTGCGTCGTCGTCGCCTATCTCGGCTGCTCGCCGCGGCGGCGCTCGCCCTCGTGCTCGTCGGCGGCTCGGCCGCCGGGTGGTCGATCGCCCGCTCCCTGCAGCCCGGCGACGGAACCGCCGTCGCCGAGCACCGGCTGACCGCGGTCGGCGCCTCGCACCTCTCCGCGGACCTCACGGTCACGCCGGTCGGCTGGGGCACCCGGATCGACTGGTCCTGCGACTACCGCGCGCCCGGCGGGTCGTCGGCCGGCGGGTACGCGCCGACCAGCTACAGCCTGGTCGTCACGACCGACGCCGGCACCACCTCCACGGTCGCGACCTGGACGTCGGACGCGGGCGAGGCGAAGGGGCTCGTCGCGGCGACGGCGATCCCGGTCGACACCATCGCGTCCATCGACATCCGGGTCACGGGCACGAGGACCCCGCTGGCCGAGACGACGTTCTAGCCGCGGCGCTGCCGCTGCCGGTCCCACTCCGCGGCGTTGTCCGGGTCGGCCGTCCGCGCATCGAGCGTCGGAGGGGAGCCGCGGTCGAGCGCATCGAGCCAGCGCAGGTCCGCCGCCAGGCGGGCGGAGCCGTCGGCGGTCACCGAGCCGTGCCCCGGGACCACGAACCGCGCGCGGCGGACGAACGGCTCGAGCGCGGCGAGGCCCGCCCGGTAGGCACCGCCGTCGGCGTCGCCGGAGGCGATCAGCGGCACCTCGACGTCGCTCAGCAGGTCGCCCGCGAGCAGCACCCGCTCGCGCGGCAGCCAGAAGGCGGTGTGCCCCGCATCGTGCGCGCCGGTGACGATCGCGCGCACCTCCTGGCCCGCCCACGGCACCCCGTCCCCGGTCAGCGCCCGCACCGGGGGCCGCTCGGCGTAGAGCGTCAGCGGGTAGCCGGGGCCGAGCTCCGCGAGCATCGCCGGCCAGCCCTGCCCGGCACGCGCGGCGGTCGGCGCCGAGCCCCACCGCGGCACGTCCGGCAGCGTGCGGTGCCACAGCACGTGGTCGTAGTGGCCGTGCGTCGACAGGCCGCCCGCGAGCCGCAGCCGCAGCCGCCGCAGGTCGGCGGCGAGCCCCTCGAGGTCGTCCGGCGTCCAGGCAGGGTCGACGAGCAGCGCCTCCCGGCGCGGGCCGAGGACGACCGTCGAGGTGGTGCGCCACCGCCGGCTCGTGGCGACCAGCAGGGTGCCGGTGAGCGGGCGGAGCCGACGGAGGATCACGGGGTCAGTCGAGCTTCGCGAGCCGGGCGCGGAACACCGAGTAGACGCCGGAGGCGATCCAGCCGACACCGATCGCGATCAGGACGACCTTCCCGAACGGCAGATCCGCGAACGACCGCAGCGCGCCGTCGAGCCCCGACGCCTCCTTCGGGTCGGCCTGGACCGCCGCGATCACGAACAGCACGCCGACGACCGCGATGGCGACCCCTCGCGCCGCGTACCCGACCCGGCCGAGCAGGACCACGGCCCGGCCCGCCTCCCCCGGCGGCACCGAGATGGTCTTCACGAACCGCTTCGCGACGCCCTGGTAGACCAGCGCGCCGCCCCCGACGACGACCGCGATGCCGACGATCGCGAGCAGGACCTGCCCGCCCGGCAGGTCGAGCAGCGTCGCGCTCCCCTGCTTGGTGGTGCCGCTGGAGCTGCTGCCCGAGCCGAGCGCGACCCGCAGCGCGGTCACCCCGACGGCGCCGTAGACGACGGCCTTGCCCCACGACTTCAGCCTCGCCTTCCACGCCTCCTTCGCGTCCGGGTCGCGCTCGAGGATCCCGTCGAGGACCAGCCACAGGGCGAGCAGCAGGCCGCCGATCGCGGCGAGCCACACCACGATCGCGCCGCCCGGCGCCTTCGCCAAGGACTCCAGCGCGCCGGACTGGTCAGCCGACCTCCCGCCGCCCTGCACCGCGACCTGGATGGCGAGCACGCCCACGAGCGCCTGCACGATCCCGCTCGCCGCGAAGCCGGAGCGCGCCGCTCCGCGGAACCAGGTGCTGTCCTTGGCCCGCTCCGCTGTCCCCCGCGCCTGACCCGACATGCCGTCGCTCCCGTCCCGGCGCGCCGTCGCGCTCGACGGCCACACCGTACGACAGGCGGCGGAGGACGCGCCCGGCGACCGCGGGACCAGGCGGGACGGAGGACAGTGGACCCGTGACGGGCGGCGAGCATGATCCGGCGGACGACCTCCGGCGGCGCCTGTACGCGCCAGGGGCGTCGGCCGCTGACGTGGCCCGCTACCGCACGCTCGCGGGTCCCGAACCCGAGCCGGGGACGGCGGCGCCCTCGCCCGACCCGCGGCCCGACCCGCCGGCCCGGCGTCGCCGCACCGCGCTGCTCGCGGCCGGCGGGCTGCTGACCGCGCTCGCCGTCGGGGCCGCCGGCATCGCCGTGGCGGGCGGACGCGGACCCGACCCAGCGGCGACCAGGACGCCGCCAGCGGTCGCGGTGCCGGTGCAGACGACGCTGCCGATCGAGGTCGCCGCCCGGGTCGGCTTCGTCCGGGCGCTCGCGAGCGGCGGCGACGCGGGGCTGCTGCAGTTCTTCCTGGACAACCCCGACGCGCGGCCGGACGCGATCCGCACCATCTCCCGCGCGGCCAGCGACGAGTACCACGGCACCGGCTCCGGGACCATCGCGCTCGAGCCCTCGGCGCTCGCCGAGCGCGGCGGCCGGATGACGGTCCTCGTCGTGCTGGACGACGCCGCGAAGTTCGAGTGGCGGGCCACGCGCCTCGCCCAGTCCAACGACCGGAGCGGTCCAGAGGTGCCGGTCGACCGCCGGTCCGGCCTCCTCCAGCCGGGCGAGGTCGGCACGACCACGATCGCCTACCGCAGCGGCGCCCCCACGAGCCTCCTCGTCCTGGTGGGCGAGGGCGTTCGCTGGGGCGCCGTCGTCGTGTTCACGGACTGAGCGCCGGGCGGCGAGCCGGCCCGCTCCTACGCTGGTCCGGTGCTCGACCTCCGCCCCGCCCGCCTCGACGACCCGGACGCGCTGCTCCTGATCGACGAGGTGCAGCGGTACTACGTCGGGCTCTACGGCGGCGAGGACCACGACCCGATCGACGCCGACGAGTTCATCGCACCGCACGGGCGCTTCCTGCTCGGGTCCGCGGACGGCGAACCGGTCGCGATGGGCGGCTGGTCGTTCCTGCACGGCTCCCCCGCCGACGCCAAGGTGCGGCGGATGTACGTGCGCCCGCAGGCGCAGCGGCGCGGCTTCGCTGGCGCGCTGCTGGAGGCGCTCGAGCAGGACGCGAGGGCGGCGGGCGCCGAGCGCACCGTGCTCGCGACCGGCCTCCCGCAGGCGGACGCGATCGCCTTCTACCGGTCGCGCGGCTACACCGACATCCCGCCGTTCGGCTTCTACGCGGACGAGGTCGGCGGCGTCTTCCTCGCCAAGCCGCTCTGAGCCGCGGGCGCGACCTCCCGCAGCCGGCGCTGCAGGTGCCGCCGCTCCGCCTCGTTCCGCACCAGCGCGAGCGCCTCGCGGTACGCCCCGGCCGCCTCCGCCAGGCGGCCTGCGCGCCGGAGCAGGTCCGCCTCGGTCGCTGGCGGGGACGCCTCCTCCGCGAGCGCGCCGGAGACCCGGAGCGCGCGCACCGCGGCGAGCCCCGCGTCCGCGCCCCGCGCGTTCCCGACCGCCACCGCTCGGGCCAGCTCGACGTAGGGCGAGCCGGTCAGCGCGAGCAGCGCGTCGTAGGCGGTGACGACCGCCTCCCGGTCCGCGGCGGGGCCGCGCGCGTGCTCGGCGGCGATGCGGGCCTGCAGCCGGTAGGGGCCGGGCGCGGCGGAGCCGCGCTCCACGACCGCGAGCACCGCGGCCGCCTCCGCGATCGCCGCGGCGTCCCAGCGGTCCCGGTCCTGCTCGTCGAGCGGCACGATCGCGCCCTGCTCGTCCGTCCTCGCCGCGCGCCGCGAGTCCTGCAGCAGCTCGAGCGCGAGCAGGCCGAGCACCTCGTCGTCCGGCAGCAGGCGCGCGAGCACCCGGGTGAGCCGGATCGCCTCGCCGGACAGCGCGGGGCGCATCGCGTCGCCGCCGCCTGCCGCGCGTACCCCTCCGTGAACAGCAGGTACAGCACCGCCAGCACGCCCGGCAGCCGCTCCTCGAGCAGCGCGCCGCTCGGCACCCGGTACGGGATGGCGGCGACGCGGATCTTCGTCCGGGCGCGGACCAGACGCTTCGCCATCGCCGGCTCCGCGACGCCGAACGCCGCCGCGATCTCCGCGACGGTCAGCCCGCACAGGGTCCGCAGGGTCAGCGCGACGCGCGCCTCCACCGGCAGCGCCGGGTGGCAGCAGGTGAAGATCAGCCGCAGCCGGTCGTCGGGCACGTCGTCGGGCTCCACCTGGCTCCCCTCCTCCGCCGCGACCGTCCCGAGGGCGCCGAGCAGCCGCGCCTCCCGGCCGGCGCGGCGGAGGCGGTCGAGCGCGCGGTTGCGGGCGACGGCGGTGAGCCACGCGCCCGGCTTCGCCGGCACGCCGTCGCGCGGCCACGCGACCGCGGCCACCGCGAACGCGTCCTGCGCCGCGTCCTCCGCCGTCTGCCAGTCGCCCGTGAGGCGGACGAGGGTGGCGACGACGCGCCCCCACTCGTCCACGAACGCGGCGCTCAGCGCATCGGTCATCCGGCGACGAGCGGGCGGATCTCGATCGTGCCGATGCGGGACGTCGGGTGCGTCTCCGCGAGCCCGATCGCCTCGTCCAGGTCCGCGACCCGCACGAGGTCGATGCCGGCGATCTGCTCGGTCAGCTCCGCGAACGGCCCGCGGGTCACCAGCAGCTCGCCGTCCCGCCTGCGGACGACCGCGCCCGCCTCCGGCTCGTCGCGGAGGCGGTGCCCGCCGAGCGTCACCCGGCGCCGCGCCACCTCCCTGACCCACTCCGTCGGGTCGGTGCCCTCCCGGGTCGCGGTCCGCAGCAGGTCGTGATCGGGGACGTGGAGGAACAGGTAGTCCACGCCGTCGGGGTCCGGCTCGGCGGGCGCGTCCTCGCCCGGCACGAAGTCCTCCCACACCTCCCGCACCTCCAGGGCGCCGAACGCCGCGACGGGGTGCTGCGCGGCCGAATCGATCGCGGCGTCCAGGTCCTCCGCCTCGAGCAGGTCGTAGCCGGCGACGGCCTCGCGCTGGTGCAGCGCGGGACCGTCGGCGACGAGCGTCGCGCCGTCGCGGACCCGCACGGTGGTGGCCGAGGACGGGTCCTCGGCGGGTGCGCCGCCGAGGCGCGTGCCGGTGCGCCGCCCCTCCTCCACCCAGGGGTCGACGTCCGAGTCCGCCGGGACGGGCAGGTCGGGGTCGACGCGGACGAGCATCACGAACAGCACGGGTGCCTCCTCGCTGCGGCGCCGGGCGCGCCGCCACGAGTACGACGATCAGCAGACCCGAACGAGGACAGGTCGCGCAACTGCCGTTCCGCGCCCACACTGGTCCGATGCCTGGCGACGATGCGGACGCGCTGCGCCGCCGGCTCTACGGGCCGGACGCCTCGGCCGAGGACGTCGCCCGGTACGAGGCCGTCGCGACGGACGCGGTGGCCGCGGTCGCGCCGATCGCCGACGCGCCCGACCGGCCGGCGCCCCGCTCGCGCCGGCCACGCCGCCGTCTGACGCCGGTGGTCGTCGTCGCGGTCGCCGTGGTGGTCGCGGCGATCGGCGTCGCCGCGCTGCGCGTCGGGGAGGGGCAGCGGCAGGGCGGCATCCGCGCACCGCAGGTCGCCTCGTCGGACCGCAGCGACCGGGAGGGGTTCCAGCAGAACCTCGCGGAGGGCCGCGAGGCGGGCATCGCCGCGTACCTGGTGACCCACCGCTCCCCCGAGGCGCTCAGCGGCGCCACGCGCTACTTCACGATCGAGAAGGCGGGCACGGGTACCGTCGACCTCCCGCTCGCGCCGGTGCCGGCCGACACGGTGCGGGGGCGGGCGACGGTGCTGCTGGTGCTCGGCGGCGACGCCGTCGCCGCCTGGACGACCTACCGGCGGCAGGTCGACTCGGCGGGCGAGCAGCAGTGGATCCGGCAGACCGCCCGCGGCGGGGAGCAGGCGGCCGGCGTGCTGACGATCACGACCTTCCGCTACGACGCGGGCGACCGGCCGGTGCGGCTCGCCGTCGACGTCGACGACGGCGTCCGCTGGGGCGTCGCGGTCGTCTTCAGCGACTGAAGGCGTGCCTGGATCCGGTGCAGGATCGGACCAGGACCAGGACCAGGACCAGGACGAGGAGGTGCGCGTGCCGGCTTCGGCGGAGCCCGTCGAGATCGCCACCCGGGCCGGCACGGTCGCCGTGCACGGCTTCGGCGCCGGCCTGCCGACCCTGCTCTGGCATGGGCTCTACGCGGACGGGTCGAGCTGGGGCTACCTCATCCCGGCGCTGCTGCCCGGCCGGCGCCTGCTCGTCGTCGACGGGCCGGGCTGGGGACGCAGCGGCCGGCTCGCCCGGGGCGCCGGCCCGGAGGCGGTGCTGGACGCCGCGCGGCAGGTCGTGGAGACCCTGTCCCCCGGCTCGCCCGTCGACTGGGTAGGGTCCGGCTGGGGCGGCCGGGTCGGCCTCGAGCTCGCGGCCGGCTCCCCCGCCCTCATCCGCACGCTCGTCGCCGCGATGGCGGACCCCGGCCCGATGCCGCGGGAGGAGCGGCGGCGCGTGCGGCGCACGCTGCGGCGCCTCCGAGTCGTCGGACCGGTCGGTGCCGTCGGCCGCGCGATCGTCGCCGACCAGCTGTCGCGGCCGTCGGGAACCGAGCCGCAGACCGTCGGCGCCGTGCTCGACGCGCTGCTGCTCGCCGGCCGCCTGCAGGCCGCCCGCTCGGTCGCCCGGTTCGACGTGGGCCGCCCCGACCTCACCGCGCTGCTGCCGCGCGTCACCGCGCCCGTGCTCATGATCGCCGGCGACGGGACGAGCGGCTGGCCGGCGGCGCGGGCGGCGGAGGCGGCCGCGCTCGCACCCCTCGCGCGGGTCGAGGAGATCCCCGGCACCCGCACGCTCGTCCCGCTCGACCGGCCGGGCGCGCTGAGCCGGGCGATCCTCCGCTTCTGGGCGCAGCTCGAGTAGCCCGGGACGGAGCCGCCTGTCAGGTCCTGCTGGCACCCTGCCCGCACCCGTCCCCCGATGCCGTGGGAGGCCCACGTGGCCCGCTTCCTGCCCTCCGTCCTGATGCTCGCGCTGATCGCCGGCGCGCTCGCCGCGCCCGCCGGCGCCGATGCCGCGCCGCGAGGAGGAGGGGGCGGTGGCGGCCCGACCTTCACGAACCCGCTCGACCTGCGGCTGCCGGACGGCCAGCGGGCGGAGAACTGCGCGGACCCGGACGTGACCAGGGGTGTCGGCGGCGACCGCGGCTGGTACCTGTACTGCACGAGCGACGCGATCGACCCGACGGAGGCGGACGCGAAGGGCGAGCCGGTCCAGCACCTGATCCCGACCTACCGGTCGACCGACCTCGTGCACTGGACGTACGCCGGGGACGCCTTCACCACCAGGCCGTCGTGGGTCGCGGCGGACGCCGGCCTCTGGGCGCCCGAGATCCAGCACCGCGACGGCCGCTGGTACCTGTACTTCACGGCTCCGGAGACGACGCTGCCCGGCGGCGGGTCCGCGATCGGCGTCGCGACGAGCGCCTCGCCGACCGGTCCATGGAAGGCGACCGGGAAGCCCGTCGTCGCGCCGGCCGACAACCCGACGGCGCCGGGCGAGCCGCGCTGGACGTTCGACCCCGAGGTGCTGACCGTCGGCGCGAAGCGGTACCTGTACTTCGGCAGCTACTTCGGCGGCCTGTTCGTGCGCGAGCTGTCCGCGGACGGGCTGTCGACCGCGGCGTCGACCGAGCGGCGCATCGCGATCGCGAACCGCTACGAGGGCGCGAACGTCGTCCGGCGCGGCGACTGGACCTACCTGCTCGCCTCCGCGACGAACTGCTGCGCCGGACCGCTCACCGGCTACAGCGTGTTCGCCGCGCGGTCCCGCAGCCCGCTCGGGCCGTTCGTCGACGCGGACGGCCGGTCGGTGCTCGCGGCGAAGGTCGGCGGAACCCCGGTGCTCAGCCAGAACGGGAACCGCTGGGTCGGCGCGGGCCACGAGTCGGTGCTCACCGATGCGGCCGGGCAGGACTGGATGGCGTACCACGCGGTCGACCGCACGGACCCCTACGTCGCCGGCACCACCGACTACACGAAGCGCGCGGTGCTGCTGGACCGGGTCGACTGGCGCGGCGGCTGGCCCGTCGTCCGCGCCGGGCGGGGGCCGTCCGACTCCCCGCAGCCCGCCCCCGCGGCGCAGCCCGGGCAGCGGGACCGCGGCCGGACGGCGCCGCCGGACGCGGAGCACCCGGGTCGGGCGATCGCCGCGCTGTCCGACGACTTCCGCGGCACGGCCCTCACCGACCGCTGGTCGTGGATCCGGAAGCCGGCGGCGAGCACCTGGTCCGTGTCGGGCGGCGCGCTGCGCTGGCGCACCCAGGACGCGGACATCCACCCGCCCACGACGCCGGCCGCCTCCGTGCTGACCGAGGCGGCGCCGGCGGGCGACTACGTGGTGACGGCCAAGGTGCGCACGACCGTGCCGGACACGGGCGACGACCACAACTACGTGCAGGGCGGCCTGCTCGTGCGCGGCAGCGACGGCCACTACGTGAAGCTCGCGGTGTCCTCGATCTTCGAGACCAGGCAGACCGAGTTCGGGGTGCAGGACTCGGCGGGCTCCCCCTCCTACGGCAACGGCGTCGTCGGGCCGGTCGGGGACACCTGGACCTGGCTGCGGATCACCCGGCACGTCGTGGCCGGCGAGGTCGCCTACACCGCCGCGACGAGCGTCGACGGCCGCACCTTCCGGACCGGCGGCACCTGGACGGCCGACCTCGGCGCCGCCCCGCGCATCGGCCTGGTGTCGATGGGCGGCGCCGGGTTCACGACCGTGTTCGACTCGGTGGAGGTGCGGGCGCTCCGCTGATCCAGCCGGGATGCAGGACGGCCCCCGTGCGATGCACGGGGGCCGTCCTTGTGTCTCTGAGACCTACAGGGCGCGGATGTTCGCGGCCTGCGGGCCGCGGTCGCCCTGCGCGACGTCGAACTCGACGCGCTGGTTCTCCTCCAGGCTGCGGAAGCCGCGGCCCTGGATGGCGGAGAAGTGCGCGAACAGGTCGGCGCCGCCGTCGTCGGGGGCGATGAAGCCGAAGCCCTTGTCGCCGTTGAACCACTTCACGATTCCGGTAGCCATCTGCATCTCCTTCTGTCGAACTCGCGCGACGCGGTGATCCGCGCCGGCACACCACGCTGCACGCACGTGTCCGAGTTCGCCGGGGACCCCGGGAGAGCTTGAACCAACCGCAGAACAACAACCAATGCCCCTCCAGCCTAGGCCCCGCGTACGGTGGACGGGTGCGGGAGGTGCCGATGACCGATGCGGCGCGCGGCGTCTACCGATCCGCTCTGGAGCAGTTCCGGATCGGGATCGGGCCGTCCTCCTCCCACACCGTCGGCCCCATGCGGGCCGCGCACGACTTCGCGGCGCGGCTGCTCGGGGTCCGCGGTCCGATCGCGCGGGTGCGGATCCGGCTGCTGGGCTCCCTCGGCGCGACCGGCATCGGGCACGGCACGCCCGACGCCGTCGTGGCCGGGCTCGCGGGGCTCGAGCCGACGACCTGCGACCCGGATGCGGTCCGCGGCCGGTGGCGGGGCCTCGACGGCACGCCCGTGCGGATCGGCGGCCACGACGTGCCGCTCGCGCGCGCCGACGTCGAGCTCGCGCCGCTCACCCGCCTCCCCCGGCACCCGAACGCGCTCGAGTGCCGGGCGCTCGCCGCCGACGGCACCGTGCTCGCGGCGGAGACGTACTACTCGATCGGCGGCGGCGTGGTGGAGCGGGAGGGGGCGGCGGACGCCGGTCCGGCCGCGATCACGCTGCCGCACCCGTATCGCACGGCGGTGCAGCTGCTCGCGATGGCCGCGGCGGACGGCACGGACGTCGCCGGGATCGCGTTCGCGAACGAGCGCGCGCTGCGCCCGGAGGCGGAGGTGCTGGCGGGCCTCGACGCGATCTGGACGGCGATGACCGCCTGCATCGACGCGGGGCTCACCACCGAGGGCGAGCTGCCGGGCGGCCTGCGCGTGCGTCGCCGCGCACCCGGCATCGCGGCCCGGCTGCTCGCCGACGTCGACGCGACCCGGGAGGGCGTCGACTGGCTCGACGCGGTCGCGATGGCCGTGAACGAGGAGAACGCGGCGGGCGGGCGCGTCGTCACCGCGCCGACGAACGGTGCGGCGGGCATCGTGCCCGCGGTGCTCGCGCACGCCGTCGCGCGCCTCCGCCCCGACGCGGGCCCCGAGCAGCGGACGCTCGTCCGCCGGTTCCTGCTCACCGCCGCTGCCGTCGGCTCGCTGTACTCCGGCAACGCCTCGATCAGCGGCGCGGAGTGCGGCTGCCAGGCGGAGGTGGGCTCCGCGTCCTCCATGGCGGCCGCGGGCCTGTGCACGGTGCTGGGCGGCACGTCAGCGCAGGTCGAGAACGCCGCCGAGATCGCGATGGAGCACAACCTCGGCCTCACCTGCGACCCCGTCGGCGGCCTGGTGCAGGTGCCGTGCATCGAGCGGAACGCGATGGGCGCCTCCAAGG
>NZ_CAXTOQ010000016.1:0-34659 GCF_964245895.1 uncultured Amnibacterium sp.
CGCTCCACCCCGCGGCGCGCTCCGTCATCACCGCCATCGGGCCGAGGCTGCGGGACAGCACCAGCGCGGCGAGCCCGGTCGCGCCGAGCACCGCCAGGGCGCCGAGGAGGATCGCGGCGCGGCTCGTGGAGGCGAGCGTCGCCGTGTACGGCGCCTCGTCGACCCCCGTCACCACCACCGCGGCGACGCGGCCGTGCCGCCGCACCGGCACGGCCAGCAGGTGGAGCGTGCCGGCCGTCGTCCGGCGCGCGGAGGTCGATCGCCCGAGCGCGGCGATCACCGCCCCGGTGGATCCGCGCAGGGTCGCCCCCTCCACCCGGCGCCCGACCGCGTCGAAGACCCAGTTGGGCGAGTCGAGCAGCGCGTCGTCCGCCCCCCTGATGTCGACGGTGCCGCCGGTCAGGTCGACAGTCGCTGCCAGGGCGGCCGCCCGGTCGTCGAGCCGCGCGCGGATCGCCGCCTGCGCCTCCGCGTGCAGCGCCCCGGTGAGCGCGGCCACCGCACCCGCGACGACCAGCGCGCTGAGCAGGAACGAGGCGAGGGTCAGCCGGCGGCGCAGCCGTCGCCGGACCGGTCGGGCCGCGGTCACGTGTCGCGCAGGATGTACCCGATGCCGCGCACCGTCTGGATCGATGCGGCGGTCCCCAGCTCGCGGAGGTGGGTGCGCAGGCGGTGCAGGTAGGTGTCGAGCGTGTTGCCGTTGACGCGCGCGCCCGGCACCCAGGCGGCGTTCACGAGGTCGCCGCGGCGGACGATCCGCCCGGTGTGCGCCAGCAGCTCCGCCATCAGCCGGAACTCGGTCGGGGTCAGCAGGTGCGCGTCGCCCTCGAAGCACAGCGCGAACCGCTGCGGGTCGAGCCGCAGCCCCTCGACGGCGTCCGCCGGCATCGACCGCCGCGAGAGCGCCTCGATCCGCGCGAGCAGTTCGGGCACGGCGAAGGGCTTGACCAGGTAGTCGAGCCCGCCGGAGGCGAAGCCCTGCACGATGTCGTGCACCTGGCCCATCGCCGAGAGGAACATGGCCGGCGCTCGCTGCCCGTTGGCGCGGAGCACGCGGCACAGGTCCCGTCCGTCCATATCGGGCAGGCCGACGTCGAGCACCAGCACGTCGATGCGGTCGTCGTCCGCGAACCGCTGCACCGCCTGCGCGCCCGACCGGGCGAACAGACCGGTGTGGCCGGCCGCGTCGAGCGCCTCGTCGAGCAGCCGCGTGATCGCGGGGTCGTCCTCGCAGCAGGCGACGACGAGCGTCGTCGTCGCGGTCCCGTCGATCACGCGGCCCCCTCCCGGCCGGCGACCAGCAGCGCTGAGCCGCTGCCGCGGGTCGGACGGGCGCGGAGCGCCATCGCGCTCACGACGGCGACGAACACGAGCAGCAGGCAGCCGCTCACCGGCCCGGCGCCGAGATCGAGCCCGCCGCGGACCGCGGGGACCGCGAACCAGTCGGCGAAGGACGCGCCGAGCGGACGGGTCATGACGTAGGCCGCCCAGAACGTCGCGACCGCAGCGCTGCGGGTGACGAGGAACACGAGGCCCGGCACCGCGAAGGCGACGAGGAACAGGAACCCGGAGGCGAGGTAGCCGAGGCCCAGCCCGGTGGCGGTCAGGTCGCCGGCCGCGGTGCCGAGCGCGAACGTCGTCATCACGGTCGCCCAGTAGAAGCCCTCGCGTCGCAAGGACGTGACGGCGTGCACCGACAGCGTGCCCTCGACCCGCCACCAGACGACGAGCACCGCCGCGAGCACCAGCGCGAACGCCGCCGTCGACACCGCGTAGGGCACGCCCAGGCCGACGTGCAGGACGTCGGCGGCCATGGTGCCGAACACCGACACCATCAGCGCGGTGGTCCAGTACCGGGCGGGACGGTAGGCGCGGGTGCGCAGCTGGACCGCGAGCACCAGCACCAGCACCAGCAGGGCGATCGGCACCACCAGCTCCGGTGCGAACGACTTCACGAGGAAGTCGGACGTCGTCTCGCCCATGCCCGTCGTGAGGATCTTGAGGCCCCAGAACGCGGTGCCGGGCTCGGGCACGCGGGCGACCGGGCGCCTCTCGAGGACACCGGACCGTGGAGTCGTCACGACGGCATGCTCCGAGACCGCTGATAAGAAATCGCGAAGACACCCGCAGCCGGGCGGTCTTGGACCTTCCTCCGCGCCGCGCGCCGACCATCGGGGCATGGACGTGCAATCGCTGCTGGAGGGCCTCGGCCCGTGGGCCCTCCTCGCGATCGCGGTCGTGGTGTTCATCGAGTCCGGCGTGCTCTTCCCGTTCCTGCCGGGCGACTCGCTGCTGATCACCGCCGGGCTCGCGCACGAGCAGCTGGGCCTCGCGGTGCCGGTGATCGCGCTGGTCGCGTTCGTCTCGGCCGCTGCGGGCGACCAGGTCGGCTACCTGCTCGGCGACCGGTTCGGTGCCCGGCTCTTCAAGGACGACGCCAGGGTGCTGAAGACGTCGCGCCTGCGAGCGACGGAGGCGTTCTTCGAGCGCTACGGCGGGCGCGCCCTCGTGCTGGGCCGGTTCGTGCCGGTGATCCGCACCTACGTGCCGCTCGCCGCCGGCAGTGCGCGCTACCCCTATCGCCGCTTCCTTCCCTGGAACCTGCTCGGCGGCTTCCTCTGGGCGGTCGGAGTGACCGTCGCGGGCTCGCTGCTGGGCGGGGTGCCCTTCATCACCGACAACATCGAGGTCCTGCTCGCGGTGATCGTGCTGGTCTCCGTGCTGCCGATCGTGATCGAACAGCTGCGCAAGCGGCTGCGCGCGCGGCGGGCAGCGGAGTCCTGACCGCGGGATCGCGGAGCGGACGCCCTTGCACGGGCTTCGTGGGCCCGCGGGGCCGGTACGACCGAACAGCGCCAGCCGTTCACCTGGGATCCCTATCGTCCGCGACGTGGCTGACGAGCTCGACGTCGAACAGGTGGTCCGCGAGGTCGCGGCATCGCTGCAGAAGACCTTCCCGGACAAGGACCTCACGCAGATCGAGGAGGTCGTCCGCGCGCAGGTCGAGGAGCTGAGGGACCGGCCCGTGCAGGACTACGTCTCCGTGCTGGCGAAGCGCGGGGCGAAGAAGCGGCTGCAGACCGACTGAGCCGCTCAGGCGCCCCGGCCGGGGAGTCGCTGCGCGATGAGCGGGGCGAGGTGCTCCTGCAGCCACGGCTCGGTGGTGCGCAGGTAGGTCTGGCTCGCGTGGTTGTCGTCGACCCAGACGCCGATGTTCCCGATGACCCCCGGGCACCAGGTCGTGCCGCAGAAGGCGTCGACGGGGTCGAGGTACGCGACGCCGGTCACGCGTCGGGCAGCGGCGCCCTGCGGGTCGACCCTGGCGAGGGCGCGCGCCCGGGAGACCCCGCAGGTCGCGGGGTCCTGGGAGGCGATGCAGTCGACGGTCAGCGGATGGGGTGACGGCGTGGGGGTGTCGCCGAGCGCCACGACGCCGATGCCGGCGTGCTGGAGGGTGGACCACATGGCCGCATAGGCGTCCGAGGCCGCGGACCGGTCGCCGACGGCGTAGGAGCCGCGGAAGGCGGACGTCACCACCACCTGCACGTGCTCGGCACGGAGCACGGGGAGGGTCTTCCGGACGGCCTCGGTGCAGTGCGACCTCCCCTCCCGCTCGATGGGCCGCGGGAGGAGGTTGAAGGGGCAGGAGTTGTGCAGGATCGTGATGATCCGCCAGTGGTTGCGCTGCCCGAGGCGTGAGATCACGTCGCCCCACTGCCGCATGTGCGAGTCGCCGACCAGGGCGACGGTCGTCCGGCTCGTCAGGTCGCCGCGCACGCACAGGAGGGTCGTGGCGGCGCCCGCGGTCGACGCGCACTCCCGCAGGCCGAGGTCCTTCGACAGCGCGGCGGGATCGGGCACGACGACGTGCTGCGGGCGGGCCCACGGCCGGTCCGCAGCGGCGTCGAGGTTGGGGTAGCCGAGGGCGGGCCCGGCGGCCCGCTGGTCGACGAGGCGACGAGCGGACGCCTCCTGCGCGGTCACGGCTGCGTCGCGGGCGACGGGGACCGCGCCGACGGCGAGCGCCGCAGCGACCGCGACGGCGCCCAGCACGATCACCCGGCGCGGTCGCCGGAGCCGGAGCCGGCGCAGCGGCTGCTCGACCAGGAGGTAGGAGGCGGTCGCGGCGAGCAGGGACGCCGCGACGACGACCGCGCCGGTGCAGGGCCCGATCGGATGACCGGTCAGGTCGCGGGCGAAGACGATGAGCGGCCAGTGCCAGAGGTAGAGCGAGTAGGAGACGTCCCCGACGAGGCGGACGGGTCGGAGCGCCCAGACGCGCTCCAGGCCGGGCACCGCGCCGCCCGCGATGAAGGCCAGCGCGCCGAGCACCGGGATCGCTGCGGCAGTGCCCGGCATGGGGGTCCCGGGGTCGAGCAGCGCCGCCGCGCCGATCATCGCCGCGAGTCCCGCGAGCTGCAGCCCGGCCGCCAGGGCGGGGCGCGGCTGCCGGTCGGTCAGCACGACGGCGAGCACCCCTCCGGCGGCGAGCTCCCACATCCGGGTCGGCGTGACGAAGTACGCCGCCTGCGGGTCGCCTGCGGTGAACCAGACGCCGAACCCCAGGGAGAGCAGGAGCACGGCGATGAAGGACACGAGCACGACCGGCCGCACCGCTCGGGCCTGCCGGCCGGCGAGCACCGCCGCCGCGAGGACGAGCAGCGGCCAGAGGAGGTAGAACTGCTCCTCCACGCCGAGCGACCAGAAGTGCTCGAACGGCGACGCATCCGGCGACTGCGCCTGGTAGTCCACCGCGTGCGCGGCGAAGAGCCAGTTCGCGGCCGACAGCGCCGCCCACCACGACGTCCGCCCCGCTTCCGCCGCTGCGGTCCTCGGCAGGACCGCGGACGCGATCAGGACGACCGTGATCACGGTCACGAGCGCCGCGGGCAGGATGCGTCGAACCCGGCCGGCCCAGAACGCGGCCAGGTCCACGCGACCCGTCGCCTCCACCTCCTGCACGAGATGCCGCGAGATGAGGAACCCCGAGATCACGAAGAAGACGTCGACCCCGATGTAGCCGCCGGGCAGCGCCGCGGGGTGGAGGTGGTACGCGACGACCAGCGTCACCGCGACGGCACGGAGCGCCTGGATCTCGGGTCGCGTCCCCCGCGGCCGGCGTGACGGCCGCCTTGTCGACGGAGCGCCGCGCTCGGCCGCACCCGTAGGGATGTCGGCGAGGGGCTGCGCGGGATGCACGATCCGGATGCTGTCAGCCGGTCGGCGGCCGTCCGGTCCTCGTGCACCCTGGTGGTGCGGAAGTCACGCGGAGTTCATCTCCGGGGCTGCCCTGGGTGGCCGGCGGTCGACCGCGACCGTCGCGAACGGGTGCACGCGTCGCCGTCTTGCACGACGTGCGGCGGAAGCGGATCCTGTCGGCATGCGCGCCGAGCCGGGTCGAGACGAGGACGCCGAGGTGCTGTCGAGCCGGTTCGTCTTCTTCGATCGGCTCTGCCTGACCTGCGGCGCCGAGATGATGCCCGTCGTGCTCGACGACGGCGAGATCGCCGACCTGTGCACCGACTGCGAGGCCTGGTCGGGCTGACGAGCGTCGCTCGGCCGCGTCGACCTCGGAGGGCCCGGGAGGCGGGCGTCGAAGCGTGGATCCTGCTTCTCGCCGGGGTGCGAGTAGGCCAGGAGGAAGATCCGGGCGCCCTCGGATGCGCGGGAGCGGACCTGCTCGGGGTCGAAGCGCCGCGGAGGAGACATCGCATGTCGTCGACTCCGATCGGCGTGGCCCTGCTCTGGATCGCCGTGCTCGCGCAACTCGCGTGGCGCGCGCTCGCCGGTGCGCAGATCCGTGATCCCCTGATCCCTCCGCTCGCAGCGATCGGCCGAGCCGGCCACTGGAAGACCCCAGGGCAGGACGGCGTGATGCTCGGCGGAGACCCTCGAACGCACCCCACGTCTTTCTGGCGTGCCTCGGACGGACCAGAGCCTGCGGGACGAAGGAAGCGGCTCGAAAGCGCAGCGCCCTCTCGAGGAGCAGTGGGTTCCGGCTGCCAGTCCCGGGAGGGGGTACCGAACGCAACACCCGAAGACGTCTCGGATGCGTGCTGGTCACCCGCGAAAGTGAGGCGCGGGCGCTGCGGAGCCACAGGGCTTGCTCGTGCTCGTGCCCGTGCGGGCGATCAGCGGGGCGCCTCTGCGAGATTCGATCGGGAACTCTCGAACTGCACCCACTGACGGTTCGCTCGTCGCACGCCTGGTCGGGCGCTACAGCTCGGGCGGGGGCACGACGCCGTTGATCTGCTTCGTCATGCGGGCAGCGGATGCGAGCACCAGCTCGGCCTTCTGACCGAACGCAGCCGGATCGGCGAGCCCCGAGAAGCCGTTGACCGTGAGCACCACCACGACCTGGCCGTCCGGGCCGAACACCGGTGCCTGGATCGCGCTGGCAGTTTCCGGTGTGGGTACGCCGTCGACGATCGCGCCATCGGCCGCCATGTCGCTCCAGAGCTGTGCGAACGACTCCCGGCGCGGCCGGTCCTCATCCATCAGCTGCGTGAACCGCTCGCTCAGCACTCGGCTCGGCGAGACTCCGTAGCCGCGCCTGCGGACGGAGGCGAGCAGTGCGGCGAGCCGGGGGCGGTCGACCCGCCCGATCAGATGCCGCGACCCCTCGATCCAGGCCGACTGCTGCGCGGGTGACGCCCACGCCACGAACGCCGGCGCGAGTGGAGCGGCGAACGGGAAGGCCGTACCGATCCGACGGGGACCGCTCGCCGGCTCCGATCTCGATCCGGGCCGCGCGGACGCCAGGACGACCACCGAGTCGTGCACGACGGCACTCACCAGCACCTCGAGACCCAGAGTGTCTGCGAGCTCGCTGACGTCGTCGCCGGCCAGGTCGGCGAAGCGCAGGTGCCGGGCGAGCACCTCGGTGTCGAACTCCTCTGTGGGCACCGCGAACGTGCCGTAGCCCCCGCGGCGGAACAGCAGCGGGAGGCCCGCGCTCGCATCTCCGACGCCGAAGTCCTCCACGAGACCGACCACGAACTCGTGGTCGCCGTAGGTGTCCCGTCGCTCGATCACGACGTCGAACCAGGCGACCGCATCCTTGACACGGGGATTCCCGCTCTCCGCCTCGACGAACGAACCGGTCTCGAAGCGATCCGGTGCCTTTCGGACGAAGGCACGGCAGAGATCCTCGTGCGAGTCACCGAGCACGCTGGCGGTGAAGCTGCCGGAGGCCGCGATCATCGGGAACGTCGTCGACGTCTGATCGGGGAAGAACCCGACCAGCGGTGGGTCCTGCGACACGGCGGTGAAGCTTCCCACCACCATGCCGACCGGGGCTCCCGAATCGTCGCGCGCGCAGATCAGGGTCACCCCGGTCGGGTACTCGCCGAGCACGGCGCGCCACCAGTCCGACTTCGACCGGGCTGCGACCTCCGCAGGATGCGCCGGGCCCACCGGATCCACCGCCGTCGGAGGCTGGGTCACGATTCCGTTCCCGTCGCGGTCGTTCTTGGTGAGCAGTCGAATCGCATCAGCGCCTCCGTCGGATCCGTCGTCATCGGTGACACGACTCAGGCGACCTGTCGGTCCTGCCGACCGACCGGCGCTTCCGGTGCGGCGTGACAGTCCGCGGCGATGTCGGCCAGCAGACCGGCACCGATCGGGGCCCAGCCGAGCAGCGATCGAGTGCTGACCGACGACGCTGCCGCGTCGTGCTGCACGAACGGCGCGAGCCAGCCGAAGTGCGCTGAGGCCGCGGCGGGATCGACGCTGACGACGGGCAGACCGAGCTGCGCGCCGATGCCCTCGGCGATGGCGCGCATGGTGACGCCCTCCTCCGCGACGGCGTGCAGACGAGCGCCACCTGCCGCGGATTCGAGTGCAAGCCGGTAGAGGTGGGCGAGATCTCGACGGTGCACCGCCGACCACCGAGCGGTACCCGCGCCGACGTAGGCGGATACGCGCGTCGCCTTCGCCGTCGTGATGAGACCCGGCAGGAATCCCTCGACGCCGTGATCTCCGTGCACCGACCAGGCGAACCGCAGGACCGATGCGCGCACCCCCTGCGCGGTCGCGACGTCGGCGGCGTGCTCGGTCGGTGCTCGCAGCGCGGCGGGCGACATCGGGTCCAGCTCATCGTCCTCGTGCGCCAGGCCGTCGGCGCCGGGCGCGACGAGTCCGACGCCGGAGGTGACGACGAACGGTCCACCGGTGCCGGCCAGGCCGGTGCCGAGGGCCTCGACGGCCCGCGTCTCGATCGCGCACGCCTCGGGGAACCCGATGCCCGGCCCGACCTGCAGGGCGGCCTCGTGGATGACGCCGTCAGCCCCCGATGCCGCCGCGGCGAGCGCGTCCAGATCGACCACCGACCCGACCTGCGCGTCGATGCCGTCGGCTCGCAGCCGCACCGCTGCTGCTTCCGACGGCGCGAGGCCGGTGACCTCGTAGCCGTGCTCGAGCAGCTCGCGGGCGATGGCCGCACCGACATAGCCGTCCGGCGCCGTCACGAAGACCCGCATCACTCCGCCTGCGCGGTGGTGGTGGATTCGTCGACCCGGAGGCCGGCGTCGATCATCAAGGGCAGGATCTGCTCCCTGAACTGGACCAGGCCCGCTTCGTAGTCGACCCACGAGAGGGTGCTGCCGTCGAAGCCCGCCTCGGAGAGCTTCAGCATCCCGTCGACGACCATCTCGGGCGTACCGATCAGCATGTGACCGCCGTGGCCGGCGATGACCCGGCTCTGCATGCCTCGCACCTTGGGATCGTCGCCCGCTGGCCTGCCGCCGGTCGCCATGGCGCTCTGCGCGCTGGAGTTGGCGAACAGGCTGGTCATCAGGTTCTTCGCGGCGGGGAAGTCGCCCATCTCCTCGACGTAGTAGTGCAGGTAGTCGCGGGCCTCCTTCTCGCTGTCGGCGCACACGATGTTCGCCTGGGAGAACAGGTGGACCTCGCGCCCCCTCGCCGCCGCCATCTCCTTCGTCTCCGCGATCGTCGCGGGCACGCGCTCGAGTCCGATGTCGGGGATGAAGCTGATGTCGGCGTACTCGGCGGCGAACCGCCGACCCGTCGGACTGAACCCGGCCGCCATGTAGACGGGGCGCGGGCTCTGGATCGGCTTCGGCTCGCTGTAGGCGCCCTTGATCGTGAAGAACTCGCCTTCGTGATCGAAGAAGCCCTCCTCGTCGAGCATCCGGTTCACGACGTCGAAGAACTCCCCGGCGAACTCGTACCGCGCGTCGTGCTCGCGCTGGGAGCCGGCGAACATCTCGATCTCCGACGCGTTCCACCCCGCGACGATGTTCAGCCCGAACCGGCCGCCGGAGATGTGATCGATGGTGGCGATCGTCTTCGCCACCCGCACCGGATGCGCGGTCGGGACGTGGAAGGTGGCGAACACCTGGGTGCGATCCGTCACCGCGGCCATGCCGGCCGCCCAGGCGAACGTCTCGAAGGAGCGGCCCTGGAAGTTCGTCTCGCCGCCGTAGCCGATCCAGCGGGCACCGGGCAGGATCGCCTCGATTCCGGCTGCCTCGCTCAGCCGCGCGATGCGCACCTGCTGCGTCCAGTCGGTGTCGACGGTGCCAGGGGCCTTCGTCGCGGTGGTGCCGCCCTGGGTGTTGAACCCGAACGTCGCGATCTTGTACCGGTTGGGGCTGGAGAGGATGCACGACTGCCGCATCGGAGTGCGCTCCGTCATGACGCGATCGCCCCGGCCTCGGTGGGGTTCGTCGGGATCATCGGCCGCTCGTCCGCCCACCGGATGACCAGCTTCACCGTCGCGAACCTCCAGCCTTCGCCGGTGCGCACGAGCTCCTGCTCGTACCAGCCGCCCGAATGCGCCTTCTCGCTCAGCGAATCGGGGGAGAACACGTGGGTCGCGAGCATGTAGGTGGTCGCCGTCGCGATGTCGCCGTCGAGGACGACGTCGATCTGGCCGAGTAAGTGGTGGGAGTGGGTGCCGGGCGGCGGCCCCTTCATCTCGGCGATCGAGGCGCGACCGACGCGGGAGCCGAACGGCAGCTCGAGCACGCCGTCCTCGGCAAAGTTCGCCGCGTACTGCTCCTGGTCCTTCGTGTCGATCGATCGCGCGAACGACGAGACCAAGGCTCGGATGTCCTCCAGATCGGTCAGCCGCTGCAGAGGATCGGTCGCTTCCGGGGCGGGGGATGAGGGCATGAGCACTCCTGACGGCGATGTCGACGGCTGAACGCGGTAAGAATAGCAGTCCCTACGTCTAGAGTTCGAGATGTTCGGAGAGATTGTCGAACCACCTTCGGCATCGGATCGATCGAATGCCTTCCAGGGCTAGTAGAACCTACGGTACGGTCCTCGACGTGGAAGCCATCGTCGGGTTCGCCCAGGATCCAGCCGTGCCGTGCGCGCCCTGTCGGAGCGTCCGGTGACGTCAGTGCTCGCCATCGACGGTTCGCCCCGCGGCGGAGGCAGGACTCGCCTGGTGCTGGACGCCGTGCTTGCCGGGGCGAGGGAGCTCTCCGCGACGACGGATGTGGTGGAGCTCTCCGGGCAGGACGAGTCGGTCGCCCGTGCAATCGCGGCGGCATCGCGCTTCGACGCCTTCGTGCTCGGCGCACCCGCGTATCGCGCGGCACCGGCATCGCCGATCAAGGTGTTCCTCGACGGCCTGCCGCGGGGGTTCTGGGGCGAGACCGAGGCGCCGATCACCGGCCGTGCGGTGGCGATCGTGATGACGGGCGCGTCCGACCATCATTACCTCGCGCTCGATGGGCTGCGGAGCGCGCTCGCCGGCTTCTTCGCCGCGCAGGTGTTGAGTCCGGGGGTCTACGTGTCGTCGGCCGGATTCCAGGACGGCAGGCTCGGGGAGGAGGGCGCCGCGTTCGCCGCGGCGCAGGGGCGGGCGCTCGTCGCGCTGTCCGAGGCCATCGCCGGCTCGGAGCACCTTCGAGTCGTGAAGCCCCAGCTCTGACCCGTCGCGCGGTCCTGGTGCGCGGCCCAGCGGGCCGGCGGTATGGGCGGGCCGGCGGGCTCACCACACGCTCAGCTGAACGCCCTCCTGATCACCTCGTCGTTCGGAGCCTCGCCCGGCAGCAGCTCCTCCGACGGTCGCACGGAGTTCATCAGCAGGGTGATGTACCGGTCGAGGAGCGATGCGTCGAAGTTCACCGCTGTCGCGATGCCGGCGGCTGCCGCGAAGAGGAACGGCACGTCCGACGCCGTGAAGTCCTGGCGGATGGTGCCTTCCTCGTGACCTCGCAGCACCAGCTCGGTCCACCCCGACAGCAGCATCCGCTCGAGGGCGGGCGAAAGGGCGACGCCGCTGCGCTCCCGGACGGCTCGGTTCGTGCGGGCGAGCTCCACGCTGTCCACGAGTGCCGTCCGCAGGCCCTCGATCCCCGACGACCGCGTCAGCGCGTGGGCGAGACGCGCCATCGCCGTCTCGGCAGCGCGGTCGCTGACCGCTTTGATCAGACCCTCCTTGTCGCCGAAGTGACGGTAGAGGGTCGGCGGCGCGACGCCTGCGGCGGCGACGATGTCGGCGACGTTCACTCGCCGCCCGTGCTGGGCGAACAGGTCCTCGGCGACATCGAGGATCCGTTGCCGGTTCTGCTCTCCGTCTGCTCGCATCGGTCCTCCGATCTCGTCGGCTCGGCGTCACCGACGAGCACCGCCTCCGTCGTGAGGATCGAAGACCTCGAAACCGTAACGTCGCATCGCCCTGAAGGCCAAATAACTGACCGGGGCTGTTGCGCCTGCGGGGCGGTAAATGTTACAGTCTCTCTTGGTTAGATGCCTATCCCGGAGATGTGATGCGCACGGACTTCCACTCGCACCTGTACGCGAAGCCCTTCCTCGATCTGATGATCGAGCTCGGGCGGGAGGACTACCGCCGCGCACCGGCTCAGGACCTCGATCCGTCTCAGCGGATCGCGGCGATGGACTCGGCGGGGATCGATCGTCAGGTGATGAGCTTCATCGGTCTGAACACGGTCGTCGATGACGCCGGCGGTGCTGTCGCCGCGGCACAGACCCTCAACGACACCTATGCAGAGGTGGGCGCGCGGTCCCTCGGCCGTCTCCAGTCGTTCGCGCTTCTGCCCCTGCCGTACGTCGAGCAGGCGATCTCGGAGGCCCGTCGCGCGATGGCGGCGCCGGACTGCATCGGCGTCGGGGTGGCCTGCTCGATCAGCGGCCGCCCGCTCGACGACCCGCAGTTCGACCCGTTGTGGTCCGAGCTCGACGGCCTGGGCGCCGTCGTGTTCGTGCACCCAGTCGGCGGCGATTCAGCCGGGCACTGGGGCATGGCCGAATGGGGCATGACCGCGATGTTCGGCTCCCCGATGCAGCTCGCCATCGCGGCGTGTCGGCTCGTCTTCGGTGGCACCCTCGCCCGGTTTCCGAACCTGAGGTTCCTCTTCGCGCAGGGCGGCGGGTTCCTCGCATCACGGTGGGAGGCGATCGAGAACACGGTGCTGCGACCGGGTCTGGCCGGTCACGCTCCGTACATCCTCGGTTGGGTCCGCGATCTCGACATCGATGCGAACGACCCGATGGCCGGATTCCGCTCCCTCTGGTTCGACACGGCCACGATGCATCAGTCGCCGACCCTGCTCGACTCGGCGCGAGCGACGTTCGGGCTCGACCGTCTCGTACTCGGCAGCGACGCGCTCTTCGGCTCCCTCGTGGACACCGTCGCCTTCGTGGAGCGGACCGATCGCCTGAGCGACGCGGAGCGCGCTTCGATCCTCGAGGGCGGCGCGGTTCCGCTGGTGCAGCCATGACCGCGGTGCTGCACACGCAGGGGCTCAGCGTCCGCTACGGCGGCGTCAAAGCGCTCACGGACTGCGACGTCTCGGTCGAGGAGGGGACACTCGTCGGTCTCATCGGCCCGAACGGAGCGGGCAAGACCACGTTCATCGACGCGGTCACCGGCTTCACGCGCTCGACCGGCTCCGTCGTCCTCGACGGTACGGACATCAGCAGACTCTCGCCGCACCGGCGCGCGCGCGCCGGATTCGCGCGGACCTGGCAGGCGGCCGAGCTCTTCGACGAGCTGACGGTCCGCGAGAACGTCGGGATCGGTGCGCGATCAGGAGGGTTCCGGAGCGCTGTCGCGGAGATCGCCCGCGGGCACGCGTCACTTCCCGATGAGGTGGACGAGACCCTCGAGCTGCTCGGCCTGGCAGACCTCGCGGATGCGATGCCCGACACCCTCACCCACGGCCAGCGCAAGGTGGTCGGGGTCGGCAGGGCGCTCGCCGGCCGGCCCAGGGTCGTGCTGCTCGACGAGCCGGCGGCAGGCCTCGATTCGACTGAGTCGGCGGAGCTGGGCGAGCGGTTGCGTGGCCTCGTCGACCGCGGCACCGCGCTCCTGCTCGTCGATCACGACATGGGACTCGTGCTGTCCATGTGCGACGTGGTGGTGGTGCTCGAGTTCGGAAAGGTGATCTCCTCCGGCTCGCCGGAGGAGATCCGCAACGACGCCCGCGTCATCGAGGCCTACCTGGGGAGCCTGCACGAGGCCGCCGGATGAGCGCCGTGCTGGAAGTCGCCGACCTCGCGGCCGGCTACGACGGTGCCGACGTCATCAGGGGGATCGGGTTCGCCGTCGCCCCCGGCGAGGTGGTCGCCCTTCTCGGCCCGAACGGCGCAGGCAAGACCACGCTGCTCCGCGCCGTCACCAATGCGATCAGACGGTCGCTCGGAGCCGTGACGTTCAACGGGTCGGACACCGGCACGAGCCGCACGCAGCAGCTCGTCCGTTCGGGCATGTCGCACGTGCCGGAAGGTCGCGGGATCTTCGCCACGCTGACCGTCGCCGAGCACTTCCGGGTCGGCAGGATGGATGTCGCCGAGGCCTTCGAGATGTTCCCCGAGCTCGGCGCGCTGCGGGACCGTCGGGCGGGCCTTCTGTCCGGCGGGGAGCAGCAGATGCTGGTGCTCGCGAGCGCTCTGGTCCGCAAGCCGAGCCTGCTGCTCGTCGACGAGCTGTCGCTGGGCCTCGCCCCGATCGTCGTCGAGCGACTGCTGCCCATCGTGCGGGACTACGCGGCGAAGGCCGGCGCCGCGGTGATCCTGGTCGAGCAGCACGTGCAGCTCGCGTTGGACATCGCGGACCGCGGCCTCGTCATGGCGCACGGCGAGCTCGTCCTCGACCTGCCTGCGGCCCAGCTGCGCTCCGACCGGGCGCTGCTCACGGCTTCCTACCTCGGCGGGGCGCTCTGACCCGCGCCCCGATCCCTCCTCGGGTGCGCCCGAGCTCCTCGATCTCGCACCGACGTGAACCCGCTTTGAATCGATCCCGCTCTGAAGGGTGTTGCCGTGTACCTCTCCATGTTCCTCGGTCCCAACGTTCGGGGGCCGGAGGACGATCGGCTCGCTCTCGAGCTCAGCATCGAGCAGGCCCTGCTCGCAGATGCGGCCGGCTTCGCCGCCGTCTACCTCGGCGAGCAGCACTACAACGACTACGAGCCGTACAGCGACCCGCTCGTCATGGCAGCGCACCTGGCCCCGCAGCTGACCCAGGCGTACCTGGGCACGAGCATGATCCCGCTGCCGCGGCATCACCCGCTGGCGCTCGTCGAGCGGATCAACCTGCTCGACCAGCTGTCGGCCGGGCGATGCATCATCGGGATGTCCAGCGGGCGACCGGTGCCGGATCCGTCGTTCCCCGTGCCCTTCCCGGAAGGAGGAGCCGCGCAGCTCTTCGAGGAGAAGCTGCAGGTCATGCTCGCCGCCTGGGTGCATCGACGTGCCGACGGACCGCTCGCGTTCGAGACCTCGACCGAACGCGGCTCGATGCCGAACCGGATGATGCCGACGAACTACCGCCGCGGCACGCCGCTCTGGGCCATCGGCACGAACACCGCGTCGAAGGTGCACGCCTCCGGTGTCCTCGGCCGCAAGATCCACACGGCCGGGCTCGACGCCGCAGGAACCGCCAAGCTGATGGGCGTCTACCGCGACGGTATGACGGAGGGCGGTATCGCGGCCGAGACGGTGGAGGAGAACCTCGACTGGTTCCTGCACACCAAGGTCGTCTTCGTGGGTGAGACCGACGAGGAGGCGGCCGAGGCCGCAGCCCCGATGCTGATCGGACGCTCCCTGCCGCCGTGGATCTTCACGCCACCTGAGCAGCAGGGGCTGCAGCTCGTCGACCTGCTGCGGGTCGACCCGGGCCCGATGGCGTCGGCGATGGGCCAGCCCGAGAGCCTCGCCGCCTTCATCCAGAAGACCTCGATCGTCGGTTCGCCGGCCACGGTCGCGGCGAGGCTCCAGGCGTTCGAGGACGCTGGGGTGCGGCATTCGCACATCCGGTTCGTCTTCGGTTCGCTCGCGGATCCCGACCTGTTCCGTCGATCGCTCCGACTGTTCATCGACGAGGTCATGCCGCAGCTGCGGACTCAGACCATGCCGGCTCTGCGCGCAGACCAGGTCGCCGATCACTCCGGATCCTGACGGGTAGCGCCCACTACGAGTGGCTGCCTTCGCATTGCCGGAAAGACCGGTCGATCAACCTCGGCAGACCATCGCGAAGCCGCTTCACGACCGGTCGACCGGAACCAGAACGGGATCCTTAGCCTTTGATGCCGGGGCAGTGTCGATCATGAGGAAACCGGAGCGGGTGCGTTGACACCCGCCGACTTAAAAGTAATACTTTCTAACAATTGCTGACTGCAACGACGCCGCAACAAGAGGAACCCCCATGCCACAGGCCAAGTCCAGGCACGTCCGTACCGCATCGCTCCCGACCCCTCTCCGCCTCGGGCGCCCACGTCTGCTCTCGGCCGCCGCTCTCAGCGTCTCCGCGGCACTCGTGCTCGCCGGATGCACCGGCACCAGCACGCCCGGCCCGTCGTCGACAGGGAGCGGTTCCTTCTCAGCCGCGTCCATCGCCACGATCGCCGACTACACCGGCAGCAAGCCGGGGAAGGCCGACCCGAAGCTGTCGCCGGTGACCTGGGGCTACGTGAACCAGCAAGGCGGCGCCGCCAGCTACCCGCAGTACACCGTCGCGATGACCGGGCTCGTCAAGATGGTGAACGACCAGCTCGGCGGTATCGGCGGTCACCCGCTGAAGCTCGACACCTGCTTCGTCGTCTCGTCCGACGAGGACGGGCAGACCTGCGGCCAGCAGTTCGTCAACGACAAGGCGATCCAGGCCATCGTGCAGTTCCCCCTGATCAGCGGCAGCGACGCCTTCCACAAGATCATCGACCCGTCCGGGATCCCGCTGTTCGGTGCGGTGCCGGCCAGCTTCACCGATGCGGCCGGGCCGAGCTTCTACGTCTCCGGATCGAACTTCTCGACCGTGCCGATCATCACCGGCTACACGGCGCAGACGCTCAAAGCCAAGTCGATCGCCCTCATCGGCGTCCAGGGCAACCCCATCTCGCAACTGGTGACCGGGCAGCTCACCGCCGGGCTGAAGGCCGCCGGGATCAGTGTCAAGCAGGGCGACATCTCCGCGACGTCGAGCGACGTCACGGCGCCCCTCATCGCTTCCGGAGCGAAGAGCGCTGACGCGATCGTGGCGCTGCTGCCGACCACCTCCCAGTGCGTGAACGTCAACCAGGCGCTGAAGTCGCTTTCGATCACGAAGCCGGTCATCTCGATCGGCCAGTGCGCGACCGATGACGCGAAGAAGGCGATCGGCGACTACCCGAAGTGGACCTTCATCTTCGGCTACCCGAACGCGCTCGCCGCTCCGCTGGACAGTCGCGAGACCGACGAGGTCGCCGTGGCGAAGAACCTCGTGACAGCCACCGGCGCGGCGAACGCAGAGACCTTGGACGGCGAGCAGGCGCTGCAGACGTTCCTCACCGCGCTGAAGATGGTGAACGCCGGGGGCGCTGCGACCGCGACGAAGGCGACCGTCAAGTCCGCTGCGCTCGCCTTCAAGGGACCGATGTTCCTCGGGCCGGACACGGTCGCGTGGGGTTCGCTGAAGGGGACACCGGCGGTCGCGACGCTCTCGCAGCGGCTGTACACCTACACGGGGAACGGCATGTGGGTCGACGCCGGCAAGGGCTGGTTCGCGGTCGGATCCCTCCCGGGTCCGCCCCCGGCGCCCTGACATCCGACGTCAGCGCTCGGCCCTGATCCGAACTCCGAGAGGACCTCCTGCCGTGGAGACAATCGCACTCTTCGTTCTACTCGGACTGGGGCCGGGCGCGCTGATCGCCGGCGTCTCGTTGGGCGTGGTCATGGTGTACCGGGCCTCCGGCATGATCAACTTCGCCACCGGCGTCATCGCGGCCTGGGGCGCGTTCGTCTTCTACGGGCTGCGGACGAGCGGACAGCTGCTGATGCCGCCGCTGCCGGTCGTCCCCGGACTCCTCCAGGTCGGGGGGCCCTGGGACGTGGCGCCCGCGTTCCTGGTGGCCGTGATCTACTGCGCGCTGATCGGGCTGCTGCTCGAGGTGGCGGTCATCCGACCGCTCCGCACCAGCTCTCCGCTGACCAAGCTTCTCGCCTCCCTCGGGATCTACCTGTTCCTGCAATCGATCCTGAACATCCAGTTCGGCGACCAGGCGGTCTCAGCGCCGGCTGTGCTGCCGAGCAGCACGATCCAGCTGTTCGGAATCCCGATCCCGGTCGACCGATTCATCCTGCTCGCGGGCGTCCTCGCTGCCACGGGCCTGCTGCTCGCCGTCTACCGGTTCACCCGGTTCGGGCTCGCGACACGAGCGTCGTCGGAGAGCGAGACCAACGCGGCGCTGTTCGGTCTGCGGCCGCAGCGGCTGTCGTTGATCACAGTCGTCATCGCTCAGGCCATCACGGGTGCGTTCGGCATCCTCGTGGCCCCGCTCATCACCCTGGACACGACGAGTCTGCCGAACCTGATCATCCCGGCACTCGCTGCAGCGCTGCTCGCGCGGTTCACCTCCTTCGGGGTCGCCGCCCTGGCCGGGATCGCCATGGGCATCGTGCAGTCCCTCGTCGTGCTGGCGCAGTCCGAGAGCTGGTTCCCGACCGTGCAGGGCCTCCCGCTGCCGGGGGTGTCCGACTTCGTCTTCTTCGTCGTGGTCGTCGTCGCGATGCTCTGGCAGGGCGGTCGCATCCTGCGGCGCGATCGCGTGATCGAGAAGCGGCTGCCTCCGGCTCCCGCTCCGAAGCGACTCGCCCGGCCAGCGCTCATCGCGATGGCGGCGGTGCTCGTCGGCTTCCTGGTGCTGCCGTACAACGTGCGTCAAGCGGGCATCAACAGCCTGATCGGCATCCTTCTCTGCCTCTCGCTGGTGGTCATCATCGGCTTCGTCGGGCAGGTCTCGCTGCTGCAGCTCGGCCTCGCGGGCGTCAGCGGCTTCGCGATCTCGAAGCTGGCGGTCTACAGCGGGGTCGGCTTCCCACTCGCGCCGCTGATCGGCATCGCCGTAGCGACGGCGGCCGGTGTAGCGGTGTCCTTCGTCGCGGTCCGCGTCCGTGGGGTCAACCTCGCCGTCGTCACCCTGGCGGCCGCGGTCGCCCTCGAGAACTTCGTGTTCGACAACACCGTGTGGGGCAACGGCCAGACCGGGTCGCCGGTGCCCGCGCCGACGCTCTTCGGCATCGACCTCGGGCCCACGGCACCGTTCCCCATCAACGGAGCCTCGCAGCCGAGCCCGCTCTTCGGCATCCTGATCGGGATCGTCGTGATCCTCTCGTGCCTCTTCGTCTCGAGCCTGCGCCGCAGCAGACTCGGTCAGCGCATGCTGGCGGTGCGGGACAACGAGAGCGCCGCGGCGGCGTCGGGCATCAACGTGCTGAAGACCAAGCTGACCGCGTTCGCCGTGTCGTCCGCGCTCGCAGGGCTCGCAGGGGTGCTCTACGCCTACAACTTCCAGTCCGTGTCCACCGGCAGGTTCGGGTTCTTCACATCGCTGACGACCCTGGCGTTCGCGTTCATCGGTGGCATCACGACCGTCCGTGGTGCGGTGATCGCCAGCATCGGCGTGAGTGCGGGAGTGGGCTCGCTGCTCGCCGGCGCGGTCGGCGTCCCCGCGTCGTTCACGTATCTGATCGGCGGCCTCGCGCTCGTCGTGACGATCATCTTGAAGCCCGAGGGCCTCGCGAGCCCGGCTGGCACCGATCCGCCGGTCGTGCTCTTCCGATTCGTTCAGCGCAGGATCCGCAGTCGTCGCCTCAGGCGAGCAGCAGGTGAGCTGCCCGCCGAGGTGGCCGAGTTCGGTACCGCTCCGCGGCAGCCCGTCATCGCCGCGAAGAGCGGAACCGGGAAGCACTGATGTGCGGGGTGCTCGCCGTGGTCCCCCTCCGGGTCGACGTCGCGGAGGGACAAAGGGAGCCAGCAATTGCGGCAACGCCGGTTCAAAAGTAGTCTGGACTAGGTTTAGCACCCGCTCGAACCGTTCTCATCGATGAGAGGTCCAGTCATGCCCAAGCACATCCTGGTCGTCCTGTCTGCTGATCCGCCGGAGATGTCGGCGGAGATGGAGGCATGGAGCAAGGAGCACATCGTGCACATGGTGGAGACGCCGACGTTCAAGAACGCGCAGGCGTTCCGGTTCCATCAGGAGCACACGTTCGCGTTTCCGGAGACGGTGCCGACGCGCCCGCCGTATCAGAACCTGGTCATATACGAGATCCCGGAGGAGGAGGTGGACGCGTTCCTGCATCCGAACCTGTCGGACATGGCCCCGCCCCCTCAGCCTCCCGGCGGTATCGGTCCGAACCGTCCGGACGGCTACCTCTTCGTCGCGACCACGGATGTCGTGGGCGAGGCCTGAAGCATCGCGGCGGTCGGACCGGTCTCGGTCCGGCCGCCGCGGGTGGAGGTCATCAGCGCTGCTGGGAGACCCGGCCTCGTCGGTCTCCTGCCCCGCTCCATCCGGGGCTCCGTACTCCGGCCGGCTAGCGGCTGGGCGCGGAGTTGAACGCCTTGCGCAGCTCTGCCTGGCTGAGCGGGCGACCTGGTAGGTCGGTCCGTGAGGGCCGCAGACCGTCCATCAAGAGGGCGACGTACCGCTCGACGGCTTGTTCGTCGTAGTCGACGGCGGACGCGATCGCGGCTGCAGCGGCGAACAGGAGCGGCACATCGGCCGCGGTGAAGTCGTGGCGAACACTGCCCTCCTCGTGCGCCCGCTGCACGAGCTCGCCCCACGCCGACAGCAGCAGGCGTTCGAGGGACGGGGTGATCGCCACGCCGCTGCGCTCTCCGACGGCTCTGTTGGTGCGGGCCATCTCGATGCTGTCCCGGACCGCGTGGACCAGGCCTTCCCATCCGGTCGGTCGCGTCAGAGCGCGGGCGAGGCGCGACATCGTCGTCTCGGACGCGCGTTCCCGGATCGTCGCGATCAGGCCGTCCTTGTCCCCGAAGTGGCGGTACAGCGTCGGTGCGGCCACTCCGGCCGCCGCGACGATGTCCGCGACGCTCACGCTGGTGCCGTGTGCGGCGAACAGCTCCTCGGCGACCTCGAGAAGTCGTTGCCGGTTCTGCTCTCCATCAGCGCGCATGCCGACCTCCGACCAGAACCCTCGGCGGAACGTCCGCGATGGTGCCCAACGGCGACCTCCATCCGACGATCGTGGTGCTCCGCGCGTGGAGCGGGCGGGCGTCGACCTCGTCGTCATCCATCGAGCAGCCGCGCTGCGCCCGGCCGACGCCCGACGCGCTACCGGTCGTCGGTGACCTCAAGGATAGCAGCGCCTACGAGTCGACCGCTGGCGAAGTTTGCGGTCGGGGCGGTCAGGGATCCGATCGATAGGCCCCTAGTCCGTAGTCACTCCTACGTCTATAGTGGTCCCATGACCGCCACTGACGTCGACATCATCATCGCGGGCTTCGGAATCGCAGGAGCCAGCGCTGCGATCGCCGCTCACGACGCGGGCGCTCGTGTCCTCGTCGTCGAGAAGACCTCGGCGGGCGGCGGCAACTGCCGGTGGTCCGGTGGGTTCCTCTACGCGATCGACGGTCCGACCGCCACCGACCATCTCGATGCCGCCTGCTACGGCAAGACCGAACGCAGCGTGCTCGAGGCCTACGCGTCGGGGACGCGCGAGATCCCTGCGTGGATCGAGTCCCTGGGTGGCAAGGTCCGCTCGCTGCCGACCGCCATCTTCTCCTGTCCGTGGCCGCACTTCCCGGGCGGAGGCGACGACTGCATCTACCGCCAGATCGACAGCGGCCAGCTGCCTCCCGGACCTGCGTTCTGGGACCTGATGGCGAGCGCCGTCGAGCGACGTGACATCGAAGTCGTCTACGACACCGCGGTAGTCGACCTGCTCGTCGGCGGCGGCGCGGTCTTCGGCGCGGTGGTCGAGGCGAAGGGTGTGCGGCGGAGCATCACGGCCGCCGCAGTGATTCTCGCGAGCGGCGGCATCGAACACGACCCGTACCTGCGAGAGACCTACCTGACCCTGCCGGTCAAGCCGATCGGTCATCCTGGGAACACCGGTGACGCGGTCCGTCTTGCGCAGAAGGTGGGAGGTGCCCTCTGGCACATGGCCGCACACTTCGGCTGGCTCGCCTATGCCCGGCCGGAATTCCCGTCCGCATTCGGCATCGACCTCATGCACGGAACGAGCTATCTGGTCGTCGATGAGGATGGGCGCCGGTTCTCCGACGAGACCGGTCGCGGCGGCGCTCATGACTTCGCGAGATTCTTCCCCGGCCAGGCGAGCCGACCCCGCTCCCGCGCGTTCTTCGTGTTCGACGAGACGGCGCGACTTTCCGGCTCGCTGAACGGCATCGGCGGATCGCCGAACGACTACCGGTGGAGCAGCGACAACTCGGCGGAGATCGAGGCCGGCTGGATCACGAAGGCCGACACCGCGCACGAGCTCGCCGCCGCCATCGGCATCGACGCTGATGCTCTCGCGTCGACGCTCGCCGAGTTCGCCGAGGCCGCTGCGATCGGCGCGGACTGGCGGTTCGATCGCCCGGCCGAGACGATCGCCGCGCTCGAGAGCCCGTTCTACGCGCTCGAGGTCGTGCCCGGCCTCGCGACCGCCTCGGGAGGGCCACGTCGCGACGCACGGGCCAGGATCGTCCGCCCAGGCGGCGAGCCGATCCCAGGACTGTACGGCGTCGGCGGCGCCGGATCGATCTGGGGCGGCCAGGTGACCGAGCAGGGCGGCGGTCTGACGGATGCGATCGTGTTCGGCCGCATCGCGGGTGCAGACGCGAGTCGGATCGCCCTCGCCGACGAGCAGCTGCAAGGCGCCTGAGATGCCCGCGACGAATCCGCCGACAGATCCCGCCGCCGCCCTGCAGTGGCTGGTCGACCGGGAAGCGATCCGCAACCTGATCGTCGACTTCGCCATGCGGCTGGACGACCAGGACACGGACGCGTACCTCGAGAACTTCGTCGAGGATGCGATCGTCGTCCTCCCACACGGACGGGTCTCGGGCAGGGCGGCGCTGGCAGGCATGCCGAAGCCGCCGCCCGATTGGACCGCGCAGCACCTCTTCGGTGCGATCGCGATCGAGCTCGACGGCGACCGGGCGACGACGCGCGCCTACCTCGCTGCGACGCACGTCTTCGGTGAGATCACCGAGAACGCTCACGCGGGCGGCTGGTACGAGCACGTCGTCGTCCGAACACCGGACGGTTGGCGGTTCAAGGAGCTGACACTCACGATCCTGTGGGAGACGAAGCGACCCATGATCCCGAAGGACATGCCGGGCGCTTCCTGAGCCCGGCGGCGAACATGATCCTCGTCGTGTCGGCTGAAGCCTTCGAGGTCCGGGAGCCGAACGTCTTCAGTGCGTTGGAAGTGCGGTCGGCGCTGGCCATCGGGCCGCTCGCCGAAGCGGCCTCCGCACTGGGTCTCGGGATCATCGATCCCGATCAACTCCACGTCTGGATCGAGCCCGAGGTGCTGCGGCTCGATGGAGACGCGGAGCGGATCCGCGCGATCGACGGGATGCTGGCCTACGCGGCCGGTCGGGGCTGGGTCGACGACGCGGGTCGGGTTCGGGCGCACCTCGCCGTCCGGGCGGCCTGAGAGCGCCGCACCCCTCCGGGGTCGAGGTCGAGTCGAAACGCTTCCAGGGCGCGCTCGTGCAGGCGGCGGAAGCCGACGCGCGCCCGAGGGCTTCTCGCTCGACAACCACGCAAGGACGGCGCGGATCGGCTTCGAGCGACGAGCTCAAGGCAGAGACGACACCGTCGGATGAACATTGCAGCGAAGTCGTGCGGGCGCCCGGCGCGGTGGCCGTCACTCGTGCGGAGACCTTCGGGGTCCGAGGTCATCGGGACGGGCGCCTTGCGGCGCTCGTCACCGACGTGCACCGTTCGCTCGACGGAGGGCGGTCCCACCGGGTACGAGACGGTTCTGAACGTCGCTGGAAGCGAGCCATGAACCGCCTCAGTTCTGGCGATCTCGAGCATCGCAGGGCAGTTGATCGCCGCTTCTGAACGCCTTCTGAGCTCAGCAGCAGGTTCTGGATCCGAGTCCCGGGGTGCTCAGAGCCCTCGATGAACCCGTGGTGTCCGCGGAGTGGTCAGGCGGGATCAGCCGCCTGGATCCCTTCGCGTTCGATGTCCGCCAGGTGCAGCATCAGGTCGCGCATCGTCCATCGCCGCGTGTCCGTCGAGGGCGGCGGGAGGAGGGGAGCGGTGGTCGTCATCGGGCCTCGATTCGTGTCGATGCGCGTCACGCTGCCACCGGGTGTGCCTCGAACGCGGGGTCGACACGGCGCGCGCGGAGGGTTCTTCGCGCGCTCGCCCGACGTTCACGTCGCATCCCGCCCTGAAGCGCATCACCGCGCCCAGCCTCGACGCCGTCTCGCCGGCGAACACGATGAAGACGGGGCGTCCGTTGACCTCCACCAGCTGGGCGAGGACGACGAGCTCGACCGTCGGGGGATCGGCGGCGGTGGCGGTCGTGCCGTCGGCCGCGAACGTCACGGTCTGGAAGCCGATGCGGTGCAGGAGGGCGTCGCGGCCCTCCGCGGCCAGGAGCTGCGCTCCGTGCTGGTAGTGCAGCTCGGGAGCGTCGATCCCGTCGAGGCGCAGCTGCACGCTGCCGTCGGCGGAGATCCTGACCCGCTCGCCGTGCTGCAGCCGTCGGAGCAGCGAGGGGTCGTCCGGCACGAACCGGACCGAGTCCCCGTCCGGCTGCTTCCCGATCACGACGGCGTGACCGGCGATCACCAGGGAGGGCATCGCATCCATCGACCGCCTCCGCATCGTCGCCGGGTCGGCGGGGGGAGCTCGAGTCGAACCGGCCGCCGGTGCCGGACCGTGCGCGGTCGAGGTGACCGAGGAGCGCACGGCGCGGGACCGCGTCGCTCGACCCCCGCAGATCACTCGGGACCGTCCAGGCGCAGTCGGATGCGCTGCGGCGAGCTGCGCGGGACGCGTTCGACGACGCCCCTCGCCTCCAGATCCACCTTCGCGAAGCGCACGAAGTTGGACAGGCGGCCTGCGGGGAACGCCGGATGCGTGCCGAGCTCGCGCTGCGCCTCGTCCACGACGGTCTGCAGCCGGACCGTGCCGTCCTCGTCGCCGTGGAGGTCGATCGTGCGCAGGATCACCTCCCGGAGGAGGTCGTACTGCTGCAGCGGGATCGTCCACCCGTCGAGCGCGTCGGGGCGGGTGGCGTTGAACATCTGCACGCGCCCGCGCGCCCTCGCTTCGGCGTCCGCCTCCCAGGCCCGCGCGCCGACCGGCCCGCCGTGCGGGTCAGCGGACACGGCGACCCTCGACGAGGGCACCCAGCTGCTGCAGGTCCCTCACGTGCAGCAGCCGGATCGAGCGCTGCAACCAGGCGTCCGCCGCCGGTCGGAGCAGGCGTGATACCGGGAGCTCCACGACGAATCGGAGGGCGACCTCGGTCTGCTCGACGCCGAGCGGATCGACCCGGAAGTCGACCGTCGGCTCGATCCACCGACCGCGGGAACCTCGGTTGCGCGCCCGGTTCCGGACCCACGTGCCGTCCTCCGAGGCGAGCGGCTGACGTCCCTGCTCGACGCCGTCGGGGCCGTGAAGACGATCTGCGAACCGGGTGATCGCCCGTCGCCGTCGATCCGGCAGGTGAAGCCCGTCGCCGCCGGCCACGCAGACCGGGCCATCGACGTCTCCTGGTCGAGGACCGCGTCGTACACCACCTGACGCGGCGCCCCGATCCGGATCGACTCGGTCCAGCGCATCCCCACTCCGTTCGACGCGTCACTGTCTACCTCTGATCGATGCCTTCCGACGCGCGCCATCCACTCCTCCTGGCCTGTCGTGCGCTCGGCGCCGCCTTCGACAGCCACGACGCGGCGATCGCCGCAGGACTCGACATCTCTCGGAACGAGCTCCGGCTGCTGAACGCCCTGGAGGAGGGACCGCGATCGCAGGTGGGCATCTCGGCCTCGCTCGGACTCACCCGCGCGATCACCCCGATCGTCGATCGGCTCCTCGCTCGGGGCATCGTGGAGCAGCGACCCGCCTCTGCCGATCGGCGGGTGAACCTGGTCTCCCTGACCCCGCAGGTGTGGACCGCGCTCGCCGAGCACGACGGCCCGGCGGGACGTCGTGTCCTCGCGCTGATCGACGACGCACCGATCGAGCAGGTCGAGGACCTCACCGCCCAGCTGCTGCGCCTCGTCGAGGCCCTCCGACGCCGGACCGGAGTCGAGCAGGGGTGCTCAGTCCATCAGCGGCCTCCGTGGGGAGCGGGAGGAAGCCGTCCTCCACGGCTCGCTTGTAGAGGTCGACCTTGCTCCTCGCCGGGCGTCCCACCCGGGAGTACTTGGCGCGGATCCGGTTGACGGAGTCCTCGATCGTGGACTCCGCGACCTGCAGGAGGTCGGCGACGTGCCGCGCGGTCCGGCCGTCGGCGAAGGCCTCGAGCACGCGCGCCTCGTGCGCGGTCAGGCGCGCGCTGGGGAGGATCGGGTCGCTCTGCACGGTGACGGCCCAGTCGGTGGTGACCACGGGCTGGTTCCTGGCCGCCTGCAGCAGCGCCCGGGTCAGCACGGACGGGTGCTCGCTCTTGCGGACGATGCCGAGCACGTCGAGGCGGGTGATCGCCCGCAGGAGGCTCGGGGACTCGCCGGACGTGTACGCGAGTACGTCGCAGCCGGCCGCGGTGAGCCGCGTGAAGTTGTCGACCGGGTCGGACCCGTCCGCGAGCCGGAGATCGAGCACCACCAGGTCGATGCGCCGGGTCGTCCGCAGGAGGAGGTCGCCGACGGTGCGCGCCGAGCCGACCAGGTCGATCTCCTGCAGCGGCGCGAGCATGCTGCGCACGGCCAGCCCGATGACCTCGTGGTCGTCGACCAGCGCGACCGCGAACCGGACCGGGGAGGAGGAGCCGCCCGGGTGCGGCGTGCCGTCGCGGCTCACCGGGAGCTCGTGCACTCGCCGCTGCCGGACCCGCCGGTCGGCACCATGTCGGCCCCGCAGAGGGTGCCGCCGGCCGGGGCCGAGTCGACGACGGTGGCGGTCACGGCGGTGAAGCCCATCGGCGTGCCGGCCGGGAAGCCCGGGATCACGTCCGCGCGGGTGACGACCTCCCGCTCGCCGATGAGGCGCCCGTTCTGCGGGTCGATGATCAGCTCCTGACGGATGCCGTTCGACTCCGTGCGGCCGATGGCGATGCCCGTGCGGCCGTCGAGGTTCGCCTCCCGCTCGGTGATCTCGACACCGGGGATCATCGCCGCCGCCCGGTACATCGCGGCCCGCAGGTCCGCCGGAACGACGCCGGTGCGGAGGGCGTCGGCGATGAACACGAGCGCTTCGCCGTCGCGGGAGACGCCCGCGCCGAGGGTGACGCGGTAGATGTGGTTCAGCAGCCGCGTCGGATCGCGGGGGAGCGCGTCGAACCCGTCGTCCTGCGGGGGTCCGTTGTAGAACGCGCCTTCCGGTGCGCGGACGATCTCGGTCGTCCCGCCCCCGGCGTCCTGCCGTGCGGCCCGCTCGGATGCGGGGCCGAAGGTGCGGGCCACGGTCGCGGGATCGCGGACCCAGACCCAGTCGTCCGATCGGTCGGCGGGGATGTACAGCTGCCCGTTCTGGGTGGCGAGGTAGCTGCCCTCGTCGGTCGTCGCCGAGTAGACGGCGTCGGTGGAGACCTCGAGGTACTGGCCCGGACCGACGGCGGGATCGGACAGCTGCAGCGTGTCGATCGCCGCCTTGTGCAGCGCGTCCGCCGCGGCGGTGCTGGCACCCCCGCGCCAGCCGGTGAGCCCGATGACGTCGGTCAGCACCAGCGCCGTCGCGAGGCCCAGCGCGCCGACGGCGATCGAGGCACCGCCCAGCGCCCGGCGCCGACGGAGCCTCCGCCTCGTCGGCACGTGCCCGCGGCGCCCTCGGGCGGCGCGGTCGATCGCGGCGTCCAGCCGGGCGAGCGCGGCGGCCTCCGCGGCCGGCTCGGGGAGGTGCGGGCCGGCGTTCAGCGCCCGGACCTGGCTCAGCTCGTCCATGCGGGATGCTCCTTCCCGGCGGTGCCGGCAGCGTCTCGGAGGGTCCTCCGGACGCGGTTGAGTCGGGACCAGACGGTGCCGACCGGGATGTCGAGCGCGACCGCGATCTGCTCCGCGGTCAGATCGGCCCACGCGTGCAGGAGCAGGACGTCGCGATCACCCGCCGGCAGGTTCCGGATCCGGTCCCCGAGGTCCCGGAGCCGCGCCGCGGCGTCCATGCGGTCGCCGGCGCGCGGGATCCCGCCGTCGCCGAGGACGGGCTCCTGCAGCTGCTGCAGGAGGTGCAGGTGCCGCGCCTCCTTCCGCCGGTACGCGTGCACCACGTTCGTCGCGATGCCCAGCAGCCACGGACGGGCGGAGGTGGCGTCGGACCGGAAGCGGTCGCGGCGCTCGAACGCGACCAGGAACGTCTCCGACAGCACCTCGTCGGCGACGTCCCGGCCGGCCCGCCGCGCGACGTAGCCGTAGACGGCGCCCGAGTGCCGGCGGAACAGCTCGCTGAACGCCTGCGGCGCCGTCAACGACTGCTGCACCAGCTCGGTGTCGGAAGCACTCACATCAGGTATTGCCCCACCGCGCTCCGACCCTTCACGATGCGTCACGCCCCGGCACCGCCTCCGCGATCGATCCTCGTCCGCCCGGTCCATCTCCGTCAGCGGCGGTCAGGAGGTCTGCACGGAGCGCCGCCTTCGCCCGCTGGTAGCGTCCGCGGACGGTCGAGGCCGGGATGCCGAGCAGCCGGCCGATCTCCGCCTGGCTGAACCCGTCCCAGTGCACGAGCGTGAGGACCTCGGCCAGATCCGGGTCGAGCCGGTCGATCAGGTCCCGGACCGCGATCGCCTCGACGGGGTCGGGCTGCTGCGAGGTCCGCTCCGCGAGTACGCGCAGCGCCTCCCCGGCACGGTCGCGGCGGATCGTGCCGCGCAGGCTGTTCCGTGCGAGGTTCCGGGCGATGCCGTACAGCCACATGCGGGCGGCGACCGGCTCGTCCGGGATCCGGCGGTGCTTCCGCCAGGCGATCACCATCAGCTCGGTCAGCAGGTCCGCGCCGTCGGGCCCGGCCCGCCGCTCGAAGTACCGGAGCAGGTCCGGCCCGACCGCCTTCATGAGCCCGGTGAACCGTGCCTCGTGCCGGTCCCGCGAGGTCACTGCTGCATCCCGGAGCACTGCTCCTGGGCCTGGAAGCCGAAGCCGGTCGTCGAGACGCCGGCCTCGTCGAGGTGGCGGGTGATCGCCTCCTGGAACGCCTCCCGCGCCGCGATCTGGTACTCGACGTCCGCGTTGGAGTTCGCCGTGCCGTAGCCGAACGGCACCTGCTGCCCGTCGGCATCGGTCGCCCAGTTCTGATCGGATCGGTTCTGCTGCACGACGTCCTCGATCCGCGCGTCCCGCAGCAGCCTGCCGGACCGCAGGTAGTCCCTCGCGACCTGGACGGCGCTCGGGTCCGCAGCGGGGACGTCGGCGGGGAGGGGCGTGGCCGGCGAGTCGGAGAGCTCGCCGAATCGCATCGTGCACGTGCCTCCGCCGGGAAGCCGATAGGTCACCGCGGCGTCCGGGTGCGTGGCCCACCCCGTCCACGAGGGCTGCCGGCTCCAGAAGACCGACCAGTCGAACCCCGTCGCCGCGAAGGCCGCGCCGGTGCCCGCGAGCACCAGCAGCGGCGCGAGCACCGCGGCGACGACCGGCACCCGACGTCGACGCGGCGTCGGCCGGGCGACCGAGACGGCCGCTGCGTCGATCGCGGCCGACAGGGCCGCGGACGGCTGCGTCGTAGGTCGAGCGGACGACTCGATCAGGGCCTCGAACCCGTCCGGCTCCTGCTCGTCGACATCGCGCACCGCTCGACCTCCATCCGCGGACCCGGGACGGGCGCCGTCATCAAGACATGTCCGCCCGCGGGGCGAACGTCCGCGGCGGCGAGCTTCCTCGGTCAGGCCGGATCCGCCGGCGCGCCGTCCTCGCGCGCTCGCAGCACGGCATGTCGCGAAACGGGCCTGAACGAGGAAGCGTCAGGGTCTCAGTCGTGCTCAGTCGTGCTCGGTCGTCAGGCCGACGCGGTGAGCCGCTGCCGCCAGTCGCCGGTCCCGGGTCCAGAGCGTCCCCCCGGCTGTCAGCAGCACCGATCCGAGCAGATGCGCGTCGGTCCAGCCGATGCCGCTGCCGGAGAGGCCGTGCGCATCGATCAGCCCGAGCACCTCGTCGTCGCTCGCGGTTCGCGGCCGGGCCAGCCGTCGCAGCGCGCCGAGGACCGCGACGCGATCCGCGATGCGACCCAGGGAGATCTCCCCGAGCACGGCCGGGTGCAGCAGCACCTGACGCTGCTCGAGGCGTCTGCTGAGCGCGGCATCGGTCGCGTGCAGGTGATCGATCCAGATCGAGGTGTCGACGACGATCATCGACGCGATGCGGCCTCGGCGTCCGGATCGGTGCCGCCGAGCGCGACGAGCCTGCGGATGCTCTCCCGCTCGACGAGGGATCGCAGCGCCTCGCGGAGCAGCGCGCTCTTCTCCGTCACGCCGGTGAGGCGCTGCGCTTCCTCCAGCAGTGCGTCATCCAGGGCAACGGTCGTCCTCACCGGCACACTGTAGAGCATCGAATGATGCTCTTCGGCGTGGCTCGACCTTCCCGGATGCCCGTCGGGACGAATCTCGGCAGGCTGTGACGGTCGCCGTCGCGGTCCGGCTGCAGCGCCTCGCGTGACCCCGGAGGTTCAGCGGTTCTCGTCGAGGCGGCGGACCACCTCCGCCAGCTGCTGCGGGGAGTCGACAGTCGCGACGGCGCCCGCGTGCTCCTCCGCGGTGCCGTACCCCCAGGTGACGGCGATCGTGGGGATGCCGTGCGCCCTCGATGTCGTGGACGCGGTCGCCGATCATGAGCGGGGATCGGACGGCGCCCTGAGCCTCGAGTCGCCGCAGCGCCTCGCCGATCACCTGCTCCTTCGTCGATCGAGTGCCGTCCGCGGAGGCGCCGCTGACGACGGCGAGCGCCGGCCGCACGCCGATCCGTTCGAGGACCGCGAGGGCCGACGCCTCGCCCTTCGACGTCGCGACGGCGAGGCGGTGGTCGACCGCGAGGTCCTGCAGCAGGGCGACCACCCCGGGGTAGGCGGGGGTCGCGGCTGCGCCGTTCGCGGCGTAGTGGCGCCGGTAGGCGAGCACCATGCGGTCCGCCTCCGCCTCGGTCAGGCCGTCGAGATCGAGGAAGCCGGTCAGGAGCGGCGGGCCCACGTGCGCGCGGAGCGTGGCGGCATCCGGGACCGGGAGGCCGCACTCGACGAACGCCGCCGTGAGCGCGGCGATGATCGCCGCGCCCGAGTCGACGATCGTGCCGTCGAGGTCGAGCAGCAGGTCCCGGCTCCGCGCGCGGGGCGTCATCGGAGCGCGGCGAGCGCGGCGACCAGGACGTCCCAGAAGCGGTCGACGTCCAGCCGCAGCGCGACGTCCGCGTTCGCCTCGCGGTGCAGCCGGTCGTGCAGGTCGACGCTCGTGGCGCCGAGCGTCTGCGTCCCCTCCAGCTCGACGTCGACCCGGGTCCGGGTGCTCGTGACGATCCCCGGCTCGAGCGCGACCGCCATCGCGACCGCGTCGTGGATGGGCGGGTTCCTGCCGTAGAGCGTCTGGAACGCCTCCCGCAGCTCGATCAGCAGCCGCACGCCGAAGCGGGCCGAGTCGGTGTCGATCGCGACGAGCCGCGCGAACAGGTCGTCGTCCACCGCGGTCTGGTGCGTCACGTTCAGCCCGACCATCGTGAAGGGCACGCCGGAGCGGAGCACGACGTCGGCGGCGTGCGGGTCCGAGAACGCGTTGAACTCGGCGTAGGGGGTGGAGTTGCCGCGCTCGGTGGAGCCGCCCATCCAGACCACCCGCTCGATCGAGGGCTGCAGGTGCGGCCGGGAGGCGACGAGCGCCGCGATGTTGGTCAGCGGCCCGAGCGCGACGATCGAGACCGGCTCGGAGGAGTCGGTCAGCACGGCATCGATCAGGTCCAGCGCCGACCGGTCGTCGAGGGGCACCGTGACGGCGGGACGCTCGATGCCGCCGAGCCCGTTCGGCCCGTGCACGTCGGCTGCTCGGAAGGGCTCGCGGACGCGAGGCCGGTCCGCGCCGCGCGCGACCGGCACGTCGATCCCCGCCACGGAGCACGCGGCCAGCGCGTTCAGGGTGGTCTGCTCGACGTCGACGTTCCCGGCGACCGTCGTGATCGCGCGGACGTCCAGACCGGGGCTGCCCGCCGCGAGCCAGATCGCGAACACGTCGTCGTGCCCGGGGTCGCAGTCGATGATCACGGGTACGGGCACGGGAGGCTCCTCGCGATGGATCCGATCGGGTTCGTGCAGCAGAATATCGATATTCCGGCGCGGAGGGAGGCTCGATGACCGGTGACGGCACCGCCTCGTCGAGCAGGACCGGCGAGGTCTTCCGCCTCATCCGCCGCGACATCCTGAGCGGCGCGCTCGCCGGCGGTGAACGGCTGCGCTCGACGATGCTGCGGGCGCGCTACGGCGCCGGGCTCACGCCGGTGCGCGAGGCGCTGGCGCGGCTCGCGGGCTCGGGGCTCGTCACCGGCCAGGAGCAGCACGGCTTCCGGGTGGTCCCCACCTCCGAGGAGGACCTGCGCGACATCACGCGGGTCAGCGTCCTGACCGAGTCGGACGCCATCGTCCGTGCTGTCGAGCGTGCGGACGGCGCCACCGACGCCGCGCTGCTGCGCGCGTTCGAGGCGCTGGCCGGCACGCCGATGCGATCCGAGGCCGACACCGGCGGCGGCGTGCACGATGCCTGGTCGGAGGCGCACCGCCGGTTCCACGAGTCGCTGATCGCCCCGTGCGGGTCGTCGTGGCTGCTGCAGCTGAACGCGCTGCTGTTCGATCACGCCGAGCGGTACCGGCAGCTGGCGTTCCGGGTCGCCCCCGATCGCGACCTCGTCGACGAGCACCGTCGGCTGCTCGACGCGGTCCTCGGGCGCGACCCCGCGCGAGCGGCCGCGCTGGTCGACGCCCACTGGAGCGCGACGGCGGAGGCGGTGCTCGCGAGCGGCGCGCTGCGCAGCGGCGGGGACGGCAGTACTCCACCACTGCGGAAGGGAGCATTCGGGAGCGGCGCCCCGAGCTGAAGGCGCGTCGAGCCGCTGCGAGCGAGAGCCCGCCCCGCTCGTCAGCGCGATTCCCCGCCGCGGCTGATCACGCGGTCCGCGAAGAGGTCCGCGAGCGCCCCGGCGAGCGCGGATCCGTCGTCACCGGCCGGCGCGCCGGCGACCTCCTGCAGCGCACCGTCCCTGGCGAGCGCGACCAGCCCGTGCACCAGGGCCCAGCTGACGAGCGCCATCGCCGGTGTGCGGTCCGCGCCGCGATCGCGAGGCGCCTCCTGCGCCGCAACCGCGTCGACGAGGGGCTCGATCGACGCCTGCCGCGCGGCCGCGAGATCGGGATCCGCGGTCCGCAGGTCGCCGGGCCGGAACATCAGGTCGAACAGGGCGGGCTCGGTCAGCCCGAAGTCGATGTACGCCCGTCCGAGCGCCGCGAGTCGGTGCTGCGGCGCCACCGTGTCGACCGCACGCAGCGCTTCGCCGAGCTCGTGGAAGCCCTGCGTCGCGACCGCGGTGAGCATGCCGGCGCGGTCCTGGAAGAAGTAGGTGGGCGCGGCGTGCGAGACGCCCGCCCGCCTGGCCACAGCGCGCAGGCCGATGGCGGCGCGGCCGTGCTCGGTCAGCTCGGCGCGAGCCGCCGCGAGCAGCGCCGTGCGGGTGTCGAGCCCGTCCGGGCGGATCGTCGTCATGTGCCGATTCTCCGCATCTGACTTGACAGTGTCAACTGGCAAGCGCATGCTCGAGCCGTAGCACTTGACGGTGTCAAGTCAGCCGAGATCGGAGCCCCATGTCCTCGTCCGTCCTGAAGCCCCCGCGGTCCTGTCGCCGCGGCATCGCGTCCCTCGCCGGGGCACACGCGGTCGCATCCGCCGCCTCCCTCGGCAGCGTCGCCGCAGTCCTGTCGATCGGCACGATCGCGTCCGTCGCCAGCGCCGGCTCCATCGCGAGCGCCGGCTCGCTGCTCAGCGTCGCGTCGGCGGCCTCTGCGGGCTCGATCGCCTCGATCGGATCGGTCGGCTCGATCGCGTCGATCGGTTCCACCGGGTCCATCGCCTCGATCAGGAGCGTCGGCCAGGTCGGTGCCGTGTGCGGCGTCCCCGTGCTCGGGCCCGTCCTCCTGACCGTGCTTCGGGCCATCGTCCGGCGCGCCTGAGCCGGCACAGCAGGAATCGGGAGCCCCGCATGTCGCAGTCGCCCTCCGCCGTCACCCCCGGACCGCGGCGGCGCATCGCCGCCTCCGCCCGCCAGCGCACCTGGTCCCGGGTCGTCCACCTGGTCGGGGCCGGCGTGCTCGGTACCTCGATCTACGGCCCGCCCGTCGTCGCCGCGCCGCTGCACATCGGTCTGCAGCTCGTCGTCGTGCCCGCAGTCACGGTCACCGGGCTGTTCCTCTGGAAGCAGGCGCAGATCCGCAGCCTGCTGCGGCGGCACCGCGGGCATCCGCGTCGTCAGGGGCAGAAGCCGGGGTCGCAGCGCTGATCCGTGGGAGCGTGCGCCGCGGATCAGGCCGGGTCCGGCGCCGATCCGGGCAGCAGCTCGATCACGACCTTGCCCTCGGCGCCCTGCTCCGCGTCCCGGTGCGCCTCCGCCGCCTGCGCCATCGGCAGCACGCGGTGCACGGGGACACGCAGCCGGTCCTCGGCGACCAGTCGCAGCAGGAGGTCGAGATCCGCCGGCCGGGCGGCGGTCCGGACCGATGCGAACTCGGGTCCGCGCCGGCCCCGCGCGAGCGAGCGGACGGCGTCGGGGGAGACGCCGCGGGTGGAGACGAGCACGCCGTGCGGCGCGAGCGACGGCTCGACGTCGCGCAGCCGCAGCCGGCCGGGGGTGTCGAAGACGAGGTCCCAGCCGTCGCCCGGGCGCAGCGGCGCCTCCCGGTCCCGGTCGAGGACCGCGTCGGGGCCGAGCGACCGGACGAAGTCGAGCGTCCGGCCGGTCGTGCTCGCGGTGACCGCCGCGCCGGCGAGGCGCGCCAGCTGGACGGCGAACGCGCCGATGCCGCCGGACGCCCCGAGCACCAGCACGCGCGCCCTCCCGGAGGACCGCGCGCGGAGGCGGCCGGCCCGGTGCAGCCCCTGCAGCGCCGTGAGCCCGGCGAGCGGCAGCGCGGCGGCGGGCACGAACGGCACGGCGTCCGGGATCCTCGCCGCGCGGCCCTGCCGCAGCAGGACGAGGTCCGACTGGGCCCCGCCTACGTGCCCGATCAGCGCGCAGACGCGGTCGCCCGGCTCGAACGCCGTGACCGCGGGCCCGCACGCCACGACGGTCCCGGCGAGGTC
>NZ_CAXTOQ010000017.1:0-33995 GCF_964245895.1 uncultured Amnibacterium sp.
GCAGCAGGCCGCCGACCCAGAACGCGGAGGTCCCGCCGTCGCGGAACAGGAAGACGCCGGTGCCGGTGATGACCAGGCCGACCAGCGACGTGAGGATCACGGGCTTCGGGCCGAACCGGTCGTCGAAGCGACCGGAGATCAGCGTGCTGACGCCGGCGACGAGGTTCGCGGCGACCGCGAAGATCAGCACCTGACCGAACGTGAAGCCGAACACCGTCGACGCGATCACCGCGCCGAACGTGAAGACGCCGGTCAGCCCGTCGCGGAACACCGCGCTCGACAGCAGGAAGAACAGCAGGTTCCGGTCCTGCCTGCCCAGCTCGGCGATGTCGCGGAACAGCTGCCGGTAGGTCCCGAGGACGCCGTGCGCGGCGCCGCCCCTCCCCGGGTCGTCGGGGATGGTCAGGATCACCGGCAGGCCGAAGACGAGGAACCACACCGCGCAGACGACCGCGCAGATGCGGATGCCGAGGCCGCCGTCCTGGGTGATGCCGAGCAGCTCCGGTCCGCCCGGGATGAGGGTCGCGTAGAGGACGACCAGCAGCACGATGCCGCCGACGTAGCCCGAGGCCCAGCCGAACGCGCTCACCCGGCCGATCGACCGCGGCGTCGAGATCGACAGCAGCATCGAGTTGTAGTTGACGGCGCCGATCTCGTAGGCGATCGTCCCGAGGCCGACGAGCGCCACCCCGAACCAGAACGCTCCGGGCACCGGGGTGATCGTGAACATGGCGAACATCGACAGGACGACGACGGCGGTCGCGATCGCCATCGGCACGCGGCGGTTGCCGGTCGCGTCGGCGCGCTTGCCGAGCACCGGCGCCAGCAGGGCGACGACGACGCCCGCGGCCGCGATGCCCCAGCCCAGCCCGCTCGACAGCCCTGCCTTCGCGGCCTGGAACCCGGGGTCCCCCTCCTGCAGCCCGGTGAAGGCGTCGCCGGTCAGGTAGACGGTGAAGACGAAGGTGGTGATGACCGCGTTGAAGGAGGCGCTGCCCCAGTCCCAGGCGGTCCAGGCGAGCACCGTGCGCGAGAGCAGCCGGGCAGGAGGAGGCGCAGCCACCGCGGTCATGGGCCGAATCGTAGGGCTGCGGGGCATCCGAGCGGCGTCCCCAGTTCGCCCGGGGCCGCTCGTGTGTGGCCTGCGGACGGATGAGCGGCCCGGGACGCGGACACTCGTCCGCGTGCCGCACAGACGTCACGATCGGTCGTCCGGCCGCCGATCCCGGTCGCGACGCTTCGGGATGCCGGTCTCGCGGAGGATCGTCTCGAGGTGCCCCTGCATGAGGTCCGCCCAGACCCATCGCGCGAACCGCGGCCGACGACGGCGGATCCGGTTCTCCCGATCCTTCTCGTCGATGACGACGTCCACCGCCGTCCGGCCCTTCCGGTAGCGCACGTCGCGGTACTTCACCTCCCCGTCGAACTCCCCGGCGCCCTGGACCTCCTCCCAGCCGAAGTCGGCGTACTCGAGCAGGCCGTCCGTCTCGATCTCGACCTGCAGCTCGGGACGGAGGAATCCGAGGCGGTGGATGCGGACGCGGCTGATCGACTCACCCGGTGACCCACTCCGGGCGTCCGCGAACGCGAACACGGCCCGGAGCCGAGCCGAACCGCGGCGACGGTCGGACAGGTCGACGGCGTCGCCGACCATCCTGCGTGCATCGGGGCCGAGCCCGGCGAGTGCTGCGTCGGCGACCACCACCGCCTCCTCGAACCCGCAGTCGGCAGCGAGGTCGACGGCGGTCCGGACCGCGGAGGTGCAGAGGATGCCCGCGATCTCGGTGACCTCGACCGCATCGAGGGCGAGCCGGTGGACGCGGGCGCCGACCACCGTCCGGTTCCTGCTCCCCCCGACCGCGAGGTCGAGCAGGTCCGCAGCCCGTCGAGCGATCGGAAGCCCGTGGAGCACCGCTGCGGACCAGTGCGAGAACACGGGACGACCGCGGGACGTCGCGACGAGCGCCACGATCCGGAGCAGGAGCCGCTCCTCCTTGGTCAGCCGCCGCCACAGGGCGACCTCGGCGTGCGCGCCGCGCCGGAGGCGGAGGTGCGTGCCCTTCGCGACCGCCCTGGACATCGCGCGGCTCGTGCTCGCGTCCGTGCGGTCCTCCACGAGCAGCAGGAGCCTGGCGTCGTCCGGAGTCATGAGCGCAGGGTGCCGTCGCCGCGCCCGTGATCCGGGGGAGCAGCGGCCCAGCAGGCGAGCGGGCCCGGATCCGAGGGTGTGGAGGAGCGGGCGGCCGACTCGAGCCGGCGCATGAGCGGGTTGCGGACAGGTGCGTGGCATCCGCGCCGCTCACCTGTCCGCGGGCCACGCACACGGCGGACGGCGGGAGGCACTCGGCCTGGGGGCGCCCCGAACGCGGCAGGCGCGCGAGGATCGGGGAGAATCGCTCGCTGTGAGCGACGGAAGAAGTGCCGTGGAGACCGATCCGTCCGTCTGCTACCGGCACCCGGGACGGCAGAGCTGGGTGCTGTGCCAGCGCTGCGGCCGCACCGTCTGCCCGGAGTGCCAGATCCAGGCGCCCGTCGGCGTGCACTGCCCGGAGTGCGTCGCGGAGACCTCCGGCGGCGTCGCCTGGCGGCCCGCCAGCAACGTGACCCCCCTGGAGAAGCCGAAGCGGCGTCGCCGGCCCCGCGCGCAGGCCCGGGTGCAGTCGTTGCTCAGCCCCCGCGGCGTGGAGCTGAGCGCCGCGACGGTCATCCTCGGGGTCGCCATCGCGCTCTGGGTCGTCGGCTCGTTCACGATCGTCCCCGTCCAGTGGCTCGCGGCGCTCTCCTCCTCCACCGGCCTCTCGCCGCTGCCGCTGCCCGAGCTGCAGCTGTGGCGCTACCTCACCGCGCCGGTCGTGACCTCGGCGGGCTCGTTCAGCCTGCAGTCCGCGCTGTTCTTCGCGCTGTCCGCGGTGTTCTTCTGGTTCACCGCGCCGCAGCTGGAGCGGATGCTCGGCACGCGCACGTTCCTGCTCGTGGTCGGCACCGCCGCCGTGGTCGGCAACGCCGGCATGGTGATCGCCACCGGCGCCGGGCTCGGCCTCTCGACGATCGTGTTCGGCTGCTTCGCGGCGCTGCTCGTCGTCGTGTGGCAGGAGCCGCAGATGCGCACGCAGATCCTGATCATGATCGGCATCAACCTGCTCATCAGCCTGGTCTTCGGCGGCCAGAACCTGCCTGCGCTCATCGGGGGCATGGTCGGCGGCGCCGGAGCGCTCCACCTGCTGCGATCCGGTCCGGACCGCGGCTGGAAGCAGCGCACGCCGCTGCTGATCATCGGCGCGGTCGGCGTCGGCCTGGTGCTCGTCGCAACCCTGCGCGCCGTCCTGTAGGCCGCGGCGAGCGGGAATGCCCGCCGTCGCTGAGAGTTGAGTATCAGTGACTCAACTTCGACCGCTCCGGTTGGACAAGCCGGGACGGGGTTCCTAGAGTTGAGCCGTCACGACGCAAGTCGTGCCCCAGAACCTCAACCGCAAGGAGAACACCCCATGGCTCGTGCCGTCGGTATCGACCTCGGCACCACGAACTCCGTGGTCGCCGTGCTCGAGGGTGGCGACCCCACCGTCATCGCCAACGCGGAGGGCTTCCGCACGACCCCCTCCGTCGTCGCGTTCACGAAGGACGGCGACGTGCTGGTCGGCGAGACCGCCAAGCGCCAGGCCGTCACGAACGTCGACCGCACCATCTCGTCCGTGAAGCGCCACATGGGCACCTCGTGGACCACCTCCATCGACGGCAAGGCGTACACGCCGCAGGAGATCTCGGCCCGCATCCTCGGCAAGCTGAAGCGCGACGCGGAGCAGTACCTCGGCGACACCGTCACGGACGCCGTCGTCACGGTCCCCGCGTACTTCAACGACGCCGAGCGCCAGGCCACGAAGGACGCCGGCGAGATCGCCGGCCTCAACGTGCTGCGCATCATCAACGAGCCGACCGCGGCGGCACTCGCGTACGGCCTCGACCGCGGCAAGGAGGACGAGCTGATCCTCGTCTTCGACCTCGGCGGCGGCACCTTCGACGTCTCCCTCCTCGAGGTGGGCAAGGACGAGGGCTTCTCGACCATCCAGGTCCGCTCCACCGCCGGCGACAACCGCCTCGGCGGCGACGACTGGGACCAGCGCGTCGTGGACTGGCTGATCAAGCGCTTCAAGGAGTCGACGGGCGTCGACGTCTCGAAGGACAAGATCGCGCTGCAGCGCCTCAAGGAGGCCGCGGAGCAGGCGAAGAAGGAGCTCTCCAGCTCCACCTCGACCACGATCACGCTCCCGTACCTGTCGCTGACGGAGAACGGCCCGGCGAACCTCGACGAGTCGATCACCCGCGCCCAGTTCGAGAACATGACGAGCGACCTGCTCGACCGGACCCGCAAGCCGTTCGAGGACGTGATCAAGGAGGCGGGCGTCAAGGTCGCCGACATCGCGCACGTCGTGCTGGTCGGCGGCTCGACCCGCATGCCCGCCGTCTCCGAGCTGGTGAAGAAGCTGACCGGCGGCAAGGAGCCGAACAAGGGCGTCAACCCGGACGAGGTCGTCGCCGTCGGCGCCGCCCTGCAGGCCGGTGTCCTGAAGGGCGAGCGCAAGGACGTCCTGCTCATCGACGTCACCCCGCTGTCCCTCGGCATCGAGACCAAGGGCGGGATCATGACCAAGCTCATCGAGCGCAACACGGCCATCCCGACGAAGCGCAGCGAGACGTTCACCACCGCGGACGACAACCAGCCGTCCGTCGCGATCCAGGTGTTCCAGGGCGAGCGCGAGTTCACCCGCGACAACAAGAACCTGGGCACCTTCGAGCTGACCGGCATCGCGCCGGCCCCGCGCGGCATGCCGCAGGTCGAGGTCACCTTCGACATCGACGCGAACGGCATCGTGCACGTGTCCGCCAAGGACAAGGGCACGGGCAAGGAGCAGTCGATGACGATCACCGGCGGCTCGAGCCTGCCGAAGGACGACATCGAGCGCATGGTGCGGGAGGCGGAGGAGCACGCCGCGGAGGACAAGAAGCGGCGCGAGGCCGCCGAGGTCCGCAACTCCGGCGAGCAGCTCGTCTACTCCATCGAGAAGCTGATCAAGGAGAACGACGACAAGCTGCCCGCCGACGTCAAGGACGAGGTGCAGGGCGACGTCGACTCGCTGAAGACGGCGCTCGCCGGGGACGACGACGACGCGGTGAAGGCCGCGTTCGACCGGCTGAACGAGAGCCAGACCAAGCTGGGTCAGGCGATCTACGCCAGCTCGCAGGCCGAGGAGGCCGCGCCGGCCCCCGACGGCCCGACCGCCTCCTCCTCCGACGAGGACGTGGTGGACGCCGAGGTCGTGGACGACGACGAGCCGAAGCGATGACGGCCGACAAGAACCCGCAGGAGGGGGCGCCCGACGAGGGCGCCCCCCGGGGGGACGACGGCGAGTTCGTCCAGGCCGAGGGGCCCGACGTCGAGACGTCGCTGAACGACGCCGACCAGGCCTTCCTGAACGGCGAGGCCGAGCTGCCGGAGGGCGTGGGTCCCGACGGCACCCCGTCGACCGCGGAGCCCGAGCACCTCGCGGACCTGCGCCGCGTCTCCGCCGAGTACGCGAACTACCGCCGCCGCACCGAGCGGGAGCGGGAGGCCATCAAGGACCGTGCGACCGGCGACGCGGCGCGGGCGATCCTGCCCGTGCTCGACGACCTGGACCGCGCGGAGGCGCACGGCGACCTCGCGGAGGGCGGCCCGCTGACGGCGATCGCGCAGAAGCTGCGCGGCGCGGTGGTGAAGCTGGGCCTCGAGCCGTTCGGCGAGAAGGGCGAGCTGTTCGACCCGCACCAGCACGACGCGATCTTCCAGCGGGAGAGCCCGGACGTGCAGAAGCCGACCGTGTCCGACGTGGTCGAGCGCGGCTACCGCATCGGCGACTCCGTCCTGCGCGCCGCGAAGGTCGTCGTCGACACCCCAGCAGGGAGCTGATCCGTGGCGAGCCAGGACTGGTTCGAGAAGGACTTCTACCAGGTCCTCGGCGTGGACAGGTCCGTCTCGCAGGCCGATCTGAAGAAGGCCTACCGGCGGCTCGCGCGGCAGTTCCACCCCGACTCGAACCCCGGCGACACCGCCGCGGAGTCGCGGTTCAAGGAGATCTCCGAGGCGTACTCGGTGCTCTCCGACGCCGAGCAGCGCACCGAGTACGACCAGATCCGCGCGATGGGCGGCGGCGCCCGCTTCACGGCGGGCGGGGCGGGCGGCTCGAACGGCGGCTTCGAGGACGTGTTCGGCAACCTGTTCGGCCAGGGCGCCAGGACGCGCACCAGCACGCGGGGCGGCGGCGGCTTCGAGGACATCCTCGGGGGGCTCTTCAGTGGGGGCGCAGCCGGCGGGGGAGGCGGCTTCGGCCAGCCCTCCGGCGGGTTCCGGGGCTACGGCGGACCGACCACCGGCCGGGACGTCACCGCGACCACGAGCATCGACTTCCTCACCGCGACGAAGGGCGACACGGTCACCCTCTCCGGCGGGGAGGGCAAGCCGATCACCGTGCGGATCCCGGCGGGGGTCACCGACGGGCAGAAGCTGAAGCTGCGCGGCAAGGGCGAGCCGAGCCCGGACGGCGGCGGTGCCGGCGACCTGGTCCTCACGGTCCACGTCGACAAGCACCCGGTCTTCGAGCGGGACGGCCTCAACCTTCGCGTGAACGTTCCGGTCACCTTCGCGGAGGCGGCGCTCGGCGCGACCATCGAGGTCCCGACGCTGGGCGGCGAGACCGTGCGGATGAAGGTGCCAGCAGGCACCTCCGGCGGCCGCGTGCTGCGCCTCAAGGGGCGGGGGGTCGCGACGCCGAAGGGTACGGGAGACCTGCTCGCCCGGGTCGAGGTCGCCGTGCCGAGCCACCTGTCGGCGGCGCAGAAGGAGGCCCTCGAGGCCCTCATCGCGGCGTCGCCCGACGAGAACCCGCGCGACGACCTGCTGGCCAAGGCCCGCGCATGACGACCGGTCCTCGTTTCGAAGGCGTTCTGGCTCGCTCCGCTTCGCCAGAACGCCTTCGAAACGTAGGACGAGGGCGGGCGTGATGGACGCGGACGACCCGATCTTCCCCATCGCCGCCGCTGCGGACCTCGCGGGCATGCACCCGCAGACCCTGCGCCAGTACGACCGGCTCGGCCTCGTCGTGCCGCGGCGCACCTCCGGGAGGTCCCGGCGGTACTCGCTGCGCGAGGTCGCGCAGCTGCGGGAGGTGCAGCGCCTGTCCGGCGAGGGCGTCTCGCTCGAGGGCATCCGCCGGGTGCTCGAGCTGGAGAACGAGGTCGTCGCGCTGCGCGACCACGTGCGGCAGCTGGAGGCGGCGCTCGCGAACGAGCTGCTGTCCCGCCCGGGTGCCCGGGTCTTCGCGTCGTCCGCCCAGGGCGACGTGGTGCCCTTGCGGCACGGCACCCGCGCCGCCCGCCGCACCGAGCTGATGGTGTGGCGCCCGCGGGCCATCGATCCCGACGACGTGGAATACCCCTGAGCGCCCTGCGCTCGAGTCCGTGGACGCCTCCGTCCACCAGGTCAGGCGATACAGCCTCCAGAAAGCAGGAACCATGGCCAACATGCGTGGTGCGGCTGCTCCGCAGGAGAACGGCAGGAGCGCGCTCGAGCAGTACGGCATCGATCTCACGGCCATCGCCCGCGCCGGCCGGCTCGACCCGGTCATCGGGCGGGACACCGAGATCCGTCGGGTCAGCCAGGTGCTCACCCGGCGCACCAAGAACAACCCGGTGCTCATCGGCGAGCCCGGCGTCGGCAAGACCGCGGTCGTCGAGGGCCTCGCGCAGCGGATCGTCGCCGGCGACGTCGCCGACTCGCTGAAGAACAAGCGGCTCGTCTCCCTCGACCTGGCGGCCCTCGTCGCCGGGGCCAAGTACCGCGGCGAGTTCGAGGAGCGGCTGAAGGCCGTGCTCAAGGAGATCGACGACTCCGACGGCCGGATCATCACCTTCATCGACGAGCTGCACACCCTGATGGGTGCCGGCGGCGGTGAGGGCAGCGTCGCCGCCGCGAACATGCTGAAGCCGATGCTCGCCCGCGGCGAGCTGCGGATGATCGGCGCGACGACCCTCAACGAGTACCGCGAGTACATCGAGAAGGACGCGGCGCTCGAGCGCCGCTTCCAGCAGGTCTTCGTCGGCGAGCCGAGCGTCGACGACACCGTCGCGATCCTCCGCGGCTTGAAGGAGCGCTACGAGGCGCACCACAAGGTCGCGATCGCGGATTCGGCGCTCGTCGCCGCCGCCGCGCTGTCGAACCGCTACATCACCTCCCGGCAGCTGCCGGACAAGGCGATCGACCTCATCGACGAGGCCGCGAGCCGGCTGCGGATGGAGATCGACTCGGCGCCGGTCGAGATCGACGAGCTGCGGCGGTCCGTCGACCGGCTGAAGCTGGAGGAGCTCGCCCTCAAGCGGGAGAAGGACGACGCCTCCCGCGACCGGCTCGAGAAGCTGCGCGCCGACCTCGCCCGCCGCGAGTCGACGCTCACGGACCTGCAGCAGCGGTGGGAGCGCGAGCGCGCCGACCTCAACCGCGTCGGCAACCTGAAGGAGAAGGTCGACGCCCTCCGGATGCGGGCCGAGCGCGCGCAGCGCGAGGGCAACCTGGAGGAGGCGTCGCGCCTGCTCTACGGCGAGATCCCGGTGATCGAGCGGGAGCTCGCGGTGGCGGAGCAGGCGGAGGAGCACGGCGGCGAGCCCCGCATGGTGAACGACCAGGTGACCGACGAGGACATCGCGGCGGTCGTCGCGCAGTGGACCGGGATCCCGATGGGCCGCCTGCTGCAGGGCGAGACCCAGAAGCTGCTGCGGCTCGAGAGCGAGCTCGGCAGGCGCCTGATCGGCCAGAAGGCCGCGGTCGCCGCGGTGTCCGACGCGGTGCGCCGCACGCGCGCCGGAATCGCCGACGGCAGCCGGCCGACCGGGTCGTTCCTGTTCCTCGGGCCGACCGGTGTCGGCAAGACCGAGCTCGCCCGCGCGCTCGCCGAGTTCCTGTTCGACGACGAGCGCGCCATGGTCCGCATCGACATGAGCGAGTACGGGGAGAAGTTCTCCGTCTCGCGGCTGGTCGGCGCCCCTCCCGGCTACGTCGGCTACGAGCAGGGCGGCCAGCTGACGGAGGCGGTTCGCCGCCGGCCGTACTCGGTGATCCTGCTCGACGAGGTCGAGAAGGCGCATCCGGAGGTCTTCGACGTCCTGCTGCAGGTGCTCGACGACGGGCGCCTCACCGACGGGCAGGGCCGCACGGTCGACTTCCGCAACACGATCCTCGTCCTCACGTCGAACCTGGGCAGCCAGTACCTGACCGACCCCTCCCTCTCCGCGCAGCAGAAGGAGGAGGCGGTGCAGGCGATGGTCCGGCAGGCGTTCAAGCCGGAGTTCGTGAACCGGCTCGACGACATCGTCGTGTTCCAGTCGCTGACCGAGGACGACCTGGCCCAGATCGTGGAGCTGTACATCGACCGGCTCGGCCGGCGGCTGAGCGACCGGCGGCTGCAGCTGGCGGTGACGCCGGCGGCGCGGTCCTGGCTCGCGGAGCGCGGCTACGACCCGATGTACGGCGCCCGCCCGCTGCGCAGGCTGATGCAGCGGGAGATCGACGACCGCCTCGCCCGCGGGCTGCTGGGCGGCGAGGTGCGCGACGGCGACACCGTCCGCGTGGACGTCGACCCGTCCCGCGACGAGCTGACGGTCGGCCGCTTCGAGGTCCCGGTCGCCTGACCCGCGGCGGTCGCCTCCCGTCCACCTCCGCCCGGTAGGGAGGGGGGATGGACCGGCTGCACCTCCTGCTCGTGGGTATCGACGGGCTGCGCCTCGACCTGGCGACGCCCGACCGCGCCCCGCACCTCCACGGGCTGATGCGCCGCGGCACCACGACGCGGATGACGATCCCGGAGCCGACGATCTCGGGACCGTCGTGGGCGACGCTGCTCACGGGGGCGTCGGTGGCCGAGCACGGCGTGGTCGACAACGGCTTCGTCGGCAGCCGGCTCGCCGCGCATCCCGACCTGCTGAGCCGGGCGTTCTTCGCGGACCCGACCAGGACGACGTTCGCTGCGGCCGCGTGGCCGCCGCTCGTCGACCCGGCGGGCGTCGGTCCGATCGTCCACACCCGCGACGAGCAGCGGCGGGCGCAGCAGCACCGGGTCGTCGTCCGCGACGGCGAGACCTACGGCTACCGGACGACGGACGCGGAGATCGCCGACTTCGCCGTCGCCGGCCTGATGTCGGCAGGCCCGGACGTCTCGTTCGTCTACTGCTCCGGCGTCGACGAGGCGGGGCACGTCTACGGCGCCGTCAGCCGCCAGTACGTCGCCGCGATCGGCCGGGCTGACGAGCACCTCGGCCGCCTGCTCGCTGTCGTCGAGCACCGGGCGCAGACGGGGGAGCGGTGGCTCGTGGCGGTGACGACGGACCACGGACACGTCGACGGCGGCGGTCACGGGGGCGGGGAGCCGGAGGTGGTCGCGTCCTTCGTCGCTCGTGCCGCGTGGAACGCCGCGCTGGACGCGTGGCCGCCGTCGATCGCGCCGACGGAGCTGACGCCGCGGCTGCTCGCCGCGCTGGGCTGAGCCCGGTCAGTCCCTGGCCAGCACCAGGTCCGACAGCGGCAGGCGGGTGCGCTGCGCGGTCTCGCGCTCGCGGTACCGCTCCGGCAGCAGGTCGGCGGAAGCGACGGTGCCGACGGCCGTGACGGTGATCGGCACGTGGTGCGACGGCAGGTCGAACTCGCGCCGCAGGTCGTCGACCTCGATGCCGCCCATCGGGTGGGCGTGCAGGCCGAGGGCGTGCGCCTGGCTCGCGAGGTTCGCCATCGACTGCCCCGTGTCGTACTCGGCCCAGCGGTACGCGCCGGCGGGCCCGCCGTCCTCCGGCCCGGTGACCGCGATCGCCAGCACGAGCAGCGAGGCGTTCGGAGCCCAGACCCGGTTGAAGCCCATCAGGTGCCGCTCGATGCGCTCGAAGGTCGGGGTGCCGCGCCGGCCCGCGACGAAGCGGCGCGGCTGCACGTTGGAGGCGGAGGCGGCCCAGCGGGCCGCCTCGAGCATCGAGCTCACCTGCTCATCGGTGACCTCGGCCGCCGGGTCGAACGAGCGCGGCGACCAGCGCATCGAGAGGATCTCCTCGATCGGCGCCTCGGTGACGGCGCGACGGTCGGTGGTGAGGGCGGGCATACGGCCTCCTGGGCAGTGGGACGGTTCGCAGCACGCCATCGGGCCGTCCGGATCAACGTCCCGGGCGGCGCCGCTCTTCCCGGCGCCTCAGTCGGTGTCGAGCGCGGCGGCGAGGTGCCGGACGCGGCCGAGGCCCGGCAGCACCGCGTCCGGCTCGACCTCGAGCCACGGCAGCAGCACGAACGCGCGGTCGCGGGCCCGCGGATGCGGCAGGACGAGCCCCGGCTCGTCGACGGCCCGGTCGCCCTGCGCGATCAGGTCGAGGTCCAGCGGCCGGTCGCCCCAGCGCGCGGTGCGCACCCGGCCGAAGGCGCGCTCGATGCGCAGCAGCGCGGACAGCAGCTCCCGCGGCTGCAACGACGTGCGCCCGACGACGACCCGGTTGCGGTAGTGCGGCCGCGACGGGTCGGGACCCCGCTCGGTGACCGCGACGGTCTCGATGGAGGCGGACGCGCCCTCCACCTGCAGGCCGGGAAGGGCGTGCAGCACCGACACGGCCTCCTCGAGCGTCGCCTCCCGATCGCCGAGGTTGGAGCCGAGCGCGATCACGACGTGCTCGGTCGCGGCCGGCCGGGACCGCTCGATGCGCACCGCGACGTCGCCGAACGGCACCGGGATCGGCGCGGCCGGCTTGTGGACCGTCACGACCACGCGGTCGACGAGCTCGTCGGCCAGCACGACGTCCGCGATGCGCTGCGCGAGGGTCTCGATGAGGTCGACCGGCTCGCCGGCGACGACGTCCGCGACGCGCTGCGCCAGCTCCCCGTAGTGCACGGTCGCGACCACGCGGTCGGTCGCCGCGGCGACCGCGAGATCGAGTCCCAGCTCGAGGTCCACCACGAAGTCCTGGCCGGCGAGCCGCTCCTCCGCGAGCACGCCGTGGCGTCCCCTCGCCCGCACGCCGGACAGCAGGATGCGATCGGTCGCGCTCATGCCGTTCCGCGCATGCGTTCGAGCGCCTCCAGCGCGGCGCGGGTGCCGACGACGTCGTGCACGCGCAGCCCCCAGACGCCGCGTTCGGCGAGCAGCGCGGACAGCACGGCGGTGACGCCGTCGCGCTGCTCCGGGCCACCCGGCGCGACGTCGGCGAGGAACCGCTTCCTCGAGACGCCGACGAGCAGCCGGAAGCCGTCGCCGCCAAGGGCGTCGAGGTGCGCGAGCAGGCGCCAGCTCTGCTGCGCGGTCTTGCTGAAGCCGATGCCCGGATCGAGGACCAGGCGCGCCGCCGGCACACCTGCGGCGAGCGCCGCGTCCGCGCGCCGCCGGAGGTCGTCCGCCACGTCGGCGACCACGTCGCCGTAGCCGCCGTCGCGGGCCGCCGGCCCGCGGGAGTGCATCAGGACCAGATCGACGTCAGCGTCCGCGGCCACCTCGAGCATGCGGGGGTCGGCGCCGCCGTCGACGTCGTTCACCATCGTCGCGCCGGCCGCGAGCGCCTCCTCGGCGACGGCGGCGCGGCGCGTGTCCACGCTCACCCGCACGCCCTCGGCGACCAGGGCGCGGATCACGGGCACCACGCGCCGCGCCTCCTCCGCCGGATCCACCGCGACCGCGCCGGGACGGGTGGACTCGCCCCCGACGTCCACCACGTCGGCGCCGCGCCGCGTGAGGGCGAGGCCGTGCGCGACCGCCGCCTCCGGGTCGAGGTACCGCCCGCCGTCGCTGAACGAGTCGGGCGTCACGTTGAGGATCCCGAGCACGACGGGGGTGGAGGGCGGCATGAGCGGGATCAGCGTAGCGACGTGCCGGATACCGTGACCGGATGCTGATCCGACCGGCCACCGCCGACGACTGGGCGTCGATCCACCCGTTCTTCGCGGAGATCGTCGCCGCGGGGGAGACCTACGCGTACCCCGAGGGCCTGACCTCCGAGCAGGCGGAGGCGCTCTGGATGGTGCAGCACCGCGTGGTCGTCGCGGAGGAGGACGGGCGCGTGCTCGGGTCGGCGACGATGGGCCCGAACCGGCCCGGCCGCGGCTCGCACGTCGCCACCGCGAGCTTCATGGTCGACGGTGCCGCCCGCGGTGCCGGGGTCGGCCGGGCGCTCGGGGAGCACATGCTGGCCTGGGCGCAGGACGCCGGCTACCGCGCCGTGCAGTTCAACGCGGTCGTCGAGACCAACACCGGCGCGGTGCGGCTGTGGCGCTCCCTCGGGTTCGAGGTCGTCGGCACCGTGCCGGAGGCGTTCGACAGCCGTGCGCACGGTCTTGTCGGCCTGCACGTCATGCACCGCTCCCTCTAGCCGCTTCACTCACGCTTCGTGCCGCCGGATCGCGATCCTGCGGCACGAAGCGTGAGCGAGGTGGCAGGTCACACGGGCATCGGGGCCAGCGCCTCCAGGACCGCGGCGGCGACGTGGTCGCCCATCCGGATGGCGCCGTCGACGTGCTGGTAGCCGGCGCCGGCGAGGTCGCTCGACGCCCAGTGGATCGGGCCGGTCGGCGTCCGCAGGTCGGCGCCGAAGCGCTCGAGGCCGCCCATGTCGAAGCTGGCCGCGTACGCGCCGCGCGTCCACTCCTCGCTGCCCCAGTCGCTCTCGACGTAGATCGCGGGGTGCTTGGCCTGCTCGCCGTAGTACCGGGCGAGGTTCTCGAGGATCGCCTCCCGCCGCTCGTCGGGCGGCAGGGCCAGCAGCCGGTCGGCGCGGGCGTCGGACGCGAACGCGACGAGCACGCCGCGTGGGTCGCCGTGGTTCGAGTTGTCGTACGACTCGTGGACCGGCTGGTAGGGGCTGAACGCGGTGCCCGACAGGCCCGCCTCCCGCCAGAACGGGGTGTCGTAGACGGCGTGGATCTTGATCACCAGACCGAGCGACAGGTGCTGGTGCATGACGTGGCGCCGGAGAGGGAGGGTGGGCACGAAGTCGACGCGGTCGTACAGGTTCGGCGGCACCGCCATGATCACGCGACGCGCCCGCACCACGACGTCGCCGTCCGCGCGGACGGTCACGCCGTCGTCCGACCAGGCGATCTCCCGCACCGGCCGGGACAGCAGCAGGTCCTCGCCGAGCCCCTCCGCGAGCCGCAGCGGTACCTGCTGCAGGCCCCCGACCACGCGGCGGTCGAGGATGAAGTCCGCGTCGACCAGGTGCGAGAAGCTGCCGGCGGACGCCGCCATCAGCAGGGACTGCAGGGCCGAGAACGCGTGCGCCGGCTTCGTCAGCATCGCCTCGGCGGTGAACATCGCGACGTTCGCCCGGGCCTCGTCGTCGTCGGAGAGGCCCTCGAGGAACGCGCGCCAGGTCACGCCGTCCAGCTCCCGCGCCCGGGGGTGCGCCCACGGCTCGTCGGGGTCGATCTCGGCGACGAGCGCGTCGAGGACGCCGATCATGCGCTCGATCTCGGCCTGGGTCGCCGCGGAGGTGGGGAAGATCTCGCCGGTGAACCGCACCGCGTCGCCGTCCGGGCCGACGTAGACGCTCGCGCCGTCGCGGTACCGGGCGAAGGTCTCGAGCCCCAGCTCGTCGAGCGCGGCGCGCAGCGCGGTCTGGTCGGGGGACACCCACTGCCCGCCGATCTCGAGCAGCGCTCCGGACGACTCGTCCGTCCACAGCCGGCCGCCGACGCGGTCGCGCGCCTCGAGCACGACGACGGAGGCGCCCGCCTCCCGCAGCCGCTTCGCCGCGGTCAGGCCGCAGGCTCCCGCACCGACCACGATCACGTCCCGCTCGATCCCGATCATGCTTTCAGCATACGGAGCGGTTCCGCCGCCGAGTGTCCGATCGCGCTGGGGATCGACCCCCACTACGCGGAATCCGCACCCCGTTCGCGGTACGGCGACTGGATCCGAAGGCTCAGCCGAGCATCGTGAGCGGCATCCCCGCGGCTCTCGCGACCACCACGATGACCGCGTAGACGCAGTAGAGACCCAGCAGGGAGCCGAGGATCGTCTCCCGCCAGCTTCCCGCGTGCCCCAGCACCGGGACCGAGATGTAGCCGTTGCGCTTCCAGATCGCGTTGAGGCCCGGCGTGCGCGCCCAGACCTTCGGAGGCGTGATCTGCACCGGCCAGGTCGGCGACGGCACGCCCTCGATGGTCAGCAGGTCGCCGGCGATGTGGGTCAGGAAGCCGAGGCCGACGGCGATCGGGAACCAGGTGGCGTTGTCCGGCGCGAACAGCACGACCGCGGCCGCGGCGGCGATGCCGATGCCCCACGCGGCGGTCCAGGTGCGCACGAGCTCCCGGGCCTTCACCGCGAACGCGATGAGCCCGACGGTCGCGATCGCGGGTCCGAGCGGGGTGGACCCCAGGCCGGGCACCGGGACGACGAACCGGCCGACGAGCACGGCGAGCAGCGTCACCAGCGCGCCCGCGAGGATCGTGTGGAAGCCGTGGCGATGGCCGCCGCTGGCGTCCTCGATGGTGCGGGCGACGAGCTTGCCGACCACCGGGACCGAGTGCGAGATCGTGCCGCTGTGGTGGTCGGCGTCCGGCAGCAGCGCCGCGCCGGCGCAGACGACGGCGCCGGACAGCACGCCCGCGGCGGAGAGCGGGTAGGCGTCCGTGCCGAACGACGGCAGCGCGGCGGTCGCCGCGAACCAGACGGCGGCGCCGCTCGTGGCGTGGTTGACACCCATCACGGGGTCATGATCGCCATCCCGGCGCCCCGCGACCCTCCGGCGCGCGGGCGTTCCCTCGTTCAGGCCCGTTTCGCGACCTGCGGTGCTCGGTGCGACCGGAGACGGCGTGTCGCCGAGACCGGCCTCACCGACGAAGGGCCGCGCGCACCGTGTCGATGAACGCGTCGACGTCCGCCTCCGTCGTGTCGAAGGCGCACATCCAGCGGACCTGCCGCTTCGCGCGGTCCCAGTCGTAGAAGCGGTAGCGCTCGCGGACCCGGTCGGCGGCGTCGAGATCGAGCTCCGCGAACACCGCGTTCGCCTGTGTCGGGTGGCTGAAGCCGACTCCGTCGATCCCCTCCAGCCCGGCGCGGAGGCGGGCCGCCATCGCGTTCGCGTGCGCCGCCGTGCGGACGCCGAGCCCGCCCTCGAACAGGGTCAGCAGCTGCGCGCTCGCGAAGCGCATCTTGCTCGAGAGCTGCATGTTCAGCTTCCGGAGGTAGATCAGGCCGTCGACGCGGTCGGGGTCGAGCACGACGATCGCCTCCGCGCCGAGCAGCCCGTTCTTTGTCCCGCCGAGGCTCAGCACGTCGACCCCGACGTCGCTGGTGAAGGCGGAGAACGGCAGATCCAGCGCGGCGGCCGCGTTCCAAAGCCGGGCACCGTCCATGTGCACCGCCATGCCGCGCTCGTGGGCGAAGTCCGTCAGCGCGCGCACCTCGTCGGGGGAGTAGACGGTGCCGAGCTCCGTCGACTGCGTGATCGACAGGGCGAGCGGCTGCGCGCGGTGCTCGTCGCCCCAGCCCCACGCCTCCGTCTCGGCGGCCGCGGGGGTCAGCTTGCCGTGCTCGGCCGGCACCACCAGCAGCTTCAGCCCGCTCACGCGCTCGGGGGCGCCGCCCTCGTCGGCGTGGATGTGCGCGGTGCCGGTCGCGACGACCGCGCCCCACCTGGGCAGCAGCGCCGTGAGGGCGGTGACGTTCGCGCCGGTGCCGTTGAAGACGGGGAACACCTCGGCCCGCTCGCCGAACTCGTCACGGACCACCTCCCCGAGCCGGGCGGTGTACTCATCCTCGCCGTAGGCGATCTGGTGCCCGCCGTTCGCATCCGCGATCGCGGTCAGCACCTCGGGCAGCACCCCCGCGTAGTTGTCGGAGGCGAACGTGCGGCGGTCGGGATCGTGCAGTCTCACGGCTCCATCCTCCCCGAGCCCGCGCACCCCGTCAGCCGGGCGGCATCGTGGAGGTGGTCACCGTCACGTTCCCGAGGATCGGCGGGCGGGTGTCCCCGCGTGCGAACGCGTCCTGGACCAGGTGGATCTGCAGGACCGTGAACACCAGCACCACCGCGACCACGACCAGCGTCGCCACCCCGATGCCGGCTCGGCGCCGGAACCCCGCACCCGCGCCTCCGGTCCGGGCGGCCCACACCCCGGCGGCGACCAGGATCGCGACGACCACGACCTGCACCCACAGCGCGGGATGGCCGACGACGTCCACCGTGACCGGGGCGGACGACGTGGGCCGGCCGTCGAAGTCGATCCAGCCGCCGTCCGCGTCGTACCCGCCGAAGCCCTGCCCGACCGACCAGGTCCCGGCCAGCGCATAGCCGAGCAGCAGCACGATCCCGGCGACGACGAGCGAGCGGATGGAGGCGGTCGGCCGCGTCTCGACGGGTCGCATCGCCTGCCCCTGCGCAGTCATGTCGGCAGCATGTCGTGCCCGCGGAGCGACCGCCGTCGCGAGCCCCCGGATCCCGGGGCGCGGTCGCGTCCGGCCGATGTCCGCGCCGGATGGGAGCATGCCTGGTCCGGGCCGGCCGGACGCGCGCCCGGTGCATGCCGGGGTCGACCAGGAGGTGCCGTGATCGAGGTCGAGGGGCTGACCAAGACCTTCCCCACCCGCAAGGGCAGGGAGAAGGTGGAGCTGCGCGCCGTCGACGGTGTCGACCTGCGCGTCGACGCCGGCGAGATCGTCGGCTTCCTCGGGCCGAACGGCGCCGGCAAGACGACGACGCTGCGCATGCTGACGACCCTGATCCGGCCCACCTCCGGTCGTGCGGTGGTCGCCGGGCACGACGTCGCGAAGGACCCGGTCGCGGTCCGCAGGGCGATCGGCTACGTGTCGCAGAGCGGCTCCACCGGCCCGGAGGCGCGGGCGGGGGAGGAGGTGGTCGACCACGGCATGCTCTACGGCGTCTCGAAGCAGGCCGCCACCAGGCGCGCCAGGGAGCTGTTCGCCGAGCTCGAGCTCGACGGCCTGTGGGAGCGGAAGCCGCGTGCGATGAGCGGCGGCCAGCGTCGTCGCCTCGACATCGCGATGGGCTTGGTGCACGACCCGAAGCTGGTCTTCCTCGACGAGCCGACGACCGGGCTGGACCCGCAGGCTCGGGCGAACCTCTGGGACCACATCGAGGAGCTGCGGAGCGGACGGGGCGCGACCGTGTTCCTCACCACCCACTACCTGGACGAGGCCGACGCGCTCTGCGACCGGATCCTCGTCATCGACCACGGCCGCATCGTCGCCTCCGACACCCCCGACGCCCTCAAGCGGCAGGTGTCCGGCGATCTGGTCGAGCTGCTGGTCGGGGAGGCGGGGCAGGTCGAGGCCGCGGCCGCGGCGCTCGCCGCCGCCGGACCCGACGCCGCCCCGCACGTCGAGGGCCTGCGGATCTCGGCCCGCATCCGGGGCGTCGGCGACCGCCTGCCCGGCCTGGTCCGCGCGCTCGACGACGCGGGCGTCGTGCTCGCCGGCATCGAGGTGCGCCGCCCCACCCTCGACGACGTCTTCCTGACGGTCACCGGCCGATCCCTGCGAGAGGACGCCTGATGCGCACGCTGCGCGAGACCTCGATCGTGTTCCGCCGCCAGCTGCGGATCGCGCTGCGCAACCCCGCGTGGGTGATCATCGGCCTGCTCCAGCCGATCCTCTACCTCTCGCTGTTCGGGCCGCTGCTGGTCCCGCTGGCCGGCACGTTCGGCGCCGACAACGCGTACGCGCTGTTCGTGCCGGGTCTGCTCGTGCAGCTGGGACTGTTCGGCGCGCTCTTCGCGGGCTTCGGGCTGGTCGCGGAGTGGCGCGCCGGCGTCATCGAGGCCGAGCGCGTGACGCCGGCCTCCCGCGGCGCCCTGCTCTTCGGGCGGGTGCTGCTGAACGCCGTGCAGCTGCTGGTGCAGGCGATCGTGCTCGTGCTGCTCAGCTTCCTGTTCGGGCTGCAGGCGTCGGCGGCGGGGATCGTGTTCGGCATCGTGCTCACGGTGCTGCTCGGCGCCGCGTGTGCGTGCGCCTCCAACGCGATCGGGCTGCTGACGAAGAGCGAGGACGTGCTCGCGCCGCTGCTGAACAGCATCGCGCTACCGGTCCTGCTGCTGTCGGGCATCCTGCTGCCGATCACCCAGCCGACGTGGCTGAAGACGCTGGCCGACGTGGTGCCGACGAAGCACGTGGTCGACGCGATCCGGGCGGTGTTCACAGGGACCTTCGACTCGACGGTCTGGTGGGGCTCCTTCTGGGCCGTGCTGGTGTTCGCGGTCGCAGCGGCCTGGGGCACCCGCGTGTTCCGGCGCGAGAACGCCTGAGCCGTCTCCCCCTGGAGCGCGCACGACGGCTAGAGCACCACAGCAGGAAGAACGCCGTGCTTCGGCAGGAAGAAGCACATTCGGCAGGAAGAATGCGGCCGATTCCTCCTGCCGAACGTCGTTCTTCCTGCTGTCGTGCTCAAGGCTGAGCAGGGAGGCGCTGCTCCGCGAAGGGGGCCACGTCCAGCGGAAGGGGTCAGGCGGAGGCGCCCGTGATGCCCTCGGTCGACTCGATGGTCGGGCGCAGCTTCTTGCCGAGCGCCTCGTAGAACATCGAGAGCGGGAACTCGTCGTCCAGCACGGCGTCCGTGAAGCCCTTCGGCGCGCCGGCGAGGATCTCGTCGGGCAGGCCGCGCGCCCAGCGGGAGGCGGGGTTCGGCGTCAGGGTCGCGCGGACCAGGTCGTACGCCGCGAGCCAGTGCGCAATCTTCGGCCGGTCGATCGACGCCCAGTAGAGGTCGTTGATCGCGTCGGAGAGCGCGACCACCGTGTCGGGCAGCTGCTCCCAGTCGATGGCGAGGCTGGTGTCCGTCCAGTGCAGCACGTGGTGCTGATGCAGCCAGGCGAACAGCAGCTGGCCGCCGAGGCCGTCGTAGTTGCGCACCCGCGAGCCGGTGAGCGGGAACCGGAAGATGCGGTCGAACAGGATCGCGAACTGCGCGAGGCGCGCGTGGTCGCGTGTGACCTCGTCGGTGCCCTCCGCCCGCACGAGGCGCACGGCCTCGCGGAACGCGGTCAGGTCGCACCGCAGCTCCTCCAGCGAGTAGAGGAAGAACGGCATCCGCTGCTTGATCATGAAGGGGTCGAACGGCAGGTCCCCGCGCATGTGGGTGCGGTCGTGGATCAGGTCCCAGAGCACGAAGGTGCGCTCGGCGAGCGCCTGGTCCGCGAGCAGCCGCCGCGCGTCCTCCGGCAGGTCGAGCTTGGTGATCGAGGCCGCCTCGGCGACGACGCGGCGGAACCGGGCCGCCTCGCGATCCTGGAAGATCGCGCCCCAGGTGAAGGGGATCAGCTCCTTCATCGCGACGGTCTCGGGGAACAGCACCGCCGAGTTGGTGTCGTAGCCGCCGGTGAAGTCGACGAAGCGGAGGGAGACGAACAGCGCGTTCGGGTACGCCTCCCGCTCCAGGACGTCGATGAAGTCGGGCCAGATCACGTCGACGAGCAGCGCCTCGAGCAGGCGGTCGGCCGAGCCGTTCTGGGTCGTCATCGGGAACAGCACGAGGTGCCGCAGCCCGTCGATGCGGTGCTGCTGCGGCTGGAATGCGGCGAGGGAGGCGCGGAAGTCGGGCGCGGCGAAGCCGGAGGCGGCCCACGCCGCGAGGTCGTCGTCGAGCGCGGACAGGTACGCCTCGTCGTGGGGGAAGGCCGGGGCCAGCGCGGCGACCTGCGCGCGCACCTCGTCGAGCAGGGCGCCGGCAGCGGCGGCGTCCGCGCCCTCGGCGAGGGCGCCGTCCTTCTGCTGGAGCGCGCGGAACGCGGTGACCGCGTCCTTGAGGCGAACCCATTCGGGCGTCTTTGTGGTGATGGTCGGGTGGACCGACTCGAGCAGCGTCATGGTGCGCCTCCTTCGTGCCCGACGACGGTACGGGGCGTCGGACGATCATTCGGTGCAGGAGACGTGCAAGAACCTGCCGTCTCCGCAACATCGTTGCGTTCGAGGTGATCGACGCCCTCGTTCGCGGGTCAGGCCGTCGCGCCGGGCACCGACGAGAGCACCAGGCGCGGTCCCGCCGGCCCAGACCAGCACGGCGACCACGAGGCCGACGATCGGCGGCCAGAAGGCGAGCCGCCGGCGCACCAGGCGCTCGACCACCGAGGCGATCGCGACCAGCGCGACCACGGCAGGGCCGAGCATCGCGACGAGCACGCCGCCGCTCAGCCGCGACTCGTCGCAGACCGTGGAGGCGCCGCACGAGTCGCTCGCCATCACCAGGAACGCGCCGGCGAACCCGAGCACGACCGCGGCGGCGACCAGCACGACGAGCAGCGCGATCGCGACCACGACGTCCCACGTCGGGCGGCCGGGCCGGACGACGGGCGGGGCTTCCGACGACATCGTGCTCCTCGAGGTCAGGCCTGCACCGTAGCGGGCGCGCTCCGGCGCGCGGCGTCGGGCGGAGGCGCCGGCCGCGCTGATGCGCGGACTTGGCCGGAGGACCGGCGGACCGGGATGCTGTGCAGGTGCATCGCCCCACCTTCGCCGAACGGTTCCGCTACTGGTTCGACGGCGTCATGTCGCGGGGCACGATCGCCCTCGTCGGACTGCTCGCGCTCGTCACCGTCGCCTTCATCGTCGTGGTCGGGGTCGTCGTGGAGGTGTTCGGGCTGTTCCCCGCGGGCACGCGGCAGGAGGGGTTCGGCGAGGTGCTCTGGGGCAACCTCATGCGCGCGATCGACGGCGGCACCATCAGCGGCGACCAGGGCTGGGCGTTCCGCGTGCCGATGCTCGTGGTCACCCTCGTCGGCATCGTCGTGGTGGCGAGCCTGATCGGCATCATCTCCGGCGGCTTCGACGCCAAGGTCGCGGACCTGCGCAAGGGACGCTCCCGCGTGCTCGAGCGCGAGCACACGCTGATCCTCGGGTGGAACTCGAAGGTGTTCCAGATCGTGGCGGAGCTGCGCATCGCGAACGAGTCGCGCCGGAGGCCGGTGATCGTGATCCTGGCGGACCGCGACAAGGTCGAGATGGAGGACGCCCTGCGCGCGCGGCTCGCCGGCCGGTCGAGCACCCGGATCGTCTGCCGCACCGGGGACCCGATGAGCACGACCGACCTCGAGCTCGGGAACCCGAGCGCCGCGCGCAGCGTGGTCATCCTGGCGCCGGAGGGGGTGGCGGATCCGGACTCCGCCGTGATCAAGACCGCGCTCGCGCTGACGAACAGCCCGCGGCGCAAGGCGGATCCGTACCACATCGTCGGAGAGATCCAGTCGGCGGACAACCTCGAGGCCGCCCGGCTGGTCGGCCGGGACGAGGCGGCGTGGGTGCTCGCGAGCGACATCATCAGCCGGATCACGGTGCAGAGCTGCCGCCAGAGCGGGCTCTCGGCCGTCTACACCGAGCTGCTCGACTTCGACGGCGACGAGCTGTACTTCACCCGCCCGGGGGACCTCGTCGGCGCCACCTACTTCGACGCGCAGCTCGGCTTCCCGACCAGCACGGTCATCGGCCTGGTCCGCGGGCACGAGTTGCTGGTGAACCCGCCCGCGGACACCGAGATCCTGCCGGACCACCAGCTCGTCGTGATCGCGGAGGACGACAGCACCATCGCCGCGGGCGCGCCCGGCCGGCCGGACCCGACCGTCGTCGTCGACTCCCTGCCGCCCGCCCCCCGCCCCGAGCGCACGCTCGTGCTCGGCTACAACTCCGGGCTGGCGATGATGCTGCACGAGCTCGGCGACTACGTCGCTGCCGGGTCGGTCGTCACCGTCGTCGCCGACGAGTCCGTCGTCGTCCCCGACCTCGCCCCGGTCGCCGACCTCGGGATCACCCTGCGGAGGGGCGACACCACGAACCGGCGGGTGCTGGACTCGCTCGACGTCGCGTCCTACGACCACGTCATCGTGCTCGCCTACAAGAACGACCTCGACGTCGACCGCGCCGACGCCAAGACCCTCGTCACCCTCCTCCACCTGCGGGACATGGCCGACCGGGACGGCAGCGACTACGCGGTCGTCAGCGAGATGCTCGACGACGGCAACCGCGAGCTCGCGGAGATCACGAAGGCCGACGACTTCATCGTCAGCGACAAGCTGATCAGCCTGATGCTGGCGCAGACCTCGGAGAACAAGCGGCTCACCGACGTCTTCGGGATCCTCTTCTCGAGCACCGGCAGCGAGGTCTACCTCCGGCCGGCCGGTTCCTACATCCGCCCCGGCGAGGACGCCGACTTCTACAGCGTGCTGGAGGCGGCGCGGCGCAAGGGGGAGACCGCGATCGGCTACCGGCTGGCCGCGCTCGAGGGCGACGGATCGCGGCGGTACGGGGTGCGGCTGAACCCGCCGAAGCAGGAGTCGCTGCGGTTCTCCGCGGCCGACCGCATCATCGTGCTCGCGGAGGGCTGACGGCGCCGAACGGCTCACCGGGCTCCAGCCGCAGCGGCACGCCAGGATGGTCCGATGACCGGCGTGCTGCAGGGGTTCGCCGTGATCGGCGTGGTGATCCTGGTCGGCTACCTGCTCGGGCGGTTCGACGTGCTGGGTCCCGGCGCCCGGGTCGTGCTCAGCCGGTTCGTCTTCTTCGCCGCGGCGCCCGCGCTGCTGTTCACCGTGCTCGCGACCGCCGACACCGCCGTACTCTTCTCGCCGCTGCTCGCGGTGTCCGCCGTCGCCGCGCTCGTCGTCGGCCTGGTCTACGTGCTGGTCGCCCGGTTCGCCTGGCACCGCGGGCTGGGGGAGCTGACGGTCGGCGCGCTCAGCAGCGGGTACGTCAACGCCAACAACATCGGTCTGCCCGTCGCGGTGTACCTGCTCGGCTCCGCCGCGTACACCGCACCGCTGATCCTGCTGCAGCTGATCGTGTTCGCACCCGCTGCGCTGATCGCGCTCGACGCCGCGACGCGGGAGCGCCGCCGCAACGTGATCGGCACGGTGCTGGCGTCGTTGCGCAACCCCCTCATCGTGGCGTCGCTGCTCGGGGCGCTGCTCGCCGTCGCGCACGTGCGGGTGCCGTCGATCGTCCTCGAGCCGCTGCGGCTGCTCGGCGGCGCCTCCGTGCCGCTGATGCTCGCCGGCTTCGGGCTGTCGCTGTTCGGCGCCCGCCCGCTGGCCGCGGGCAGCGGCAGGCGGGACGTGCTGCTCGCCTCCGCGTTGAAGGCGGTCGCGATGCCCGGGGTCGCGTGGATCGTCGGCACGCTCGTGCTCCACCTGACCGCGTCGCAGCTGCACGCGGCGGTCGTGCTCGCAGGGCTGCCGACCGCGCAGAACGTCCTGGTCTATGCGACCCGGTACGGGACGGGGGTGGCGATCGCGCGGGACGCCGGCCTGATCACGACGATCGCGGCCGTCCCCGTGCTGCTCGTCGCCTCCCTGCTGCTCGTACCGTGAACGCGGCCTCGTGTGAACCCCCTTGACGTGAAAGTTCACTGAGGGGTCGCCGCAGCGGCATACGCTGACCCACCGTTCGGTTGCTCGAATCCGGAGGTGACCCCATGACCGCTGTCGACAGCCCCGTCGCCACGCCCCTGCCCGTGCTCACGCCCGACACCCTGGTCGCCGCGACGCAGCCCACGATCTACTTCCTCGGCGTCTCGACCGGGTCCTCGTCCATCCAGCGGGTGTTCCCCGCGTGGGCCCACGAGCTGGGGCTGCACGACGCCGTGCTGCGCGGCATCGACCTGCCCGTCGGCGCCCCCGCCGAGCACACCCGCCGGATCGTGGAGTTCCTGCAGCAGGACCGGCTCGGCCTCGGCATGCAGATCACCAGCCACAAGATCGCCGTCGGCACCGCCGCGCGGGACCTGTTCGCGCAGCTGCGGCCCCTCGCGACCCTCATGGGCGAGGTCAGCTGCGTCACCAAGGAGCCGGACGGGCTGCACGGGTTCGCGAAGGATCCGGTGACCGGCGCGCTCGCGCTCGACGCGATCGTGCCGCAGGGCTACTGGACCCGCACGGGCGCCTCCGCCGTCGTGATGGGCGCCGGCGGTGCCGGCACGGCCCTGACGTGGTGCCTGGTGCGGGAGGAGCACGGGGAGCAGCGCCCCGCGGCGCTCGTCGTCACGGACACCGACGGGGACCGTCTGGAGCACCTCGCCTCGATCGCCCGGCAGGTCGGGCCGGACGTGCCGCTGGAGCTGGTCCGCGTGCGGTCGACCGACGAGACCGACGCGGTGCTCGCCTCCCAGCCGGCGGGGTCGCTCGTCGTGAACGCGACCGGTCTCGGCAAGGACCTGCCCGGCTCGCCGATCGGCGAGGACGCGCTGCTGCCGCAGGACGCGATCGCGTGGGACCTGAACTACCGCGGCGACCTGCGGTTCCTCGAGACCGCGATCCGGCAGGGCGAGTCCCGCGGCGTGCGCGCCGAGGACGGCTGGACCTACTTCGTCCACGGCTGGCTGCAGGCCGTCAAGGAGGTCTTCCGCATCGACGTGCCGACCTCCGGCCCCGACTTCGACCGTCTGAGCGACCTGGCCCGCAGCGCCCGCTGACGCCCTCCCCCTTTCGTTCTGCAGGTCTGGCAGACCTGCAGAACGGAGGGGTCAGGAGGCGGGGAGGCGGGAGCGCACGTGGGCGACGATCGCGTCCGCGGCCGCCTCCACCTGCTGCAGCGTCGCGAGGAAGTCGTCCTCCCCGCCGTACCAGGGGTCCTCCACGTCGAGGGCGGACTCGTCGACCACGTCGAGCGATGGCGCGTCCGGATCGAAGCGGCGGTACATGACGACCTTCTCGGCGTCGTCGGCCGTCGTCGCCTCGGAACGCAGCCGGCGCGCGTGCTGCGCGGTCATCGCGAGCAGCAGGTCGCGGCCGCGGACGTCCTGGGGCGTGACCTGGTGCGCAGTCCGGCGCGGCACCGCGTAGCCGGCCCGCCGCAGCACCCGGGCGGCGCGGGGGTCGATCGGGTTCCCGAGCTCCTCGGAGGAGATCCCGCCCGAGTCGACGACGACCCGGTCGCCGAGCCCGGCCGCGTCGAAGCGGTCGCGCAGCACCACCTCCGCGATCGGCGAGCGGCAGATGTTGCCGGTGCAGACCGTCATCACGCGGTATGGCCGATTCATGGGCACCTAGAAGATCATCGGCCGGTCGTCGTCCAGGGCGGACTCCGCGTCGATGTCGACGACCACCGGCACGTGGTCGCTCGGGGCGTCGCCCTTCCGCTCGTTCCGCTCGATCGACGCCCCGGTGACCAGGTCCTGGAACCCGGGGGAGCCGAGCACGAAGTCGATGCGCATGCCCTCGTTGCGGGGGAAGCGCAGCTGCTTGTAGTCCCAGTACGTGTAACCGGTCGGCACGAGGGGGCGCACGACGTCCGCGAGGCCGAGCGCCTCGAACCGCTGGAACGCCGCGCGCTCCGGCGCGGAGACGTGGGTGGCGCCCTCGAAGACCGCCGGGTCCCACACGTCGGCGTCGGTCGGCGCGATGTTCCAGTCGCCCATCATCGCCAGCGGCTCGCCCTCGTGCTCGGCGAGCCAGGCCTGCGCGACGCCGGCGAGCGTCGCCAGCCACGCGAGCTTGTAGGGGTAGTGCGGGTTGTCGAGCTCCCGCCCGTTCGGCACGTAGAGGCTCCACAGGCGGACGCCCTCACCGACGGTCACCGCCATGGCGCGGGCCTCGAGCGGCAGCGAGCCGTCGGCCAGCGGCTTGCCGAACCCCGGCATGCCCGGAAAGTCGTTCTCGACGTCCTCGAGCCCGATCCGGCTGGCGAACCCGACGCCGTTCCACTGGGAGAGCCCGTGGGTCGCGACCTCGTACCCCGCGGCCTCGAAGGCCTCGTGCGGGAACTGGTCGTCCCGGCACTTGATCTCCTGCATGGCGAGCACGTCGACGTCCGCGCGCTGCAGCCAGTCCGTCACCCGGCCGACCCGCGCTCGGATCGAGTTGACGTTCCAGGTCGCGATCCGCACGGGGTGCAACGCTACCCATGGCGGCGGACGTTCCCCCGTGCGAGGAGGCGGGCATGAGCGTGCAGCACACGGCGGTGCGGGCGTTCCTCGCCCTGGCCGGGCGGGGCCGCAGGTGGCGCTCGGCGGAGGCGCTCGACCGCGCGATCCTGCGGCGCGACCCGTGGCCCGCGGACCCGCCGAGATCCGGCGAGGGGGTCGTCGTCGCGACGGCGGAGGACGACGGCTGGCCGCTCGTGCACCTGGTGCCGCCGAAGGCGAGCGGCGCGGTGGTCGCGCTGCACGGCGGCGGCTACGTCTTCGGACCGGAGGTGCAGCACTGGGACCTCTGGCGCACGATCGCGATCGCGAGCCGCCGCACGGTGACCGTGCCGCTGTACCGGCTGGCGCCGGAGGGCACCGCGGCGGCGACCGTGCCGCACGTGGCGCGCATCGTGCGCCGGCTCGCGGCGGTCGGGGAGGTGGCGCTGCTCGGCGACTCCGCGGGCGGCGGCATGGCGCTCGCCGCGGCGCAGCTGCTCGCCGCGGACGGCCTGCGGGTCCCCCTCCTGCTCAGCGCGCCCTGGCTGGACGGCGGGGTGACCGCGCCCTGGACGACCCCGCGCGACCCGTGGCTCGCGGCCCCGGGCCTGCGGCGCGCGGCCGAGCTGTACCGCGGCGACCTGCCGGTGGAGCATCCGTACGTGAGCCCGCTGCTCGGCGATCTGACCGGGCTGGGCCCGGTGGTCGTGGCGAGCGGCACCCGGGACGTGCTGCACCGCGACGCGCTGCGGCTCGAGGAGCGCTGCCCCTCCCCGGTGCGGGTGCTCGTCGGGAACGGGCTGCTGCACAACTGGCCGCTGCTGCCGATCCCGGAGGCGCGTCGCGCGCAGCGGGCCTTCGTCGACGTGCTGCGCTGAACCGCGCGGGCACGATCCCTACGATTGGGCACCGTGCCCAGCGCCCGCGATCAGCTGATCGACCACATCAAGGCCGACGCCGTCTTCCACGGCGACTTCACCCTCACCTCCGGCAAGCAGGCGTCGTTCTACGTCGACCTGCGCAAGGTGAGCCTCGACCACCGCGTCGCCCCGCTGATCGGCCAGGTCATGCTCAACCTGATCGCGGACGTGCCCGACGTCGCGGCCGTCGGCGGGCTGACGATGGGCGCCGACCCGATCGCGACCTCGATCCTGCATCAGGGCGCGGCCAGGGGCGCCGCGCTCGACGCGTTCGTCGTGCGCAAGGAGCCGAAGGATCACGGCCGGGGCCGCCAGGTCGAGGGGCCGGAGGTCGCGGGCAGGCGGGTGATCGTGGTCGAGGACACCTCCACGACCGGCGGCTCCCCCCTGAAGGCGATCGAGGCGCTCGAGCGGGCCGGCGCCGAGATCGCGGCCGTCGCCGTCGTCGTCGACCGCAGCACCGGTGCCAGGGAGGTCATCGAGGCCGCCGGCCACCGGTACCTCGCGGCGCTGACCCTCGCCGACCTCGGGCTCGCCTGAGCATGCCCCTTCCGGCATGAGCGCCCTCGACGCGTCCGTCTCCGTGCCGCTCGCGGTCGTCGAGCGCAGCGGCTTCCCGGAGTCGCAGCACCTCGGCGCCGCCGCGGTGGTCACCGCCGACGGTGCGGTGCTCGCCGCGCTCGGCGACGTCGACGCCCTCATCTACGCCCGGAGCGCGCTCAAGCCGTTCCAGACCGTCGCGGCGCTCCGGTCCGGCGTCGACCTCGACGCGGCCGGGATGGCCATCGTCACCTCCAGCCACACCGGCACCCCGCGGCACATCGCGGCGGTGCGGCAGGTGCTGCGCTCCGTCGGGGCGTCGGAGGCGGACCTCCGGACCCCGGAGGCGTGGCCGACCGACCGCGCAGCGGCGAACGAGGTCCTCCGCGCCGGAGGCGGCCCGAGCCGCATCGCGATGAACTGCTCGGGCAACCACGCCGGGATGCTCGGCGCCTCGGTCGCCTTCGGGCTGCCGGTTGCCGGCTACCTGCACCCGGCCAACCCGGTGCACTCGCTCGCTGCCGAGATCATCGACGAGTACGCCGGCGCCGCACCCGTCCGGCCGGGCACCGACGGCTGCGGCGGGCCGGTCTGGGCGCTGCCGGTCGTCGCGCTCGCCAACGGGTACGCGGCGCTCTTCGCGGAGCACCCGGATCTCGGGATGGCGATCCGCGCGGACCCGGATCTGATCGAGGGGCCCGGCACGGCGACCACTCGGGCCGTGGCGACGCTCGGCCTGGTCGCCAAGGCGGGGGCGGAGGGGGTGTGGTGCGCGGTGGCGCCGGACGGCACCGCGGTCGCGGTGAAGATCCTCGACGGCTCCGCCCGTGCAGCGGCGGCGGTGGCCGTCTCCCTCCTGGCGTCCGTCGGCGCGGTCGGCCGCGCGGCGGCCGAGGGCTTCCTGGCCGACCCCTCCCTGGCCGTGCAGGGCGGCGGCGCCGAGGTCGGCCGGATCCGCGTCGTCGCCTGAGCGCCGCTCGAGGGCTCGCCGTACCGCCGCGAGGGCTTGAGCAGGTTGCCTCGTGCGCTTGAGCAGGTTGCCTCGAGGGCTTGAGCAGGACAGAACGCCGACGGCAGGACAGAACGGGCCCGAAAGTCCTGCTCAAGCCGTTTCGTCCTGCTGTCCGCGTCCATTCATCCTGCTGAAGGCCTCCACCCGTCCCGCCGCGGGCCGACGGCGACGCGGCGGCCGTCAGTCCTCGGGGCCGGTGGAGGCGACGGGGAGGGGCTTCAGCAGGTCGGCGACGGAGTCGAGGACCTCGTCCGGCCGGAACGGGTAGCGCTCGATCTCGGACCGGTCGCTGATGCCCGTCATCACGAGGATGGTGTGCAGACCGGCCTCGATGCCCGCGACGACGTCGGTGTCCATCCGGTCGCCGATCATCCCGGTGTTCTCGCTGTGCGCGCCGATCCGGTTCATCGCCGACCGGAACATCATCGGGTTCGGCTTGCCGACCACGTACGGGGTCTTGCCGGTCGCCCGCTCGATCAGCGCGGCCACGGCCCCGGTCGCCGGCAGCGGTCCCTCGTTCGACGGGCCCGTCGCGTCGGGGTTCGTGGCGATGAAGCGCGCGCCGGCGACGATCAGGCGGATCGCCTTCGTGATCGCCTCGAACGAGTAGTTGCGGGTCTCCCCGACGACGACGTAGTCGGGGGCGGTGTCGGTCAGGATGTAGCCCGCCTCGTGCAGGGCGGTGGTGAGCCCCGCCTCCCCGATCACGAACGCGCTGCCGCCCGGGATCTGGGAGGCGAGGAAGTCCGCCGTCGCGAGCGCGGAGGTCCAGATCGACTCCTCGGGCACGGACAGCCCGGAGGCGCGCAGGCGTGCGGCCAGGTCCCGCGGCGTGAAGATCGAGTTGTTCGTCAGCACGAGGAACGGCTTGCCCTGGTCGGTCCACTGCTGGATCAGCTCCGCAGCGCCGCGGATCGCCTGGTTCTCGTGGACGAGCACGCCGTCCATGTCGGTCAGCCAGCAGTCGACGTCGGCTCGGGTCCCGGTCACACCGTCAGCGTATGGGCCGGGCCCATGCCGACCCCACCCCGACGGCGGTCAGCCGGGAGACCAGCAGCTCGAGCGGACCCCGACCGACGAAGCGCTGCCACAGCACGGCGACGAGCAGCGAGGCGACCGTCAGCCCGATGAGCAGCTGCCACGACTCGATCCAGGGCGGGTCCCCGGCGGCGGGTGTCCGCAGCCAGATCGCGAGCACGACGAGCTGGCCCGTGTAGATCGTCAGCGGCATCCGGCCCGCGGCGATCAGCGGTCCGAGCACCGCCCTCGCGATCCGGCCGGCGACCGCCGAGGAGCACAGCAGCTCGAGCCCGCCGACGACCGCGATCGCGAGCCCGCCCGAGCCGAGCACCTCCGCCGACGTGTTCGCGTGCGCGGAGGCGTCGAGCCCGAACGCGGCCGCGCCGCCGTAGCCGAGCAGGCTCGTCGCAGCACCCGCGCCGAGCATCGCCACCAGGGTGCGCCGGCGGGCGAGTCCCGCGCGGGCGGCCACCAGCCCCGCGCAGAGGTAGGCCGCCCAGACGACCCCGGGGTAGTAGCCGGTGACGAACCACTCCGCGGGCAGGTGCAGCAGGCGCTCCGGCGTGAACGGGGTCGCCAGGTCCTCGCCGACCGCCCGGACGACGAACGGGCCGGCCAGCGCGGCGAGCACGCCGACGCCGGCGACGACCCGGATGGGGGCGAACAGGACCGGCAGCAGCACCAGGAACAGCGCGCCGTAGGTGTCGAGGACGACGGCGATCGGGGTGCCGAGCGTCCACAGCATCAGGCCCAGCACGATCAGCAGCAGCCCGCGCAGCCCGACCGAGGCGAGCGCCTCCCACCGCGCCCGGCCGGTGCGCGGTGAGGAGCCACCGGTCAGGAGCCCGAGCGAGCAGCCCGCCAGCGTCGCGAACAGCACCGAGGACCGGCCGTCGGCGAGGGCGTCGCGCGTGCCGTCGGCCGCGGTGTGCGCCCAGAGCATGCCGAGGATCGCGATCCCTCGGGCCGCGTCCACCCCCGCGAACCGGGCCTGCACGGCACGAGCGTAGGCGGCAGGAGGAGGCGGGCGGTTCCTCCGCGACAATGCAGTGTGCTGGACTGGATCGCGGGCGCGCTGCCCACCGCCGCGCTGGTCGCCATCGAGCTGCTCCTGCTGCTCGTCGCGCTGATCGTCGCGCCGCCGGGCCGCAGGCCCTCCTCCGCGCTCGCCTGGATCCTGCTGATCGTCGTGCTGCCGCTGATCGGGCTCGCGCTCTTCGCGCTCATCGGGTCGCCGAAGCTGCCGAAGGCGCGACGCGACAAGCAGCGCACCATGAACGAGCGCATCGAGGAGCGGGCCCGCAGCGTCGAGCACGTCACCGACACGCACGGCGCACCGCCGTGGCTGGCGCCCATCGCGCGCCTGAACCGGGAGATGGGCGCGCTGCCGCTGATCGACGGCAACGAGGCGACCCTCGTCCCGCACTTCGAGGAGCAGCTGGCCGGTCTGATCGAGGCGATCGACGGCGCCGAGCGCACCGTGCACGTCGAGTTCTACATCATCTCGTTCGACCCGACGACGCGCCCGTTCTTCGCGGCACTCGAGCGGGCGGTCGGCCGCGGCGTCGCGGTGCGGGTGCTGGTCGACCACCTCGGGTCCTTCAAGTACCCGGGCTTCCGGCGGATGAAGCAGGAGCTGACGAGGATCGGGGCGGACTGGCGGCTCATGCTGCCGGTGCAGCCGCTGCGGGGCCGCTACCAGCGGCCGGACCTGCGGAACCACCGGAAGCTGCTCGTCGCGGACGGCCGGGTGGCGTTCGTCGGCTCGATGAACGTGATCGATCCGAGCTACGAGACGGCGGGGAACCGGCGGCGCGGGCTGCGGTGGCGGGATCTCATGGCGCGCGTCGAGGGCCCGATCGTGCAGGAGGTCGAGGCGATCTTCGCCACCGACTGGTTCAGCGAGACCGACGAGCTGCCCGGCAGCACGACGGTCGACGCCGTCGCGGACGACGAGGACCCGGTGACGCTGCTCGCGCAGATCGCCCCCTCCGGACCGGCGTTCGAGACGGAGAACAACCTCGCCCTCTTCAACTCGCTGATCTACGCGGCGGAGCGGCGGATCTCGATCACGAGCCCCTACTTCGTGCCCGACGAGTCCCTGCTCGGCGCGATCCTCACCGCCGCCAGGAGGGGGGTCGCGGTGGAGCTGTTCGTCGGCGAGATCGGCGACCAGTTCTTCGTCTTCCACGCTCAGCACTCCTACTACCAGGAGCTGCTGCAGGCCGGGGTGCGCATCTACGAGTACCGGGCGCCGACGATCCTGCACGCGAAGCACCTGTCCGTCGACGACCTGGTGTCGGTCGTGGGGTCGTCGAACATGGACATCCGGTCGTTCCAGCTGGACCTGGAGCTGATGATGCTCGTGTCCGGGCGCTCCTTCAGCGACCAGCTGAAGGCGGTCGAGGACGAGTACCGGTCGAGCTCGAAGGAGATCACGCTGCGCTCCTGGCAGGGCCGCGGCCGCTTCCATGCCTTCGTCGACGGCATCGCGCGGCTCACCTCCGCCGTGCAGTAGTCGTCGCGGATCCGGATCCCTTTCGCGGATCCGGATCGATGAAGGGACACGCCGGGTCCGAAGGCACCCTGCGCGGCGTGTCGCCCGATCCGTCCGGATCCGCGAACGCCCGGGATCAGGGGAGCAGGAGCACCTTCCCGGTCGTCCTGCGGCCCTCGAGCGCGCGGTGCGCCTCCGCCGCGTCGTCGAGAGGGACCTGGGTGCCGATCCGCACGGACAGCTCGCCTCGCTCGACGGCGCCGAACACCTCGCCGAACCGCCAGGCGCGCTCCTGGCCCGTCAGCAGGAAGTCGCCCATCGTGGGCCTGGTGAGGACCAGCGAGCCCTGCTGCATCAGCCGGATCGGGTCGACCGGAGGCACGGGGCCGGAGGCGGCACCGAACAGCGCCAGGACGCCTCGCGGCCGCAGCGCGAGCAGGGAGCCGTCGAAAGTGGACGCCCCGACGCCGTCGTAGACGACGTCGACTCCGCGCCCGCCGGTCAGGTCGCGCGCGCGATCGGCGAAGTCATCGTAGTCGAGCACGTGGTCCGCGCCCGCCTCCTCCGCGAGCGAACGCTTCCCGGGGGAGCCGACGGTCGTCAGCACGGTCGCCCCGCGCGCCCTCGCCAGCTGGATCAGCAGCAGCCCGACGCCGCCCGCGCCGGCGTGGATCAGCACGACGGACCCGGCCCCGACCGGGAACACGGAGGTCACGAGGTAGTGGGCGGTGACGCCCTGGAGGGGGACCGCCGCCGCGACCCGCAGGTCGACGCCGGCAGGCACGCGCGCCGCGTGCTCAGCCGGCACGATCGCCTGCTGGGCGTAGGTGCGCCGGCCCTCCGCCGTGGCGACGCGGTCGCCGACCGCCCAGCCGGTCACCCCCGGCCCGACGGCGGCGACGGTTCCCGCCCCCTCCGTGCCGGGGACGTGCGGGAACCCGACCGGGTAGCGCCCGGTGCGCCGGTAGACGTCGATGAAGTTGACGCCGGTGGCGGTCAGGGCGACGAGCAGCTCGCCGTCGCCGGGCCGCGGCACCTCCAGCTCGACCGACAGCAGCACCTCCGGGCCGCCCGCTCGCTCCGCCTGGATCGCCCGCATCGTCGCCACCGGTCCAGTGTGCCGACCCAC
>NZ_CAXTOQ010000018.1:0-33936 GCF_964245895.1 uncultured Amnibacterium sp.
GTGGATCGCCGCGGTGATCGGATCCCGCCGCGTGCTGTCCGTCACGCCGCTGCAGGCGCTCGGCGGGGCGGAGGAGGCGAGCGAGGACGAGAGCCGCGCGAGCCGCCTCCGCTCGGCCGCGGCGATCGTGCTCGGCGTGCTCGGCGTCCTGCTGCTCCTCGGCGGCGTCGCGATCGGCTCGGTCAGCTTCTTCGGGCTGCTCGTCGCGTTCAGCGGCGGCATCGTGTCCTTCACCGGGATCGTCCTCGGCGCGCACCTCGTGATCCCCCGCGCCCTGCGCATCACCGGGCGGATCATGGGCGGCTCGGCGACAGCAAGGCTCGCGGCGGAGAACGCGGTCCGGTACCCGCTGCGCAGCACCCGCTCGACGGTCGGCCTGCTCGTCTCGGTGACCCTGATCACCACCTTCGGCGTGGCGCTGCGCACCTTCGGCGACATGATCCGGGCGGCGGCGGGCGACGACCCCGGGTACTACGCGGGCGTCGAGTCCATGCTCACCACGGTCACCGTCGTGTTCTCCGTGCTGATCGGGTTCAGCGCGGTCATCGCCGGCGTCGGGCTCGTGAACGCGCTGTCCCTCGGGGTGCTGCAGCGGACCCGCGAGCTCGGGCTGCTGCGGGCGCTCGGCTTCAGCGCGAAGCAGCTGCGGCGCATGATCCTGGCCGAGAGCGGCCAGCTGGTGCTCACCGCCGTCGCGCTCGGGCTGGTGCTCGGCACGGTCTACGGCTGGGCCGGCGCGCACTCGCTCGTCGGGGCCGCTCCCGGCACGCCGGGGCTCGCCTTCGTCGGGATCCCGTGGCCGCTGATCGCCGTGGTCGTCGTCGGCGGCGCTGCGCTGACCGTCGTCGCCTCCGTCGCCCCCTCCCGCCGCGCGACCCGCGTCGCCCCCGTCGAGGCGCTGGGCGTCGGATGACCGGCCGCGACCACCCCCTCCACGCCGACCCGGAAGGACCCTCCATGCCCTCGCGCCTCGTTCCCGCCCTCGCCCTCGCGGCCGTGCTGCCCCTCGTGCTGACCGGCTGCTCGGTCGCCGACGGGCTGCAGCACCAGACGAGCGGCACCGCCGCGACCCCCGCCGCGCTCGAGCAGGCCTGGCGCACGCCCGCCTCCCAGCCCGACTGGGTGCCGGCCGACTCGACCGACATCCGCTACATCGCGGCGACGGGCGGCTCGGCCGACCGCAGCCCCGCCTCCGTGCGCGTGACCACGGCGAGCGCGCTGCCGCAGGGCTGCACCGAGATCGACCGCCGCTCCCTCGACTCCTTCGGGGAGTCCTGGGCACCGAAGACCTTCCCGGACAGGGTCGAGCGCTGCGGCAACTGGGCCGTGATGCCGGTCGACGGCGGCTGGTTCGGCTGGACGCCCCTCGCCCCTGCGGAGGCCGCGGAGTAGCGGGCCGCCCCTTCGTTCTGTAGGTCTGGCAGACCTGCAGAACGAAGGTCGGCGCACGTCCACCTGCCGCGAGCACGATGACGGCATGAGCGAGAGCCTCTCCGAAGCCGTCCCGGCCGCCATCCGCGGCTTCATCGACGCGACGAACGCGGGCGACTCGGCCGCGTTCGTCGCCGGCTTCACGGAGGACGCGTTCCTGTCCGACTGGGGCCGTGAGTTCGTCGGCCACGACGGCGTCGCCGAGTGGGACCGCAGCGACAACATCGGCAAGCGGTCGCACTTCGACCTGCTCGCGGTGAAGCCGGGCGTCGGCGACCAGCAGTTCGTGGCCACGGTCGTCGTGTCCGGCGAGGGCTTCACCGGCACGAGCGACCTCGAGTTCACCGTGCGCGGCGATCGCGTCGCCCGGCTCGTCATCGCGCCGTGACGGCGCGGGAGGCGGACGTCCTCGTCGTGGGGGCCGGCCTCGCCGGCCTCGCCGCCGCCCTGCGGCTCACCGCCGCAGGCCGGTCCGTCCGCGTGCTGGAGGCGTCGGACGCACCGGGCGGGCGGATGCGGTCGGACGCCGTCGACGGCTTCACCGTCGACCGCGGGTTCCAGATCCTGAACACGGCGTACCCCGAGCTGCGGCGCATCGGCCTCCCGGACGGCCTCGACCTGCGGCCCTTCGTGCGCGGGGCGCTGCTGCGCGACGCCCGTGGCCTGCACCTGGTCGCCGACCCGCGCCAGGTGCCGGCCGGGGCGGGCGGGCTCGTGACCGCACCGCTCGGGTCCGCGGTGCGGCGAGCGCTGCTCGGCGCGTACCTCGCCGACGTCACCGCGCTGCCCGCCTCCCGCATCCGCCACGGCCGCGACGTCGAGCTCGCGAAGGCGCTCCGTCGCCGCGGCGTGACCGGCGATCCGGTCGAGCACTTCCTGCGCCCGTTCCTGCAGGGCGTGCTGCTCGAGCGCGAGCTGCGCACCTCCAGCCGCTTCGTCGCGTTCGTGCTGCGCAGCTTCGCGTACGGCGACGTCGGCGTCCCCGCCGCGGGGATGGGCGCGCTGCCGCTGGCCCTCGCGGCCCGGCTGCCCGAGGGCACGATCGAGTACGCCGCCCGGGTCGTGGCCGTGCGGCCCGGCGAGGTCGACATCGCCGGTGGAGGGACGCGCGCGGCGGAGGCGGTGGTCGTCGCCGCGGATCCCCGCACGGCCGCCGGGCTGCTCGGCCTGCGGCAGCCGGCGATGCACGCGGTGACGACCGTGTGGCACGCGGTCGCGGCGCCGCCGACCCGCCGGCCGGTGCTCGCGCTCGACACGGAGGGCGGACCCGTCGCGAACAGCGTCGTGATGACGAACGCCGCGCCGGGGTACTCCCCCGACGGCCGCGCGCTGATCGCGTCGTCGGTGCTCGGCCCGGAACCGGTCCCGGATCGGCTGCTGCGATCGACGCTCGCAAGGATCTGGGGCGTGGGCACGACCGGGTGGCAGGAGGTCGCGGTGACCTGGGTGCCCGCCGCGCTGCCGGCGCTGCCCGGCGGCAGCCCCCTCCGCAAGCCGGTCCGGCTGGCCGAGGGCCTCTACGTGGCGGGCGACCACCGCGACACCCCGTCGAGCCAGGGCGCCCTGGTCAGCGGCCGCCGCGCGGCGGCCGCGTACCTCGCCGGGCGGTAGCGGCGCAGGTCCCGGCCGGACGGTGGTCGCGCGTCGGCCGGAGCCCCCGAGCCCCGCAGCGGGTCACCCGAGTCCTTCACCAGGAAGATCCGAGTCCTACGGCAGGAAGTATCCGCGTCGGCAGGAAGAACTCGGCCGGTTCTTCCTGCCGAAGCGAGTTCTTCCTGCCGTCGTGCTCAGGGATTCCTGCCGTCGTGCTCGGGAATTCCTGCTGTCGTGCTCGGTCAGTCGTCGGTGACGCTGACCGTCACCTCGATGTTGCCGCGGGTCGCGTTGGAGTACGGGCAGACCAGGTGCGCCTGGTCTGCGAGGCGCTGCGCCTCGTCGTGCGGCAGGTCGGGGACCACGACCTCGAGGTGCACGGTCAGGCCGTAGCCGCCGGCGCCGTTCGGGCCGATGCCGACGCGGGCGCCGACGGAGGAGTCGCCGAGCGCGACCTTCGCGGCGCGCGCGACGCCCTGCAGCGCCGAGTGGAAGCAGGCGGCGTAGCCGGCCGCGAAGAGCAGCTCCGGGTTCGCCGCGCCGCCGGCGCCGCCCATCTCCTTCGGCACGGCCACGTCGATGTCGATGATGCCCTCGGAGGAGCGCACGTGCCCGTTGCGGCCGGCGCCCGTCGAGAGCGCCTCCGCGGTGTAGATGGTTGTCATGTCACCACCAACTGGCTGCGGCGGCGGGTATTCCTGGGCCGATCGGCGCGGGCGGAGGACACTGACCGCATGGCCGTACTGGTGAGACCGGACATCCGCTACCACGCGTCGTGGATCGTGGGGGTCGCCGAGTTCGGCCGGCAGCACATGGACGGCAGCGGCCCGGCCGCGGACGTCGCCGCGCTCACGCACGGGGACGCCTTCGCGGCCTACGTCGACCTGCTGCGCGCCGACGCGCGCGAGGACTCGACGCGGCCGGAGGGGTTCGTCCCGGCGACCGCGCTGTGGATGGTCCACGAGGGCGAGTTCATCGGCTTCCTGCAGATCCGCCACCGCCTGTCGCCCTTCCTGCTGGAGCAGGGCGGGCACATCGGCTACAGCGTGCGCCCCTCCGCCCGCCGGCGCGGGCACGCCTCCGCGGCGCTGCAGGCGGCGCTGCCCGTCGCCCGCGACCTCGGCATCGACCGGGTGCTCGTGTGCTGCGACGAGGACAACGCCGGGTCGCGGACCGTCATCGAGCGGGCGGGCGGCGAGTACGAGGACTCGCGGGCCGGCCGGCGCCGCTACTGGATCGGGACCGAGGCGGACGCCGGGACGCCCTAGCGGGAGGCGTCGGGGCGACCGCCGTCGCGACCGGCGCGACGGCTGCCGCGGCGCTCGGCCGGGGCCGAGTCGCGCTCGCTGAACGACGACCAGGCCGACCCGGCGGGCGAGCCCGTCGAGGTCGAGTACGTCATGGGTGCGCCGCCACGGCCGCCTGCGGAGCCGCCTCGGCGACCGGCGCCACCGGCAGGCGAACCGCTGCGACGCCCCGCGCCGCGGCCCTCGCCGGACGCGGACGCCGCACCACGACGCTGCTCGCCGGACGCCTGCCCGCGACCGGACCCGGACTCGGTCCGGCGGCGGCCGTCGCCCGCGGCCGGGGCGGCGGCGCCGCTCCGGTTGCCGCGCCGCGCGGGCTGAGCACCGCCGCGACGCTCCTGCCCGGCGGGGCGGTCGGCCCGCGGGCGCTGCACCTGCTGCGGCGCGGCGGGCGCCGGGGCCACCTTCGGGGCGACCTCGCCGACCAGCTGCAGCACGGCGGCGGACTGCGCGGTCACCTGCACCGGCGACGCGGCGACGCCGGCGGCGCGCAGCAGCTGCGCGACCTCGCGGCGCTGCTCCGGCAGCACCAGCGTGACGACCGTGCCGGAGGCGCCCGCGCGGGCGGTGCGGCCGGATCGGTGCAGGTACGCCTTGTGCTCGGTCGGCGGGTCGACGTGGATCACGAGGGCGATGTCGTCGACGTGCACGCCGCGGGCGGCGACGTCGGTGGCGACGAGCACGCGGATCGAGCCGTCGGAGAACGCGGCCAGGTTCCGCTCGCGGGCGTTCTGCGACAGGTTGCCCTGCAGGTCCGCGGCGGGGATGCCGGCCGCGGTCAGCTGCTTCGCGAGGCGCTTGGCGACGTGCTTCGTGCGCACGAACAGGATGCGGCGGTCGGTCCCGGAGGCGAGCGCCTCCATGACCTCCCGCTTGCCCTCGGCGTCCCGCACCTCGAGCACGGCGTGCGACATCGTCTCGACGGCGGAGGTGCCGTCGTCGACGGAGTGCGTGACCGGGTTCGACAGGAAGCGCTTGACCAGCTTGTCCACGCCGTTGTCGAGCGTCGCGGAGAACAGCAGGCGCTGGCCGCCGGCGGGCGTGGCGGCGAGCAGTCGGGTGACGCCGGGCAGGAAGCCCATGTCGGCCATGTGGTCGGCCTCGTCGAGCACCGTGATCTCGATCTGGCCGAGGGTCAGGGCGCCCTGCTTCAGCAGGTCCTCGAGGCGGCCGGGGCACGCGACGACGATGTCGACGCCGCGCTGCAGGGCGGTGACCTGCGGGTTCTGGGAGACGCCGCCGAACACGGTGGTCACGGTGAGGCCGGCGGCCTGGGCCAGCGGCTGCACGACGGCGGCGATCTGCGTCGCGAGCTCGCGGGTCGGGGCGAGCACCAGGCCGCGGGGGCGGGAAGGGCGGCGCTGGCCGCCCTGCAGCCGGGCGACGAGCGGCAGCGCGAACGCGAGGGTCTTGCCGCTGCCGGTGCGGCCGCGGCCGAGCACGTCCCGCCCGGCGAGGCTGTCGGGCAGCGTCGCGGTCTGGATCGGGAACGGCTGCGTGATGCCGGCCGCGTCGAGCGCCGGGAGGAAGGAGGCGGGCACGCCGAGCGTGCCGAAGGAGGAGGAGGACATGGGTGATCTCTGTCGTGTCGTGGCGGCGTCGGGCCGCGGCGGCGGTGCGGACTCTGCACCTGAACGCGCCGCTCGCGGCACCGTCTCGACCGCATGCCCATGGGATGGGTACAGCCGGGAGATCGGGTGCGCTTCGACGCCCACGTCCGGGAGGACGCGTGAGGAGACTACCAGCCGACCGGGTTCGCTCTGGTCAGCGCCCGCTTTCCGCCTGTCGCGCCGCGGTAGCGTTCCGCCGTGACCGATGGACCGCGGCGTGCGCTGCTCGTGATCGACGTCCAGCGCGAGTACGTGGACGGCGCCCTCCCCGTCGCGTTCCCGCCGCTGGCCCAGAGCCTGCCGAACATCGCGGCGGCGCTCGACGCGGCGCACGCCGCCGGCCTCCCCGTCGTCCTCGTGCAGCACGTCGACGCCGCCGACTCCCCCGTGTTCGCGGCGGGCTCCCGCGGCGCCGAGCTGCACGACACCGTCGCCGACGCCGCGCACGACCTGCTGGTGACGAAGCAGGCGGTCTCGTGCTTCGCGGGCACGGACCTCGCGGCCCGGCTCGCCGAACGGGACGTGGACACCGTGACGATCGCCGGCTTCATGACGCAGCACTGCGACGAGTCCACGGCGCGCGACGCGGCCGACCTCGGGCTGGCGGTGGAGCTGCTCGCCGACGCGACGGGCACCCTCCCGCTCGTGACGCCGACCGGCGCGCTGTCCGCGCAGGAGGTGCACGAGCGCACCCTGGTCGTGCTCGGCGCGGGCTTCGTGTCCGTCGCGACGACGGCGGCGTGGGCGGACGCGGTCCGCGCCGGCGACCCCCTCCCCGAGCCGGACCTCTGGGCGAGCACGGCCCCCGCTCGTCACCTTCCTCGTTGAGGCTCGGATCGGCGCCACGCCGCCGGCCGGGCATCGCGGTGCGGCGTGTCGCCGATCCGGCCTGAACGAGCACGGTTCGCGGTACTCAGCGCCTTCCCCGGAGACGCGGAGCCCACGGCGGGCGGCCGGACGGGCGACGCCCACGTGCGCGGCCGAGACTCCCCTCGCACGCGCCGACCGGCGCGGCGGGAGGAGCACCGCATGAGCGGCATCGGAGACAAGGCCAACGACTTCCTGCACTCGGACAAGGGCGAGCAGGCGAGCGACGGCGCCCTCGACAAGGCCGGCGACGCGGCCGACCGCGCCACCGGGGGCGGCCACGACGAGCAGATCGACACGGCCCGCGAGGCGGCCGACCAGAAGCTCGGCGACTGACAGCGGAGGGGGAGGCGGATCCCGACCGCCTCCCCCTCCGCGTCCTCCGGGGTCGGCCGCGGCCTGCGTCGCCGCGACCGGCGACTACCGTCGAGCGCATGGCCGACCGCGAGTACGGGTTCCGCACCAGAGCGATCCACGCCGGGAACATCCCCGATGCGACCACGGGTGCGCGGGCCCTGCCGATCTACCAGACCAGCGCGTTCGTCTTCGACGACGCCGACGACGCGGCCGCCCGCTTCGCGCTGCAGAAGTACGGGAACATCTACAGCCGTCTCGCCAACCCCACGGTCGCGGCGTTCGAGGAACGGATCGCCAGCCTCGAAGGGGCGCTCGGTGCGGTCGCGACGGCGTCGGGGCTCGGCGCGCAGTACATCGCGTTCGCGTCCCTCGCCGGGGCCGGCGACCACGTCGTCGCCTCCGCCAACCTCTACGGCGGGTCGCTCACCCAGCTCGACGTGACGCTGCGGCGGTTCGGTGTCGAGACCACATTCGTCGCGTCGTCCGAGCCGGAGGCGTACGCCGCCGCGATCACCGATCGCACGAAGGTGGTCTTCGCGGAGAGCGTCGCGAACCCCTCAGGCGACGTCGCCGACGTGGCGGGCCTCGCCGACGTCGCGCACGCGGCCGGGGTGCCGCTGATGATCGACGCGACCGTCGCCACCCCGTACCTGTCCCGGCCGATGGAGTGGGGCGCGGACATCGTCACCCACTCCGCGACGAAGTTCCTCGGCGGCCACGGCACCACGCTCGGCGGCGTCGTCAGCGAGTCCGGCCGGTTCGACTGGGCCAGCGGCCGCTTCCCGCTCTTCGAGCAGCTGGTGCCGACCTACGGCGGGCTGGAGTGGCACGGCAACTTCGGCGAGTACGCGTTCCTCACCCGCCTGCGCGCCGAGCAGCTGCGAGACATCGGCCCGGCGCTGTCCCCCACCTCCGCCTTCCAGCTGTCGCTCGGCGTCGAGACGCTGCCGTACCGCATGCAGGCGCACGTCGACAACGCGCGGGCCGTCGCCGAGTGGCTGGAGGCGGACCCGCGCGTCGAGTACGTCAGCTGGCCGGGACTGCCGGGCCACCACCACTTCGAGCGGGCGAAGCAGTACCTGCCGAAGGGGCCGGGCAGCGTGTTCGGCTTCGGCGTGAAGGGCGGCCGCGACGCCGGCCGCACCTTCATCGAGTCCGTCGACCTCGCCAGCCACCTCGCGAACATCGGCGACGCGAAGACCCTGGTCATCCACCCGGCGTCGACGACGCACGCGCAGCTGACCGAGCAGCAGCTGCTCGACGCGGGGGTGCTGCCCGGCCTGATCCGGCTGAGCGTCGGGATCGAGGACGTCGACGACATCGTCGCGGACCTCGACCAGGCGCTCGACGCCGCGGTCGAGCGGGTCGCCATCGCCTGAGCGCGGGCTGAGCCGGGACGACTGCTCAGCAGACTTTCACTCGGCATCCGAGAGGATCACCGGCCGAACCCAGTCGCATCGACGCGGCACGACCGGATTCTGCTCTCGAGCGCCGCGCGGTGAGGACCTCGTCCATGAGCGGCACCCAGCAGCGGCCGAACCGGCAGGACGCCCCCGGCCTGCGGGGCCTGAAGCGCAAGGTCACCGCGCTCGCGGTCGCCGGAGCGCTCGGCGGATTCCTCTTCGGCTTCGACTCCTCCGTCGTCAACGGCGCGGTCGACGCGATCGGCAAGCAGTTCGACCTCGCTCCGGCGATCCAGGGCTTCTCGGTCGCGATCGCCCTGCTCGGCTGCGCCGTCGGCGCCTACCTCGCGGGACGGGTCGCCGACCGGATCGGCCGCACCCGCACCATGCTGGTCGGCGCCGTCCTGTTCCTCGTCAGCTCCATCGGCGCCGGCCTCGCGTTCGGCGTCGTCGACTTCATGCTGTGGCGCGTGATCGGCGGCCTCGGCATCGGCGTCGCATCCGTCGTCTCCCCCACCTACATCGCCGAGGTCGTACCCGCCTCGGTGCGCGGCCGGCTCGGCTCCCTGCAGCAGCTGGCGATCACCGTCGGCATCTTCGCGGCGCTGCTCTCCGACGCGCTGCTCGCCGGGTTCGACGGCACCTCGGGGGCCGAGCAGACCCTGCTCTTCTCGCTCGAGGCGTGGCGCTGGATGTTCCTCGTCGGCGTGGTGCCGTCGATCGCCTACGGGGTGATCGCGCTGCGGCTGCCCGAGTCCCCGCGCCACCTGCTGGCGAAGGACGACGAGGACGGCGCCCGCGCCGTGCTGCGGCAGACCACCCCGCACGACGACATCGACGACGAGGTCGGCAGCATCAAGTCGACGATCGCGGAGGACGCCGAGAACGCGCAGAAGGCGAGCCTCCGCGGCCCGGTGCTCGGCCTGCAGCCCGTGGTCTGGGCCGGCATCGTCCTGTCCGTGCTGCAGCAGTTCGTGGGGATCAACGTGATCTTCTACTACTCCACGACGCTCTGGAACGCCGTCGGCTTCAAGGACTCCTTCGCGATCTCGGTGATCACCGCGATCGTCAACGTGGCCGTCACCTTCGTCGCCATCGCGATCGTGGACAAGGTCGGCCGCCGGCCCATGCTGCTCGCCGGATCGGCCGGGATGACGATCGCCCTGGCGGCCGTCGCGATCGCCTTCAGCCAGGCGAGCACGGGGTCCGGAGGCGCGGTGACCCTGCCGAATCCCTGGGGCGTCATCGCGCTCGTCGGCGCGAACCTGTTCGTCGTCTGCTTCGGCGCCACCTGGGGGCCGCTGGTCTGGGTGCTGCTCGGCGAGATGTTCCCGAACCGCATCCGCGCGAAGGCGCTGGGCGTCGCGGCCGCCGCGCAGTGGATCGCGAACTTCGCGGTCACCCTCAGCTTCCCGCCGCTCGCCGACCTGTCGCTGGTCTTCACGTACGGGCTCTACACCGCGTTCGCCCTGATCTCGCTGCTGTTCGTGTTCTTCCTGGTGCCGGAGACCAAGGGCGTCAAGCTGGAGGACATGGGCGGCCTCGCCTTCGGCCCGAAGGCGCGGAAGGCCGCGAACGAGGCCGCCCGGTAGGCGCGGATCACGCATCCCCGACCCGTCGTTGCGGGCCGGTCGACGCGCTGATACTGTCCGCTTCAACGTTTAACTGCTTAAACGTTTAAATACTGGAGGCAGGCGCTGTGGCCGATCGCACGGGACGAACCGTCACGTTGAAGGACGTCGCCGAGCGCGTCGGCGTCACGCCCGCGGCGGTCTCGATGGCGCTCTCCGGCAGCACACGGATCAGCACCTCGACCGCCGATCGGATCCGCGAGACCGCAGCGCAGCTCGGGTACGTCCCGAGCTCTGCCGCGAAGGCGTTGCGCAGCCACCGGTCGGGCGCGATCGCGCTGATCGTGCCGAACTCCACGCAGCACGTGTTCGGCCACGCCTACTTCATGCACGTCCTCACCGGCGTCTCGTCGGCAGCGAACGAGCGCGACGTCCAGGTGCTGGTCTCCACGAGCGCCAGCGAAGCCAGTGGCCTGACCGCGTACGAGCGCGTCATGCGCTCCCGCACCGCGGACGGCGCGATCGTGACGAGCGCCGCGATCGGCGATCCCAACATCGAACGTCTCGCGGCCAGCGGGCTGCCGATCGTCCTGCTGGGCAACTACCCGGAGCTTCCGCGAACGACGAGCGTCGGCTGGGACGATGTGGGGGCCTCGCGTGCCGCGACGACCCACCTCCTCCGGGAGCACGGCAGGCGGCGACTCCTCCATGTGACCGGTCCCCTCGACCACCAGACCGCGGTCGACCGGCGGGACGGCTTCCTCGCTGCGGTGCGCGCAGCCGGCCTCGAGGCGGATGCGAGCGTCGTCGAAGGCGATTTCAGCGAACGCTCGGGGTTCGACGCCCTCGCCGGCCTGCGGTTCGGCAGCGCGGGCTTCGACGCCGTCGTCTTCGCCAACGACGACATGGCCTTCGGCGGCCTGCAGTCCCTGCGGCGCCAGGGCCTGCAGGTCCCGGAGGACGTCGCTCTGATCGGCTTCGACGACTTCGGCCTGTCCCGCACGACCGATCCAGGCATCACGACGATGCACGTGCAGGCCGAGGAGGTCGCGCGGATCGCGGCAGAGCGCCTGTTCGCGCTCGTCGACGCGCCGCAGTCCGACGCCACCAGGGACGACCTCCCGGTCACCCTCATCCGCCGCGGGTCCTGCGGCTGCCCGCGGCAGGACGTCGTCCTCCACCGCTCCTGATCCTTCCCTCCCCGCATCACCTCGACTCGAAGGAGAGTTCCCCCTCATGAAGCGATCCCTCATCGCGACGGCAGCCGGCTCGGCCGCGCTGCTCGTCGCGCTCACCGGCTGCTCGGGAGGGTCGGCGTCGACCGCCGGCGGTCCCGTGAAGCTGACCGTATGGACCGGGTTCACCGGCGGCGACCGCCCCGGCTACGACCAGATCGTCAAGGACTTCAACGCCTCGCACAAGGACATCCAGGTGTCCATGTCGGTGCAGCCCTGGGACACGATCACCCAGAAGCTGCCATCGGCCTGGCTGACCGGCAGCGGCCCGGACATCGCCGCCCCCAGCTCGGACCCGAACGCGATCGCGCAGTACGTGAAGACGAACTCGGTGCTGCCGATCACCGACACGGGCAGCGGCGACAGCAAGGTGAACGTCGACCAGATCGCGCCGGCGCTGATCAAGGAGTTCACGTACAACGGGAAGCTCTACGCGGTGCCCGCGAACTACGCGACGCTGAGCCTCTACTACAACAAGAAGCTGTTCGCGGCGGCCGGGATCACCTCCCCGCCCAAGACCGTCGCCGAGTTCCAGGACGACGCGAAGAAGCTGACCGACCCGGAGAAGAAGCAGTACGGGCTCGTGCTCGCCGACAACCAGACCATCCAGATGTGGCCGATCCTGCAGTGGCTCGAGGGCGGCGACATCGTCGATACGAAGAGCTGCAGCGTGCTGCAGTCGGCGCAGGGCCAGGCGAGCCTCAAGCCGTGGGCCGACCTGGTCGCGAACGACAAGGTCTCCCCCGTCGGCCTGACCGGCGCGGAGGCGGACTCGCTGTTCTCGGCGGGCAAGGCCGCGATGGAGATGAACGGCCCGTGGGCAGCGCCCGGCTACAAGTCGGCCGGCATCGACCTCGGACTCGCGACGATCCCAGTCGGGACCGACGGCTCCTCCGTGACGCTGGGATCGACGGCACCGCTCGCGATCTCCGCGAAGACGAAGCACCCGAAGCAGGCGCAGGAGTTCGTCGCCTACTGGACCAGCAAGACGGCCCAGAAGAAGTTCTCGCTGCAGACCGGCTTCCCGACCCTGCGCACGGACCTCGCCGACGACCCCGACCTGAAGGCGAACGAGATCATCTCGACGTTCACGGAGCAGGTGCCGGACGCGCGGCTCTACCTGCCGCACGTGCCGGAGGCGACGCAGGTCGACGCGAACGGCTACGTGCCCTTGATCGGCAGGATCACGCGCGGCCAGGACCTCGCCGCGCAGACCGCCGCCGCCGGCAAGACGATCGACGCGTTGACCGGCTGCTCGTCCTGATGAGCGTCGGAGCACCGGTCCGGGTGGAGGGAGGCGCCATGTCGCCCTCCACCCGGGCCACCCCGGCCGCGTCCCGCCGGCGCCGGCTCCGTTGGCAGCCGGCGTGGCTGTTCATGGCGCCGAGCCTCGTGATCCTGGGTGTCTTCGTGATCTACCCGATCCTCGTATCGTTCTGGTACTCGCTGCACGACTGGACGATCGGCGCCGACGTGCAGCCGTTCGTCGGCCTGCAGAACTACATCGCCCTCACCCAGGACCCGCGGTTCTGGGGAGCGCTCGGCAACACGCTCGAGCTGACGATCGTCTCGGTCCTCGTGCTGGTGGTCCTCGGGCTCGCTCTGGCGGTGGCGCTCGTGCGCGACACCGCGGTGACGAAGGTGGTGCGCGCCGCCTTCTTCTTCCCCACGATCGTGTCGCTGACCTCGATCGGCCTCGTCTGGCGATTCCTGCTCGACCCCGAGCTGGGGCTGGTGGCCGGGCTGAGCCAGACGATCGGTCTTCCTGCGGTGGACTGGCTGCAGTCCCCGTCGCTCGCTCTGCCCGCCGTGATCTTCGTCGACGTGTGGAAGAACGCGGGCTTCGTGATGATCATCCTGCTGGGCGGGCTGAAGGGCGTGCCGAGCGAGCGGCTCGAGGCCGGCCGCATCGACGGAGCGACCTCGTGGCAGCTCCTCCGGTTCATCACCCTGCCGAGCATCCGGCCGACGCTGCTGTTCTCGACGCTGATCCTCACGATCCAGTCGCTGCAGCTGTTCGACCTCGTCTACGTCATGACCGGGGGCGGCCCGCTCTTCGCGACCGACACGCTCGTCACCGAGGTCTTCCGCGAAGGCTTCGTGAACTTCCGCACCGGGTACGCCTCCGCGATCTCCTGGGTGCTGTTCGCGCTCATCATGCTCGTCTCGCTGCTGCAGCTGCGCCTCTTCCGGTACGACGATGTCGACTGAAGCCCCGCGGCTGCGCGCTGCCGGCACCACCCCGCTCCGCGTCGGTTCGATCGTGCGCTGGGTGCCGATCACCATCGGGGTCGTCGTTGCGGTCGTGCCGTTCCTCTGGATGCTGTCGGTGTCCTTCCGCACCGAGGCGGACGTGTTCGCGAACCCGGGCAGCCTGCTGCCCGGCGCCTGGACGCTGCACGGCTACATCGGTGTCTGGGAGCAGCTGCCGTTCCTCCGCCTCGTGCTGAACACGGTCGTGTTCGCCGGCGTCACGACCATCCTGACGCTGGTGCTCGACTCGCTGTGCGCCTACGCGCTGGCTCGTCTGCGCTTCCGAGGCAGGAACGTCGCGTTCGTGCTCGTGATCGCCACGTTGATGGTGCCGTTCCAGGTCACGCTGATCCCGGTCTTCATCGAGCTGTTCCACCTCGGCTGGCTGAACACCTATCAGGGGCTGATCATCCCGAGAGCGACCAGCGCGTTCGGGATCTTCCTGCTGCGTCAGTCGTTCCTGACCATCCCGGCAGAGCTCGACGAGGCGGCGCGGATCGACGGCGCCGGTCATCTCCGCATCTACGCGCGCGTGATCCTGCCGCTGTCCAAGCCGGCGCTGGCGACGGTGGGCCTGCTCAACTTCATGGCGCTCTGGAACGATCTGCTCTGGCCGCTGATCGTGACGAGCGACGCGGAGATGCGCACGCTGCCGGCGGGTCTGACCCTGTTCGGTGGAGCGCACGTCACGGACCATGCCGTGCTGCTCGCGGGCGCGACGATCTCGCTGCTGCCCCTCGCCGTCGCGTTCTTCCTCGCCCAGCGGTTCTTCGTCGAGGGCGTCGCGACCACGGGGATGAAGTGACCGTGGCGACGGACGCGTTCGCCCCCGGCTCGATGACCTGGCTGCTCGGCATCGAGGACACCTGCGTGTACCCGCCCGCGCGGTTCGACATGGCACCGCTCGACGAGTTCGACCTGACCGAGCACACCCTGCGGTGGCGCGAGGACCTCGCGACCGCGCAGGAGCTCGGTGCCACGGCCGTCCGCTACGGCGTCTCCTGGCCGCTCGTGCACGTCGCGCCCGGGGTGTTCGACTGGTCGGTGCTCGACGAGCGCCTCGGGTACGCCGCCGGCGACCTCGGGCTGACGGTGATCGCGGATCTGGTGCACTACGGCACGCCGACCTGGCTCGACGGATCGTTCGCGGACCCCCGCTACCCCGACTCGATCGCCGAGTTCACCGGTGCCTTCGCGGCCCGCTACCGCGGGCTCGTCGATCACCTGACACCGCTGAACGAGCCGATCACCACCGCGTCGTTCTGCGGGTTGCGCGGCGTCTGGCCGCCGGCGCTCTCCGGCTGGACGGGTTGGACGACGGTCGCGCTCGGCATCGTCGACGGCATCCGGCGCTCGATCGCGGCCGCTCGCTCTGCGAACCCGGACGTCGTGATCGTCCATGTGGAGGCGTCCGCGCTCTACATGCCGTCCACTCCGGACCTGGAGGCGCACGCGGAGCTGCTTCGCGGGGTCTCCGCCCTGCCGACCGAGCTGCTGCTGGGACTCGTTGGCGCCGACCACCCGATGCACGGCTGGCTGATCGAGCACGGCGCCGATCCGGTCGACCTCGCCCGCTTCCGCATCGCCGCGCCGTCCATCGACCTGCTCGGGGTGAACTACTACCCGGACCTGACGCCCCGAACGCTCGTGGCCGGATCCGGCTCCGTCGAGCAGATCGCGACGAACCGCTGGGCGGAGGGCCTGCGCGATCGGCTGCAGTGGTTCGCGGATCGCTTCGCCGTCCCCATCCTGATCACCGAGACGAGCATCGAAGGCACGGAGTCGGTCCGCGCCGACTGGCTCACCGACTCCGCGAAGGCGGTGCTCGATCTCCGCCGTGCAGGGTTCGACATCCGGGGATACACGTGGTGGCCCCTGCTCGACTTCGTCGACTGGTCCTACGCCTCAGGTGGCCGCAACGTCGAGGAGTTCCTGCTCTCCCCTGCGGCGAGCGGTCAGGCGATCGGCTCAGCCCGCGCCGAGATCTTCGGCGACACGGCCGCCGGCAAGAGCGCCTTCCTCCGCCGCATGGGGCTGCTCGCGCTGGAGGAGCAGCCGGACGGCTCGCTGCGCCGGGTGGCGACCGCCGCGGCCCCGGTGTTCGAGCGCCTCGCTCTGCTGACCCGAGCGGACGGTCTGCGTGGCCGCGCCGGGTGAACCACGACGCGCGTCGCTCCCGATGCGCCGCCGCCGTCCGCTCATGGGCGCTGGAGCGCTCGCCACTCGCGGTCGAGGATCGCGAAGTCGACCTCGGTGCTCCAGCGCTCCTTGAACCACTCGTTCTCGACGAGCACCGCCTCCTGGCGCATCCCGATCTTGCTGAGCACGGCGCCGGATGCGGGGTTCAGGTCCTCGATGCGCGCGTGGATCCGATGCAGGCCGAGGCCGTCGAAGCCGAGCCCGAGCAGCACGCGAGCCGCCTCGGTCGCGTAGCCGTGCCCGTGGTGGGCCGGGTTGAAGACGTAGCCGATCTCGGCGCCGCGATGCTCGGGCTCGTTCCACATCAGCAGCACGTCGCCGATCAGCTCGCCGGTCTCCTTCAGCACGACGGCGAGGCCCAGCGCCTGGCCGCCCTCGGTCAGCACGGACCTGAAGCGCTTCGGGTCCCGGTACCGCTCCACCACCTGCTCCCTGGTCATCGGCGAGAAGGGGATGTACGCGCAGACGTCCTCCCGCGACAGGTAGGCGTGGATCGCGTCCACGTCGCCGACCGGGTCGATCGGGCGCAGCAGCAGCCGCTCGGTCTCGATCGGGTAGTCGGGAGCGAGCAGGGGGACGGCGGCGTCCTCGGCGGTCATGCCGCGACCGTACCGACCGCACGCAGGTCCCGCGGATCCGCCGCTGCCTACGCTCGGACCATGCAGTACCGCCAGCTCGGCTCCTCCGGCCTCCGCGTCTCCACCATCACTCTCGGGACCATGGGCTTCGGCGGCACCGGCTGGGCGACGCCCGTCGGCAGCATCGACGTCGACGGCGCCCGCCGCCAGCTCGACCTGGCGCGCGCGGCCGGCGTGAACCTGATCGACACCGCCGACGTGTACTCCGACGGCCTGTCCGAGGAGATCCTCGGCGAGGCCCTGGGCAGGAACCGCGACGAGGTGCTGATCGCGACGAAGGTGCGCGGCGCGATGGGCGACGGCCCGAACGACGCCGGGCTCTCCCGGCACCACATCGTCGAGGCGGCCGAGGCGAGCCTCCGCCGGCTGCGGACCGATCACATCGACCTGTACCAGGTGCACGAGTGGGACGGGCAGACGCCGTTGGAGGAGACCCTGAAGGCGCTGGACGACCTCGTCCGCTCCGGCAAGGTCCGCTACATCGGCGCCTCCAACTACACCGGCTGGCAGCTGATGAAGGCGCTGTGGACGTCCGACCGGGGCGGGCTCGAGCGGTTCGTCAGCCAGCAGATCTACTACTCGCTGCAGGCGCGCGACGCGGAGAGCGAGCTGGTGCCGGTCTCGATCGACCAGGGCCTCGGCATCCTGGTCTGGAGCCCGATCGCGGGCGGCCTGCTGTCGGGCAAGTACCGACGCGGGCAGGACGCGCCCGAGGGCACGCGCCGCTTCGAGGGCTGGACCGAGCCGCCGGTGCACGACGAGGACCGGCTCTACTCGACCATCGACGCGCTCGTCGAGATCGGGGCGGCGCACGACGTCTCCGCGGCGCGGGTGGCGCTGGCGTACACGCTCGCGAAGCCGGCCGTCACATCGGTGATCGTCGGCGCCCGCACGGAGGAGCAGCTGGCGGACAACCTGGCCGCCGCCGACCTGGAGCTGACCGCGGACGAGCTCGCGCGGCTCGACGCGGTGTCGCTCGAGCCGCTGCGCTACCCGCACTGGCATCAGCTGGGCGCCGCCGACCGCATCGGGCCGGCGACCCGCGCGCTGCTGCAGCCGCACCTGGGCTGACCGTCGCGGGTAGCGTCGTCCGGTGACGATCGCGTACCACCGCGCCCCGGCGGCGCAGCTCGACCCCGTCCTGCTGTACCGGCTGCTCGAGCTGCGGGTCGCCGTGTTCGTGGTCGAGCAGCGGGCCGCCTACGACGACCTGGACGGGCGGGACGTCGAGCCGGGCGCGGAGCTGCTGTGGGCGGAGGAGGACGGCGTCGTCCTCGGCACGGCGCGGGTGCTGCACGACCGCGACCCCGAGGCGATGCGGATCGGCAGGGTCGCCACCGCGGTCGCGGGCCGCAGCCGCGGCGTCGCCTCCGCCCTGATGCGGCTGGGGGTCGAGCGCTGCCAGGAGGTCGCGCCCCGGCTGCCGATCCTGCTCGACGCGCAGGAGCACCTGGCGGGCTGGTACGCGCGGTTCGGGTTCGTGGTCGACGGCGAGCAGTACCTGGAGGACGGCATCCCGCACGTGCCCATGCGACTCGACCCCGCCGGACTCAGCGCTCCCGCCGGGCTCAGACCAGCCAGGAGCGCGTGACCTCGAGCACCCGGGAGCCGTCGAGGTCCGCGAGGCTGCGGCCGGCGAACGCGACCGCGGTCGCCGAGGTCTGCCAGCGGAACCGCGGCGCGTCGGTGATCGCCGCCTCGATGACGGTGCCCGCGGCCTCCGCCGGCGACTGGGCCGCGGCGAAGGCGCCCGCGGTGCGCGCGAGGTACGCGTCGAGCAGCGCGCCGTAGGGGCCGCCCTCCCCGGCGGCCGGGCGCTCGACGTTCTCGACGAAGGCGCTCGCGACCGCGGCGGGCTCGACGACGCTCACCTGCACCCCGAACGGCGCGACGACAGGCGCGAGCGACTGCATCAGTCCCTCCACGGCGAACTTCGCCGCGCAGTAGGCATCGGCGAAGGGCTGGCCGACCGCGCCGCCCACGCTCGTGACCGTCACGATCCGGCCGGCGCCGCGCTCGCGCATCCCCGGCAGCACCAGTCGCGTGAGGCGTGCGACCGCGATCAGGTTCACATCGAGCTGCGCCGGCAGGTCCTCGTCGGTCAGCTGCTCGAGCGTCGCGACCGAGCCGCGCCCGGCGTTGTTGACGAGCACGTCGATCGCGCCGGCCTGCTGCACCACCTCCGCCGACCGGGCCGCGTCCGTGACGTCGAGCGCGACCACCTCCACCTCGACGCCGGCGTCGTGGGCCGCGGCGAGCAGCGCATCGCTGCGGGACGGATCCCGCACGGTCGCGATCACGTGGAAGCCGGCCACCGCCAGCCCGACGGCCGTGTGGAGGCCGATGCCGCTGGAGGTGCCGGTGACGAGAGCGGTGCGCATCCGCACAGTCTGCGCCGCGCCGCCTCAGCCCTCCGTCTGGTCGTCGTCGCCGCCGGAGGCGACGTCGTCGATCGGTCCCGTGCCGTCGGGCAGGTCGTCCGGGTCGGCCGTGCCCTGCTGGTCCTGCTTCGGGTCGCTCATGCCCAGAGCCTGCGGTGCTCCCCTGCGCGCACCGTGGGCGTCGCGTGCCGGATCCCTGGACGTGCCAGGGCCGCGCTCACCACGACCTCGGCGCGAACTGCGACAGGGTGAACCGCGCCCCTGCGGGGTCGACGACCACCGCGTGCCGCGTCCACTCGTCCTCGCCGGTCGACGCGACCGTGCCGCCCGCCGCCTCCACCGCAGCGACGGCGGCGTCCCGGTCGGCCACCGAGAAGGACACCTGCCAGTGCGCCCGCTCGCCCGCCTGCAGCGGCTCGAAGCCGCCGATCGCGTCGTCGAACCCCGGCGGCGAGTACCGCTGGCGCTCGTGGATGCCCGGGTCGCTCGTGGCGGCCAGGTGCGCGCCGTAGCCGGGGACCCGGATGAAGCCCGCGGCGGAGTCGTCCCACCGCCAGGGCAGGAACGCGGCGTAGAACGCGAACGCGGCGTGCGCGTCGGCGGTGTGCAGGTTGCTGAAGTTCCAGCCTCCCGCCGCGTTGACGTGCTGCGCGCCGAGCCGCCTGCCCGCCTGCCACAGCCGGAAGGGAGCGCCCTCGCGGTCGAGGCACGCCACGGGGCGACCGCCCGGGGTGTCGGCGGGAGGGCTGGTGACCGTGCCGCCGGCCGCCTCGACCGCGGCGGCGCTCGCGTCGGCGTCGTCGACCGCGAGGTAGGTGCTCCACGCGGTGCCGGCGCCGATGGCCGCGACGCCGGAGGCGATCGCGCCGACGTCCTGCCCGTCGATCGTCGCGATCAGGTAGTGCCCCGGCGCCTGCGGCGGCATCGCGTCGGTGAGCGTCCAGCCGAGCACGGCCTCGTAGAACGGCGCGATCGCCGTCGCGTCGCGCGTCTCGAGGTCGATCCAGCTCGGGACGCCGTGCGGGTAGGTGCGGGGCGGGAGGTCGGTCACGGGGCGACCGTAGGCCTCCGCCCCGACAGCGCGCGGATCCGGACGGGCGGGACGACACGCCGGGCTCCGGCGCTCCGGAGACGGCGTGTCGCGCGAACCGTCCGGATCCGCGAGAAGGATCCGGATCCGCGAGAAGGGTCAGCGGCCGAGGATCCTCGTCGGGCGCACGGAGACGGTCTCCACGGTGCCGCCGGGCGGCAGGTCCACCACCGCGCGGACGACCGCGGCGACGTCGGCGGGATCGAGGTAGTAGCGGGTGTCGTAGACGCCGCCCTCGCCCTGCACCTTCGCGCGCTGCATGTCGGAGTCGGTGCGCCCGGGATGCACGGAGGAGACGCGGACGCCGGCGGTCCGCTCCTCCTCGCGCAGCGCGTCGGCGAAGGCGCGGAGGGCGAACTTCGACGCCGCGTACACGGCTCCGCCCGGCGCCGCCACGAGGCCGGCGCCGCTGTTGATCGTCACGACGAGGCCCTGCGCGGCCCGGAGCGCGGGCAGCGCGGCGCGGGTCAGGTCGGCGACGGCCACCACGTTGACGCCGAGCACCCGGTCCCACTCCGCGCGGTCGGTGTCGGCGACCCGCCCGCTCGAGTCAAGGCCCGCGGAGTGCACGAGCACGTCCAGGCGCCTGGGCAGCGGAGGCACCGGGTCGACGGCCAGATCGGCGACGAAGGGCTCCGCGGAGGGCAGCGCGGCGACCACCGCCGCGACCGACGCGGCGGTCCGGCCGCCGACGAGCACGTGGTGCGTGCGGCCGAGGTCCTGCGCGACGGCGCGGCCGATGCCGCGGGAGGCTCCGGTGACGAGAGCGACGAAACGGTCCATGCCGGCAACGGTAGGGCGGCAGACTGGGGCGGTGACCGACACCGTGACCGCCACCCTCGCGAACGGGATGACCTGCGACATCCCCGCGTCGAGCCCGCTCGCGAAGCTGCTGCAGCAGAACCGGACGTGGCAGGGGCCGGACGCGAAGCAGCGGCTGCGGATCCTGCGGAACGCCGAGAGCATCGCGATCGTCGGCGCCAGCCCGAACCCGGCGCGGTCGAGCTACTTCGTCTCGACGTACCTGCTCTCCTCCAGCCCCTACCGCGTGTACTTCGTGAACCCCCGCGCGGCGCAGATCCTCGGGCGGGAGGTCTATCCGGACCTCGCGTCGCTGCCGGAGGTGCCCGACGTCGTCGACGTGTTCCGCCGCCCGAGCGACCTGCGGTCCGTGATGGACGACGCCCTCGCCGTGGGCGCGAAGACGGTCTGGGCGCAGCTCGGCGTGTGGAACGAGGAGGCCGCCCGGTACGGCGAGGCCGCTGGGCTGACCGTCGTGATGGACCGCTGCATCAAGATCGAGCACGCCCGCTTCCACGGCGGCCTGCACCTGCTTGGCTTCGACACCGGTCAGATCACCGCGCGCAAGACCATCCGCTGAGGCGCCCGCCCCCTCCGAGCCCGAGCCCTCCGAGCCCGAGCCCTTCAGCAGGAAGGAACACGTTCGGCAGGAGGTTCTGGCCGACTTCTTCCTGCCGAAGCGAGTTCTTCCTGCCGTCGTGCTCGGTTCTTCCTGCTGAAGTGCTCGGGGGTCAGGACGCGACGTTGATGTGACCCGTGCGCCCGGGGCGGCCGATCTCGTCCACGATCGCGAGCGCGAGGTCCGGACCCGAGAGGGTGGAGGGGCCGCCCTCGGCCGTCAGCGCCACGTCGCCGCCCACCCGGTAGGCACCGGTGGCCTCGCCCGGGGCGAACGCCCCGTAGACCTGCGCCGGGCTGATGTACACCCAGTCGAGGGCGTCGGGAGCGTCCCGCTCGAGCCACTCGAGGGCGCGGACCATCTCCTCCGCCTCCGGGCGGAACTGCTCCGGCACGTCCCCCTCGACGGCGCGAGGGCCGCCCTCCTCGATCCGGAGCGCGCTCCAGCCGCCGACGACGACGAGGCGCGCGCCCTGCTCCGCGGCCAGCCTCCCGGCGTCCGAGACGAGACCGTCGAGGCGGCCGGCCAGCTCGCCGCGCGGCGAGAGCGCCTCCACGACGACGTCCTGGCCGGCGACGGCGGCCGCGATCGCCCCCTCCTCCAGGAAGGAGGCCTGCACGTACTGCACGCCCGCGACGGGCTCCGCGGGCGCCGAGCGGCTGTAGGCCGTGACGTGGTGCCCGCGCGACGCGGCCTCCCGCACGACGTGCTCCCCCGTGTACCCGGTCCCGCCCAGTACCGCGATGCGTGCCATGTCGATCCCCTTCTCGTCGATCCGCACCCCTGCAACGCGGGGGCGCGGCTCCTTCTTCCGGATGAGATCCGGATCGGGCGGGCGACGGAGCGGCGTCGGCCCGGCGGCCGATGCGCACGACCGACGCCGCCCGGGAGGCTCGCACCGTGACCGTCCTGCTCGCCGACCCCGAGATCACGTCGCTGCCGGTGCTCGACACCGGCGAGCGCCTGGTGCCCGTGCCCGCGGACACCGCCGCGCCCGGCGCGGAGCGGCCGCTCGTCCGCTCCGGCGTCGCGGCCCGGCTCGCCGTCGCGCAGCTGCTGCTGCCGCCCGGCCGCCGGCTGCGCGTCGTGGAGGGGCACCGCACGCCCGCCGACCAGCTCGCGATCTGGCGCCGCTACGCCGCCGAGGTGCGTGCGGCCCACCCCGGCGCCGGGCCGGCCCTGCAGCGCCGCCTCACCAGCCGCTTCGTCTCCCCGATCGAGGTCGCCCCGCACGTGGCCGGCGCCGCGGTGGACGTGACCCTCGTCGACCGTCTCGGCGGCGAGATCGATCTGGGCACCCGCATCGACGCGACGCCGGAGGAGAGCGCCGGCGCGTGCTGCACCGATGCGGCGGTCGGCCCGGCCGCGCGGGAGGAGCGGCGGCTGCTCGTCGCCGCGATGACCGGCGCGGGCTTCGTGAACTACCCGACGGAGTGGTGGCACTGGAGCCACGGCGACCGCTACTGGGCCTGGTCGGTGCATGCGCCCGCGGCCCGCTACGGCCCGGTCGAGGCTCCGCTGCTCGCGACGGCCGGCCGATGAGCGCCCTGGCCCTGCCGGCCGCCGCCCCCGCACAGGGTTCCGCCCCGCGGCTCGTCGTCGACCGAGCCGCCATCGCGGCCAACGTGCGCCGGGCCGCCGCAGTCAGCGGCAGCCCCGTGCTCGCGGTGGTGAAGGCCGACGGCTTCGGCGCCGGAGCCGTGACCGCCGCCCGCACCGCCCTCGCCGCCGGCGCGACCTGGGTCGGCACGGCGACGCTCGCGGAGTCGGTCGCGCTGCGGCGCGCGGGCGTCGCGGCGCCCCTGCTCTGCTGGCTGCTGCCCGTGGACGCCGATTGGGCGACCGCGCTGCGCCTGCGGATCGACGTCGCGATCGCCTCCGTGCCGCACCTGCGCGCGGTCGCCGCCGCGGGCTCCGCAGCCGGGATGCGCGCCCGGGTGCATCTGCACGTCGACACGGGGATGGCGCGCGACGGCGCCGCGGCCGCCGACCTCGGCGCGCTCGTCGTCACCGCCGCGGAGGCCGAGGCGGCGGGCCTGATCGAGGTCGTCGGCGCGATGGGGCACCTCGCGCGCGCCGACGAGCCGGGCGACGCGAGCAACGCCGCCGGCATCGCGGCGTTCCGGCGGGCGCTCGGGCTGATCGCCGCTGCGGGCCTGCGGCCAGCGGTCCGGCACCTTGCCGCGACCGAGGCCGCCCTGCGCCTCCCCGCCGCCGCGTTCGACCTGGTCCGCATCGGCGCGGGCCTCGTCGGCATCGGCCCGGGCCTGCGCCCCGCCCTCACCCTGACCGCTCCGGTGGTGCTCACGCGCCGCGTCGCGGCCGGCACGCCGGTGGGCTACGGGCACGCCGCCCGCACGACCTCGGCGACGGTCCTCGCGCTGCTGCCGCTCGGCTACGCGGACGGGCTCCCCCGGCGGATCGACGCGGCGGCCGGCGTGCAGCTCGCGGGCCGCCGCTGCGCCGTGGTCGGCCGGGTCTCGATGGACCAGGTCGTCGTCGACGCCGGGCCCCACGGCGTCGCGCTCGGCGCGCCGGCGACGGTCTTCGGGCCGGGCGACCGCGGCGAGCCGACCGCCGCCGACTGGGCGCGCTGGGCCGGCACGATCGAGCACGACGTCGTGACCGGCATCGGCACCCGCGTGAGCCGCGTCGTCGCGAGCCGCTCGTGACCCGGGTCGCGGTGCTCGGCGGCGGGCGCAGCCCCGAGCACGACGTCTCCCTGCGCAGCGCGGCCGCGGTCGTCGCCGCGCTCGACGCCGCCGGCCACGAGCCGGTCGGGATCACGATCCTCCGCGACGGCGGCTGGAGCGGCGGCGGCCTCGAGCGCGCGTCGTTCGCCGCAGGGGTCGCGCTGCTCGCCTCCTGCGACGTCGTGTTCCCGGTGCTGCACGGCGCTCCCGGGGAAGACGGCGCGATCGCGGCCGTCGCGGATCTCGCCGGCCTGCCCGTGGTCGGCAGCCCGCTGATCGCCGGCGCGATCGCGATGGACAAGCACGCGACGAAGGCCGTCGCCGCCGCGCTCGGCATCCGGGTCGCGCCCGGCCTGCTCCTCCTGCCGGGCGAGCCTGTGCCGCAGGTCGCGCTGCCCGCCGTCGTGAAGCCGACCGCCGCCGGCTCGAGCGTCGGCGTCGCCGTCGTGACCGACCCCGCCGACCTCCCCGCCGCCGTCGCCGCCGCCCGCGCCGTGGGCGAGGCGGTGCTGATCGAGCACTACGTCCGCGGGCGGGAGGTGCAGCTGGCCGTGGTCGAGCGGCGGGACGGATCCCTCGCCGTGCCGCCGCCGATCGAGTACGCGGTGCAGGCGGGCGACGTCTTCGACACCTCGCAGAAGTACGACGGGACCGCCGTCGTCCGCTTCCCGGCCGAGGTGGACGAGGCGACCGAGGTCGCGCTCCGCGCCGCCGCCGCCCGGCTCTTCCGGGCGCTCGGCTGCCGGGGCCTGTCCCGGTTCGACTTCTTCGTCACCGCGGACGGGTTCCTGCTGAACGAGGTGAACACGATGCCCGGGATGACGCCGCAGTCCGGGTTCCCGCGGATGTGCCGTGCGGGCGGCCTGGACCTGCCGGCGCTCGTCGACGAGCTGGTCGCGGTGGCGCAGCGGGGCTGATCCGGCCCGTCAGCGCGGGAACAGCGCGCGACGGCTGGCGAGCCGCAGCTCCAGCTCGCGCATCACGATCCGCGCGCACGCCTCGACCGTCGCGATCTCCTCGGCGTCGAACCGGCGGGGCACGACGTCGCACGCGAGCACGGTCCCGATGACCTGCCCGTCGTGGGTCTCCAGGTTCGCGGCGATCGCGCCGCGGACGAAGGGCTCCCCTGCGACGAACGGGTGGTCCCGCATCGCGGGCACCTCGCGGAGGTCCTCGATCGTCCTGCCCGCCGAGCCGGCGGGGGCCGCGAAGTCGCGGAACACCGAGCGCGGCAGCTCGGGGACCGGCACCCCGCGGTGCGACTTGAACCACACCCGGTCCTCGTCCACGACCGCGACGAGCGCCACCGGCAGCCTGAGGCTGCGCGCGAGCAGCTCGGTCACGTCGTCGAACGCGTCCTCCGCCGGGCTGTCGAGGATGTCGAAGCGGTGCACGGCCGCCAGGCGGGCGGCCTCCGGGGTGGGCGGAGCGCCGAGGGGCACGCGCTGCTCCATCAGGTGGTCGACCACGTAGTCCTGCAGCGCGGCCCGCACCTCCGCCAGGCCCGCGCGCTCGTGCCGGTGCCGGCGGGTCATCCGCCGCAGCAGGCCGGCGAGCGGCTCGGGCACGCAGTCGGGGACCTCCGGGTCCCGGTCGAGGCGGGCGAGCGCGGAGGTGGCGACGTCCCCGGGGAACGCGATGCGACCGGTGAGCGCCTCGAGCAGGACGAGCCCGAGCGAGTACACGTCCGACTCCGGCCCCGCGTCCTCCCCGTCGGCCTGCTCGGGGCTGAGGTACGCGGCCGTCCCCGTGACGGAGTCCATGCCCGCGGAGGCCGCCGCGCCGATGAGGGAGGAGATGCCGAAGTCCGCGAGCTTCCCGCGGAGGCGAGGGTCCTGCCCCCTCGTCGTCAGCAGGACGTTCGCGGGCTTGATGTCGCGGTGCAGGAAGCCCGCCTCGTGCAGGTACTCGAGGCCCTGCGCGAGGTCGAAGCCCAGGTAGGCCGCCTGCACCGACGACAGCGCCCCGCTGCGCAGCCGCTCCCGCAGGTCGCCCCCGGCGACGTGCTCCATGACGAGGTAGATCCGCGGCCGCTCCGGGTCGCTGGTGTCCACGCCCGCGTCGTAGAGCGTGGTGAGCGCGAAGTGGTTCAGGGAGGCGACGAGCTTCGCCTCGGCCTCCTGGACGCGCACCTCCTCCGGATCAGCGGCCCGCGCGCGGAACACCTTGACGGCGACCTCCCGGCGCAGCAGGCGGTCGCGGGCGAGGAACACGCGCGCCTTGCCGCCGCGGCCGATCTCCCGGCCCACCTGGTAGCGGCCGGAGACGATCTCGAGCGCGCCCGTGGCCGGCTGCGCCGCCAGGTCGCGTCCCATGCCGATCCACCCCCGTGCTGCTCGCCGACGGCTCCGCCGAGCCGCGCGGGACCACATCGCGGTCCCCGTCGACGGCGACACGTCGATTATGCCGCCGATGCACCGCCCGCCCGATGGTCTCCCGCGCAGCTCCCATGGAACCGGCCGGTGCTTCGGCGGCACGATGGGGGGATGGACGTCTCCGCAGGGCTCTTCGCCATCACGCTCGTCGTCGAGGACCTGGAGGAGACGAAGGCGTTCTACGCCCGCGCCTTCGGGCAGGAGGTCGCGTTCGAGGACGCGGACTCCGCCGTGTTCCGGGTCGGCGCGACGATGGTCAACCTGCTCCGCTCCACCGCGGCGCCGACGCTGATCGACCCGGCGCCGATCGGTTCGGGCGACGGCGTGCGCGCCGTGTACACGGTGCAGGTGGACGACGTCGACGGCGCCGCCGCGCAGCTGCAGGCGGCCGGTGTCGCGCTGCTGAACGGCCCGATGGACCGGCCGTGGGGGCCGCGCACGGTGAGCTTCCGCGACCCCGCAGGCAACGTGTGGGAGCTCGCGCGCTGACGCCGCCTCAGGGGCGGCCGCTCTGCTCGACCGGGTCGGCGCCGCCGGCGGCGAGCCGCATCAGGTCGGTGTCGAACTCGATCTCGTCCGCCTCCGCGACGCCGCCGAACACCCGGTGGTAGTGCGTGCCGGCGTCGCGCATCGCGGACTTCACGCCCGCCGCGACCAGCACGACGAGCTCGTGCGCGGCCCGGTCGACTCGGTCGGCGAGGCCCGTCGTGCCCCAGTCCTCCTGCGCCGCGAAGACGCTCGTCGGCGTGGTGAGGGTGCGGAGGTAGGCGAACAGGGAGCGCAGCTGCTCGTCGGCGACGAGCGCGTGGCGCGAGCTGCCGGCCGTCGCAGCGAGCACCGTCGGCACGGCGATCAGCAGGTCCTGGTCGACGACGTCGAAGAACGACTTCACGAGGCCGCTGACGCCGGCCTTGTAGACGGGCGTCGCGACGATCAGGGCGTCCGCCTCCGCGAGGGTCGCGATCGCGGCGGCCACGGCGGGCGGCGCGAAGCCGGTGACCTGCGCGGAGGCGAGGTCCGCGGCGAGCGGGCGCAGCTCGACGACCGAGGTGCGCACCTCCACGCCCTCTGGGCCCACACGCGCCGGTTCCGGCGCGCCGCGAAGCGGTGTGACGGCCGAGTGCGTGGGGAGGGTGGCGCGTTCGAGCACCCGGGCGGTGATGCGGTCGGCCAGCATCCGGGTGGACGAGGGGTCGCTGGTGCCGCCGGAGACGGTGACGAGCTGCATGGTTCTGCTTCCTTCGGTGGTGGTTCTTCGTTCTGCAGGTCGGCCAGACCTACACAACGGAAGGGGTCGGGTCAGTCGGTGGCGGTGAGCAGCGCGCAGAGGTCGCGCAGCTGCCGCTGCTGGTCGGGCGTGAGGCAGCGCAGCCGCGCCTCCACGCTGCGGGCGTGCCGGGCGCCGACGCGCTGCTGCGCCTCGGCACCGGCGTCGGTGAGGGTGATGAGCACGCCGCGGCGGTCGTCGGGGTCGGTCGCCCGTCCCACGAGGCCGCGCTGCTCGAGGCGGTCGAGCAGCCGGGACAGCGCGGGCTGGCTCAGCAGGACGCGCTTCGTCAGCTCGCTCTGGCGCAGCGCGCAGCCGGCCTTCTTCAGCGCGTAGAGCACGTCGTACTCGGTGAGCGCGACCTCGTCCCACATCCGCTCGGCCGCGAAGCCGCGCATCACCGACGCCTGCGCCCCGAGCAGCGCCTCCCACGACTCGTTGGCGAGCCGCACGTCGCGGGCCTCCGTCGTGCTCATGCCGCCGCGCCGGCCCTGGCGGTGTCCTGGTAGGGCGAGCCGCCGGTCACGTTGTCGCCCCGGTTGGCGGTGGGGCGCGGCTGGCGCGCGGGCGCGTCGCCGTACTTCGCGGCGACCAGGGAGGCGTGCGTGGGCGCGTCCGCGACGCCGGGGGCGCGCAGCGCCGCCAGCTCGCGCCGCAGGACGGGCACGACCTCGCCGCCGAGCAGCTCCAGCTGGTCGAGCACCATGCCGAGCGGCAGGCCCGCGTGGTCGACGAGGAACAGCTGGCGCTGGTAGTCGCCGAAGGTCTCGCGGAACGTCAGGGTCTTGTCGATGACCTCCTGCACGCTGCCGACGCTGAGCGGGGTCTGCTCGGCGAAGTCCTCCATCCGCGGGCCGTTGCCGTACACCGGCGCCTCGTCGAAGTACGGCCGGAAGGCGGCGCGCGCCTCCTGCGAGGTCCTGCCGATGAAGGCCTGGCCGCCGAGCCCGACGATCGCCTGCTCAGGGGTGCCGTGCCCGTGGTGCGTGAAGCGCGTGCGGTAGAAGTCGATCAGCCGCTTGGAGTGCTCCGACGGCCAGAAGATGTGGTTCGCGAAGAAGCCGTCGCCGTAGAACGCGGCCTGCTCGGCGATCTCCGGGGTGCGGATCGAGCCGTGCCAGACGAACGGGGGCACGTCGTCGAGCGGGCGCGGCGTGGAGGTGAAGCCGGACAGCGGGGAGCGGTAGCGGCCCTGCCAGTCGACGACGTCCTCCCGCCACAGCCGGTGGAGGAGGTTGTAGTGCTCGAGCGCGAGCGGCAGGCCCTGCCGGATGTCCTGCCCGAACCACGGGTACACGGGCGCGGTGTTGCCGCGGCCGAGCATCAGGTCCATGCGGCCGCCCGAGACGTGCTGCAGCATCGCGTACTCCTCGGCGAGGCGCACCGGGTCGTTCGTGGTGATCAGCGTCGTGGAGGTGGAGACGAGGAGGCGCTCCGTCTGCGCCGCGACGGCGGCGAGCAGGGTGGTGGGGGACGAGGACATGAAGGGCGGGTTGTGGTGCTCGCCGAACGCGAAGACGTCGAGGCCGACCTCCTCCGTCTTCTTCGCGATGGCGAGCACGGCCTGGATCCGCTCCGCCTCGCTGGGCGTGCGATCCGCCACCGGGTCACGCGTCACGTCGCCGACCGAGAAGACACCGAACTGCATCAGAACCACGCTCCCTGCCCGGGCACCCTGCCCGAGATCCATGCACCTGCATACAACTCGATCCACCGCGCAATATTCCCGGCGGGCACGATGGGCGCGTGAGCGACTTCGGCACGACGACCGCCGGCTGGCCGGAGGAGGCGCGCGCCGCGCTGGACCGCGTCGCGGCGATCGCGCGGGCGGAGGTGCCGGACGCGTCCGAAGGCGTCTCCTACGGCCTGCCCGCCCTGCTCGTGGACGGCAAGGCCCTGATCGGCGTCTCCCGCCAGGCGAAGCACCTGTCGCTGGTCCCGTTCTCGCCGCCGGCGATCGAGGCGGTCCGGGGCGACCTCGACGGGTTCGCGGCGTCGAAGGGCGTCATCCGCTTCCTCCCCGACCGGCCGGTGCCGGACGAGGTGGTGCGGCGGCTCGTCCGCCTCCGGATCGCGGAGATCCGGCCCGCCTGACGCCCGCCCGCGGTCAGCGCTCGGTCAGGCGCTGCAGCAGCGCGGCCGCCTCGAGCACCCGCGCCAGCTCGCGGTCGTCCAGGCGCTCGCGCAGGGTCGTCGCCAGCCACTCCTGCCGCGCCGCCCGGCGGCCCGAGAACAGCGCGTCCCCCTCCGGCGTCATCCGCAGGATCGACCGGCGGCCGTCCTCCGGATCCGCGGACCGGGCGATCAGGCCGTCCCGCTCGAGGGAGGCGACGGTCGCGGCCATCGACTGCGGCCGGATCCCGTCCATGGCGGCGAGCTCGGCCGCCGTGTCCGCCTCCCCCTTCGCTAGGCGGGCGAGCACGGACGACTGGGAGGGGGACAGCCCGCCTGCGTTGGCGACCAGGCGCAGGCGGCGGTGAAGCCGCCCCACCGCGACGTGCACCTCGCGCGCCGCGGTCGCGGCCAGGTCATCGGCCGCGCGGGAGTCCGTCATGGGCGGGTGTCCGTCATGGGTGCGCAGCCTAGGCTGCCGACCCGCCTGTGCAGCGGCCCGGTCGGCGGGGTGGACCAGGATGGAGCCGTGGCGACCCCGATCGAGGACACGGTTCCCGAGGTCTCGGACGACGTCGATGCGGCGCAGCTCGCGGAGATCGTCGACGAGCTGGCGACGATGAACAGCGACGACTGGACGACGATCGCCGAGAACGGCGTCGCCGCGAACGCGCTGATCGAGTTCGCGTTCTCCGCGCCGACCGAGGAGGTCGCGACGCAGCTGGTCGAGGGCGTCCGCGACGACCTCGGCTACGCGGCCACCCTGAGCGAGCCGCAGGGCGAGCTGGACGACTGGACGATCCGCGGCACCACCTCCGACGTCTCGGTCACGCAGGCCGGGCTCACGGAGTGGGTGCGGCGGCTGGCCGCGTACGGCCTCGACCAGGACGGCAGCGTGCTCGACGGCTGGGCCGTCCTGATCGACTGACGCCGTGCCCGCCTCCGCGGTCGCCGCGCGCTGCACGGCGCAGCTGCTGTCGGGCGCGCCCGCGGCCACAGCGGAGGAGGCGGTGCGCCGGGTCCTCGCGGTGCAGGGCCAGGACCCGCGCGGGTTCCGGCTCGCGGTCCGGGCGCGGACGTCGGGCGGAACCGCGGCCGAGGTCGAGGCGGCGCTCACCGGCTCGCGCTCGCTCGTCGTGTCGTGGCTGAACCGCGGGACGCTGCACCTGGTCGAGGCGGCGGACTTCTGGTGGCTGCACGACCTGACGACGCCGCAGCTGGCGAAGGACTCGGTCCGCCGGCTCGGGCAGGAGGGGGTCCCGCCGCCGCTCGCCGAGCGCGGCGTCGCGGTCGTGCACGACGAGGTCTCCGAGCACGGCCCGCGCACCCGTGACGAGCTGCGCGTCGCCCTCGAGGGTGCGGGCGTGCCGACGACGGGGCAGGCGCTCGTCCACGTGCTGCTCGCGGCGACGCTGCAGCACCGGCTGATCCGCGGACCGGTGCGCGACGGCGAGCACTGCATGGTGCTCGCCGAGGACTGGCTCGGCGCCGCGCCTCCTCCCCTGCCGCGGGAGGAGGCGCTCGCGACCCTCGCGCGCCGGTACCTCGCGGGCCACGGGCCGGCGACCGACCGCGACCTCGCCATGTGGGCGAAGCTGCCGCTGCGCGACGTGCGGGCCGGGCTCGCCGCGATCGCGGACGAGACCGTGGACCTGGGAGACGGTCTGCTCGATCTCGCCGAGCGGGCGCCGGCGGAGCCCCTCCCGACCCGCCTGCTCGGCAACTTCGACCCGATCCTGCACGGCTGGGTGTCGCGGGATCCGGTGCTCGGCGCGCACGAGGGCAACGTGGTCGTCGGCGGGATCTTCCGCTCGTGGGCGTTCGACGCGGGCCGCGCGGTCGCGCTGTGGCGCATCGCCGGGGGCCGGGTGCGCATCGCCCCGTTCGCGCGGCTGCCGAGGCGGACCGAGCAGGCGCTCCTCGCGGATGCGGAGGCGGTCGTCGCCTACCTCGGCCTGCCCGCGAAGGAGCCCGTGCTCGAAGCCGTCTGACGCGCTTCGTCTTCCAGGAGCTCTGGCGTGCCCCGCCGGGCCAGAACTCCTGGAAGGCGAAGGGTGTCGCGGGGCCTCGACCGGGAGGACCAGGTGCGGGTCGGCCGGTCGGACGATGCGCACGGCCCGCCGCGGCCGGACGCTGGAGGCATGATCGGTTGGACGCTCCTCGTCGCGAGTCACGCGACCGCGGCGACGCTCGCGGTGGTGCTCGGCGCGGTGCAGCTGGCGCGGCGCCGCTTCGGCGACCGCCTCCACCGCTGGAACGGCCGCGTCTGGGTGGTGCTGATGCTCTTCGTGGCGGTGTCCTCGTTCTGGATCCGCGAGATCCGGCCCGGCGGGTTCTCCTGGATCCACATCCTGAGCGTCGTGACCGCGGTCAGCCTCGTGGTCGCCGTCGTCGCCATCCGCCGCGGCGACCGGACCACCCACGCGATCTCGATGATCTCCACCTACGCGGGCATGATCGGCGCCCTGATCGGCGTCGTGGCCGTGCCGGTCCGGCTGGTGCCGAGATGGTTCCAGGCCGACTGGCTCGGCATGACGCTGCTCACGGCGGCGATCGCGGCGACGGCCCTCACCTGCATCGCGCTGCTGTCCGTCGCCGCGCGCCGGGTCCGCAGGCGCCCCGCCTGAGGGAATGCGGTGGCCGCGCCGGACGCTGCAGCCGTCGTGGCCGAGGTGACCGTGACGCTCTACAGCGCGAGCTTCTGCGGCGCCTGCGCCCGCACGCGCCGCGTGCTCGAGGACGTCATCGGCCTCGTCGGCGACCGCGTCGCCCTGCGCGAGGTGAATGTCGCGACCGGCCCGGAGGAGGCGGAGCGGCGCGGCGTCGTCGCGACCCCGACGACCCTGCTCACCGACCGCGCGGGCGCCGAGCTGGCCCGGGCCGCCGGCATCCCCTCCCCCGATCAGGTGCTCGCGCTGCTGGATCGCCACCTGCACTGAGCCGAGGGCTTCGGCAGGTCAGAACGCCATCAGCAGGACGACTCCGAAACCGGCGGAACCGGGTCCGAGCACTTAAGCAGGAAGAATCCGCTTCGGCAGGAAGAACTCGGCGGATTCTTCCTGCCGACGTAAACTCTTCCTGCCGTCGTGCTCCGGTCTTCCTGCTGTCGCGCTCGAGTCGTCGCGCGGAGGCGTCAGCGGTCGCGGAGGCGGGAGAGGAAGGCGCGGGTGTCCTGATGCTGCGGGTCGCGCAGCACCTGGGCGGGAGGGCCCTGCTCGACGATGCGGCCGTCCTTCAGGAACACGACGCGGTCGGCCGCGTGCTCCGCGAAGTGCATCTCGTGGGTCGTCATCAGGATCGTTGAGCCCTGCGCCTTCAGCTCCGCGACCAGGTCCAGCACCTCGCCGACCAGCTGCGGGTCGAGGGCGCTCGTGATCTCGTCGAGCAGCAGCAGCTCGGGGTTCGTCGCGATGGCGCGCACGATCGCGACGCGCTGCTGCTGGCCGCCGGAGAGCCGGTCCGGGAACGACCGCGCGAAGTCCGCCAGCCCGACGCGCTCGAGCAGCCGGCGGCCGGTCTCCTCCGCCTCCGCCTTCGGGGTGCGGTGCACGCGCCGCGCCGCGATGGTCACGTTGTCGAGCACCGACAGGTGCGGGAACAGGTTGAACTGCTGGAACACCACGCCGATGCGGCCGCGGACGCGATCGGCGTCGACGCGCGGATCGCTGATGTCCTCGCCGGTCAGCCAGATGCGGCCGTCGTCGATCGGCTCCAGCAGGTTGATCGTGCGCAGCAGCGTCGACTTGCCGGAGCCGGACGCGCCGATCAGCACGACGACCTCGTGCTCCCCGACCTCCACGTCGACGCCGTCGAGCACGACGCGGTCGCCGAACGCCTTGACCAGCCCCTCGGTGCGCAGCACGGCGCTCATACGACGCTCCCCTGCTGCTGCCGCGCGAGAGCGCGGCGCTCGAGGTGGTTGGTCAGCTGCACGAACGGCAGGCTCAGCAGGATGAAGAGCAGCCCCGCGATCACGAACGCGGTGTAGTTGTACGAGATCGCCTTCTGGATGTTCGCAGCGCTGATCGCGTCGACCACGCCGAGGATCGAGATCAGCCCGACGTCCTTCTGCATCGACACGAAGTCGTTCATCAGCGCCGGCACGACCCGCCGCACGCCCTGCGGCAGCACCAC
>NZ_CAXTOQ010000019.1:0-33389 GCF_964245895.1 uncultured Amnibacterium sp.
CTGCAGTTCATGCTGATCATCTGGCTGCAGGGCATCTGGCTGCCGCTGCACGGGTACTCCTACGAGGACACGCCGCTGTGGGCGGGCATCTACCTCCTGCCGCTGACCGTCGGGTTCCTCATCTCGGGACCGCTGTCCGGCATCCTGTCGGACCGGTGGGGCACGCGCGGGCTCGCCACGAGCGGCCTGCTGCTGAGCGCCGCGACGTTCGTCGCGCTGCTGCTGATCCCGGTCGACTTCGCCTACCCGGTGTTCGCGGTCATCACGTTCCTGAACGGCGTCGGCTCCGGCATGTTCGGCGCGCCGAACCGCGCGACCATCATGGGCAGCGTGCCCGCGAACCAGCGCGGCTCCGCCTCCGGCATGGCGGGCACGGTCCTGAACGCGGGCTCGTCCCTGTCGATCGGCATCTTCTTCTCGCTGATGGTCGCCGGGCTCGCGGGCTCCCTGCCGCAGGCGATGCGGGCGGGCCTGACCGCGCACAGCGTGCCCGCTGCAGCCGCCGACACCGTCGCGAACATCCCTCCGGTCGGCAGCCTGTTCGCCGCGTTCCTCGGCTACAACCCGATCGAGACGCTGCTGGGGCCGACGGGCATCCTGAAGGCGATCCCCGCGGGCGACGCGGCGACCCTGACCGGCAAGGAGTTCTTCCCGAACCTGATCGCCGGCCCGTTCCACGACGGGCTCGTGATCGTCTTCATCGCGGCGGCCGTCATGTCGGTCATCGGGGCGGTCGCGACGCTCGCCGGCGGCAGGCGGGACCGGCCTGCGGCGATCGGTGCGGAGGCGCGCGGCGAGGCCGTCGTCGTCGAGGCCGACGACGCGATCGCGCTGCAGGTCGCGCGGGCGCACGCCGAGCACGCGGACCGCGCCGAGGCCGCAGGGCGATCCAGCGCTGCGGAGCCGGCCCGGTGACCGTCCCCAGCCGCTCGGCCGCCGCACCCCTTCGCGGCATGTCGGAACCGGCGGCCGCGGGCCCGTCCGACCTCGCCGAGCGGCTCGCGTTCGTGGCCGGAAGCCTCAACCGGCGTCTCCGACCCCCAGCCGACGCGCTGACCCACGTCTCGGTGTCCGCGCTCGCCTCGATCGAGCGGCTGGGGCAGGTGCGACCCGGGGACCTGGCGCGCATCGAGGGCATCGCCGCTCCCGGGACGACCCGGCTGATCGGCGACCTGGAGGGGCGCGGGCTCGTCGCCCGCGCGGCGGACCCGGACGACGGGCGGTCCCAGCTGATCCGGCTCACCGAGGCCGGCGTCGCCGCGGTGGCCGCGGCACGGCGCGACCGCGCCGCCGGCGTCACCGCCCTTCTTGCCGAGGTCGGCCCCGAGGATCGAGCGATCCTCCAGCGGGCCGTCGGGGTGCTGGAGGCGGTCCTGCTGGCCGCGACCCCCTCCCCCGCCCGCACCCCCTGACCCCACCTCCGTTGTGAAGGAACTTCTCGTCCGAACCACGAGGAGTTCCTTCGAAACGGATCCGAGGCGGCGCGACGTCCCTCCACAGGCCGCCGAACGGCACGGCTGTTCGCTGATCGCGCGATCCCCCAGGTCGGTGCGCCGGCCGACGCCAGGGTTCTCGGCTGTGGACGACCCGGACTGGACCGAACTCGACGCGCTGCTGCGCGACCTGCTCAGCAGGCACGACGGCGTCGTGAAGCTGAGCACGCTGATCGCCGCAGGCATCTCCGGGAAGCAGGCCGGCGCCCTGCTGGGACGCGGGCTGGTCGATCGCCCGCGCTCGGGCTGGTACGTCGATCCAGCACTGCCGTGGGAGGCGAAGCACGCGATCCGCGTCGGCGGCGTGCTCGACTGCGTCTCCGCTGTGGACTCGTTCGGCCTCCCGGTGCCGCTCGAGGCCAAGCGCCTGCTGCACGTGATCGTCCCCGCGAACAGCGCTCGTCGGCGGCATCACCGGAGCAAGCGGCGCTACGTCGTCCCCGGTGAGGATCGCGAGGTCGTGCTGCACTGGTCGTCAGAGCCCGGAACACCGGCCGGGTGGCGCGTTCCGCTCGTCGACGCCCTCCTGCAGCTCGCCGACTGCGTTCCGGTCGACTGGTGGATCGCTGCGCTGGACGCTGCCAGGCACCGTCCCCGAGGCGGAGAGCCCCTGCTCGCCGACGAGGAGTGGAAGGACCTCGCACGCCGAGTGCCGGCGCGGCTGCGACCCGAGCTCCGGCTCGTCGACCCTCGATCGGAGCGCGTCATCGAGTCGTTGCTGCGACTTGCCCTCATCCGGAGGGGAATTCCGCTGGTCGACCTGCAGTTCTGGCCGGACCAGCACCACCGGGTCGACATCCTCCTGCCGGGAAGGCTGATCCTCGAAGCCGATGGAGCCGCTTGGCACGATCCCCTCGCCGACGCGGGCCGCGACGCCTTCCTCCGCGGGCTCGGGTACCGGGTCCTCCACTTCGACTACGACCGCATCGTGAACCACATCGATGACGTCGTGCTCGAGATCCTCGAGGCGCTCGCGGACGAGCCGACTCCGTTGTGAAGGAACATCCGGTCCCCTCCCGAAGAAGTTCCTTCAAAACGAAAAGGGGTCGGCCTCGAGGCGGACCGTCATCGAGTCCACCCGGGTGCGGACGATCTCGTCCTCCGTCCAGCGGCGCTGCACCCGCGCCATCAGCTCCCCCACCTGCTGCCGGTCGAGCGTCTCGTGCAGCACGACGACGATCTGCACCTCGGCGCCGTCGAGGGAGGCGCGGGGGTCGTCGGTGCCCACCCTGGCGGTCGTGACCGCGGGCTCGTCCGCCACGGCCATGCGGATCGCGACGCCGACCTCGGGATCGTGCCAGGGCGCCGTCCACGGCAGGTCCCGGGCGAGCGCCTCGAGCGCGCCGCGCCGCAGGCCGAACCGCTCGGTCGCCGGGTCCACGACGACCAGCTCGGTGCCGTCCGCCGCCGCCCCGAGCGCGATCTGGCGCGCGGGCGCCGGCACGGGCCGCGCCTGCGGGTTCCAGGCGCTCATCGCGGCGGCGGAGGAGAACGCGGGCAGCACCCGGCGGCCGTCGGGTCCGGCGACGGTCACCAGCGCCAGCTCGGCCTTCCTGTCGAAGGCGGAACCGGAGGCGGTCTCGCCGACCTCGCCGACCTCCGCGAGCAGCGGCACGAGGAGGCGGACCCCGCGCAGCGCGTCGACGACCGCCTCCACCTCCGCCCGGCCGGCGCGGAACGCCGCGAGCACCTCCGAGTAGGCCGCCGGGGCGGTGCCGTCGTCGCCAGCCCACGGGGACGTCTCGAACGCGCGCCCGGCCCACGGCCGCCCCGCGGAGTCGGTGCTCACAGGGTCGCGACGGCGAGGGCCTCGGTCAGGGTGAACGCGCCGGCGTACAGCGCCTTGCCGACGATCGCGCCCTCGAGCCCGGCGTCGGTCAGCGAGCGGAGGCGGCGGAGGTCGTCGAGGCTCGAGATGCCGCCCGACGCCACGACCGGCCTCCCCGTGCGCTCGAGCATCTCCGTGAGCAGCCCGACGTTCGGCCCCGCGAGGGTCCCGTCCTTCGTGACGTCGGTGACGACGTAGCGGGCGCAGCCGGCGTGCTCGAGCCGCTCGAGCACCTCCCAGAGGTCGCCGCCCTCCCGCGTCCAGCCGCGGGCGGCGAGCGTGGTCCCCCGGACGTCGAGGCCGACGGCGATGCGGTCGCCGTACAGCGCGATCACGCGTTCGGTCCACTCCGGGTCCTCGAGCGCCGCCGTGCCGATGTTCACGCGCTGGGCTCCCGTGGCGAGCGCGGCCTCGAGGCTCGCGTCGTCGCGGATACCGCCGGACAGCTCGACCCGCACGTCGGGGACGCGATCGATGACCGCTCGGATGACGGCCAGGTTGCTGCCGCGCCCGAACGCCGCGTCGAGGTCGACCAGGTGGATCCAGGAGGCGCCCTGATCGGCCCAGTCCCGTGCTGCGGCGATCGGGTCGCCGTAGCCGGTCTCGCTGCCCGCTTCGCCCTGCACGAGCCGGACGGCCTGGCCGCCTGCGACGTCGACGGCGGGCAGCAGGATCAGCGGACGCTCCAGGACGGAGGGGTCGGGAAGGCTCACAGGGTCTCCAGCCAGTTGGCGAGCAGGCGCAGGCCCGCTGCGCCGGATTTCTCGGGGTGGAACTGCGTGGCGGCGAGCGGGCCGTTCTCGACCGCCGCGACGAACGGGCCGCCGTGGTCGCCCCAGGTGACGACCGGCGGCCGCAGGCTCGCGGACGGCTCGAAGGTCCAGTCGCGCACGCCGTAGGAGTGCACGAAGTAGAACCGCTGCTCGCCGATCCCGGCGAACAGCCGTGAGCCGCCGGGAGCGCGCACGGTGTCCCAGCCCATGTGCGGCAGCACGGGCGCGTCGAGCCGCTCGACCACACCCGGCCACTCGCCGAGGCCCTGCACGACGTCGCCGCCCTCCTCCCCGCGCTCGAACAGCACCTGGAGGCCGACGCAGACGCCGAGCACCGGCCGTCCGCCGGCCAGGCGGCGCTCGATCAGCTCGGGCCCGCGCGCGGCATCGAGACCGGACATCACGGAGGCGAAGGCACCGACGCCGGGCACGTACAGCCCGTCGGCGCTCATCACGGCCGCCCGGTCCGCGGTGAGGCGCACGTGCGCACCGGCCGCCTCCAGCGCCTTGACCGCGGAGTGGACGTTCCCGCTGCCGTAGTCGAAGACCGTGACGCGCGGCTGCGCCGTCACAGCGCCCCCTTGGTCGACGGCACCCCGGCGACCAGCGGGTCGAGCGCCTTCGCGGCGCGGAACGCGCGCGCGAACGCCTTGAACTCGCTCTCCGCGATGTGGTGCGGGTCGCGACCGGCGAGCACGTCGATGTGCGCGGTCATCCGCGCGTTGTAGACGATCGCCTCGAACACGTGCCGGACCATCGCGCCGGTGAAGTGGCCGCCGATCAGGTGCAGCTCGAATCCGGCCGGCTCGCCGCCGTGCACGAGGTACGGCCGGCCGGACAGGTCGACCACGGCCCGGGTGAGCGCCTCGTCGAGCGGCACGGTCGCGTCGCCGAACCGGGTCACGCCCGCCTTGTCGCCGAGCGCCTCCCGGATCGCGTCGCCGAGCACGATGCCGACGTCCTCCGCGGTGTGGTGGACGTCGATGTCGGTGTCGCCGGACGCGGTGATCGTGAGATCGGTCAGCGAGTGCTTCGCGAACGCCGTGAGGAGGTGGTCGAGGAACGGCACGGAGGTGTCGATCGTCGAGGCGCCGGTGCCGTCGAGGTCGAGCCGCAGCTCGACGGAGGACTCGCTGGTCGACCGCGACCGCGAGGCGACGCGGCTCATCGCGCGACCACCGGCGTGAGCGCGGCCATCGCGTCGAGGAACAGGTCGGTCTCCGCGGCCGTGCCCGCGCTGACGCGCAGCGTGCCGTCGATGCCCAGGTCCCGGATCAGGACCCCCCGGTCGAGCAGGCCCTGCCACAGCGCGTGCGGATCGTCGACGCCGCCGAACAGGACGAAGTTCGTCCAGCTGGGCCACACGCGGTAGCCGAGCGCCTCCAGCCCGGCGGCCGTCCGTTCGCGCTGGTCCCGGATCTCGTCGACCATCCGCAGCATGAGCGGCGCGTGGGCGAGCGCGCCGAGCGCGGCGGCCTGCGTGATCGCGGACAGGTGGTACGGCAGCCGCACGAGCCGGAGCGCGTCGGTGAACGCCGGGTCGGCGGCGAGGTAGCCGAGCCGCGCGCCGGCGAAGGCGAACGCCTTGCTCATCGTGCGCGAGACCGCGAGCCGCGGCCGGCCGGGCAGCAGGGTCAGCGCGCTCGGCGCGTCCGCGGGCATGAACTCGCCGTACGCCTCGTCGACCAGGAGCACCCCGTCGGTCGCGTCGTAGGCCGCGCGGACCGTGTCGAGGCCGACCGGGGTGCCGGTCGGGTTGTTCGGCGCGCACAGGATCACGATGTCGGGGGTCGTGCGCAGGATCTCCGCGACGACCGTCTCCGGCGACAGCCGGTAGTCGTCGTCGCGCCGGCCCTCGACGACCGCGGTGCCGCTCGTCACGGCGTAGTTCGGGTACATCGAGTACGTGGGCGGGAAGGTGAGCAGCGTGCGACCCGGGCCCCCGAAGGCCTGGAACACGTGCTGGAGCACCTCGTTCGACCCGTTCGCGGCCCACAGCTGCGCCGGCGTCAGGTCGTGGCCGAGGTAGCCGGCCAGCGCCTCGCGCAGCGCGGTGAACTCGCGGTCCGGGTACCGGTTCACGTCGTCGAGCGCGGCGGCGATCCGGTCGAGCACCGCCGCGCGCACGACCTCCGGGACGGGATGCGTGTTCTCGTTCACGTTCAGCGTGACGGAGACGTGCAGCTGCGGGGCGCCGTAGGCCGATCGGCCGACGAGGTCGGCGCGCAGCGGAAGGTCGGCGAGCGAGGTCACACGGCGATTCTCGCAGAACCGGCGGAAGGGGCCCCGGCGTCAGCCCTGCGCGGGCACCTGCAGCCGGTCGCCCGCCTGCACCAGCGAGCCGGACAGGTGGTTGGCGCGCTGAATCGCCGCGACGGTCGTGCGTGGATCGGTGTGCGGCGCCGACCGCCGGGCGATGGCCCACAGCGAGTCCCCCGGGCGGACGACCACCGTCGCGACGGTGGTCGGCGATGCCGCGGGCACCGCCGGCTGCGCGGCCTCGGCGACGCCGGGTGCGGCGGCGAGCAGCACGCCGCTGAGGAGCAGCAGCGACGGCAGCACGACGAGCACGATCCGCCCTCGGCGGGTCAGCCGGAGGCGGGAGGCGCCCGCGGTCCGCGGACGGGCGACGGGCGCCGGCACGGCCGGCGTGCGGACGCGCTGCGTCCCCACGGGCACTCGCGTGGCGCACGCCGCCCCACCCCGCACGGCGACGCGGCGAGCCTGCACCGGCTCCGCCTCGTACTCGATCCAGTCGTTCTGCACCGTGAGCATTCGCGTGTCCCCTCCGCGTCGTCCTGCGTTCGAACATATCTTCGAGTCGTCAGAGGCGCAAGCACATCTTCGACGGAGGGTCTGACAACGGGGCCAATCATTCGAACGCATGTTTGCGCTGAGGGCAGCGGTCGAATACCATGGCTGTCATTCAGCAGGGCATCGCGCGGGGGCGCGGGGACGTACGGAGGACCGATGACCGACGAGCACACCGACGCGAAGCGCCGGACCAGGCGGCGGACGTCGCTGTCCCCCAAGCAGCACGCGATCCTCGAGGTGATCCAGCAGTCGGTGGCGTCCCGCGGCTACCCGCCGAGCATGCGGGAGATCGGTGACGCCGTCGGTCTCGCGTCGCTCTCCAGCGTCACGCACCAGCTGAAGCAGCTCGAGCTCTCCGGCTACCTGCGCCGCGACCCGAAGCGCCCCCGCGCGCTCGAGGTCGTCATCCGGGTTCCCGACGTCGCTCCCGCGGAGACCGACGTGCCCTCGGTGCCGGTGGGCGACGCCGCGATGGTGCCGCTCGTCGGCCGGATCGCCGCCGGTGTCCCGATCACGGCGGACCAGCAGATCGACGAGGTCTTCCCCCTCCCGCGGCAGCTGGTCGGCAAGGGCGACCTGTTCATGCTGAAGGTGGTCGGCGAGTCGATGATCGACGCCGCGATCTGCGACGGCGACTGGGTCGTCGTGCGGTCGCAGCAGAACGCGGACAACGGCGACATCGTGGCCGCGATGCTCGACGGCGAGGCGACGGTCAAGGTCTTCCGGCAGCGGGACGGGCACACGTGGCTGCTGCCGCGCAACAGCGCGTTCGAGCCGATCCTGGGCGACGAGGCCGTCGTGCTCGGCAAGATCGTCGCCATCCTGCGCTCGATCTGACGCGCTCGATCTGACCTGCTCGATCCGACGATCCCGTCCGCGGCGCGCGGGCGGGATCCAGCGAGGTCGTCGGGCGGCGTCTCTACGGTGGATCCGGCGCGGAACCGTCCAGCGCCGGATGGAGGCGCCGTGATCGAGGCGACAGGACTGGTGAAGCGCTACGGCGCGAAGACCGCCGTGGCCGGCATCGACTTCCGCGTCGAGCCGGGGTCCGTCACCGGGTTCCTCGGGCCGAACGGCGCCGGGAAGTCGACGACCATGCGGATGATCGTCGGCCTCGACGCCCCGACCGCCGGGTCGGTCACCGTGAACGGCCGGCCGTACCGCGACCACGCGGCGCCGCTGCACGAGGTCGGGGTGCTGCTGGAGGCGAAGGCGGCGCACCGCGGCAGGACCGCGCGCAACCACCTCCGGGTCCTCGCCGCGACGCACGGGATCCCCGCGCGCCGGGTGCAGGAGGTCGTCGACCTGTCCGGCCTCGGCGAGGTCGCCGACAAGCGCGTCGGCGGCTTCTCGCTCGGCATGGGCCAGCGGCTCGGCATCGCCGCCGCGCTGCTCGGCGATCCCGCGACCCTGATCCTCGACGAGCCCGTGAACGGGCTCGACCCCGACGGGGTGCGCTGGGTGCGCACCTTCGTGCGGCAGCTCGCGGCCGAGGGGCGCACGGTGCTGCTCTCGTCCCACCTGATGAGCGAGATGGCGCAGACCGCCGATCACGTGATCGTGCTCGGCCGCGGCAAGGTCCTGGCGGACATGCCGATCGCGCAGCTGATCGCGGGCGGCGGGTCGAAGGTGACCGTCGGCTCGCCCCGCGGACCCGAGCTCGCCGCGCTGCTGCGGGCCCGCGGCGCCACCACGACCCCCGAGTCGAGCGAGCGGTTCGACGTCGGAGGGCTCGACGCCGCCGCGATCGGCGAGACGGCCGCGCACGCCGGCATCGCCTTGCACGAGCTCACGACCGTGGGGTCGTCGCTCGAGGAGGTCTACCTGGCCATGACGGCCGACGACGTCGAGTACCGCAGCGAACCGACCGCACCGCGGACCGAGGGGAGCCTCCGATGACCACGACCATCGACCGGCCGTCGTCGGCCAGCACCTCCGGCGTCTCCTTCGGCCGGGTCCTTCACGCCGAGTGGCTGAAGCTCGTCACCGTCCGCAGCACCTACTGGACGACGGCGATCTCGGTGGCCCTGGCGGCGCTGGTCGTCGTCCTGGTCGGCGCGAACGTGCATCCGCAGCCCGGCTCCACCGCGGACCCCGCGCTGCTGCTGACCGCGACGACGCCGAGCCTCGCCTTCGTCGCCCTGATCGTCGGGGTGCTCGGCGTGCTGTCGATCGGCGGCGAGTACGCGACGCTGCAGATCCGCTCGTCCTACACCGCGGTGCCGCGGCGGCTGCCCGCGCTGCTCGCGAAGGCGATCGTCGTCGGCGCGTGGTCCTTCGTGCTCGGCCTCGTGCTCACCTTCGGCGGCTTCGGGATCATCGCGCTCTTCTTCGGCGGGGACGGCGCGGCCGTCTCCCTCGGCGGCGGAGTCCTCGGCGGCCTGGTCGGCGGCGCGCTCCACCTCGCGGTCGTCGCCGTCTTCGCGGTCGGGCTCGGCGCGCTCGTGCGCAGCTCCGCGGCGGGCATCTCGATCCTGACCGCGCTGCTCTTCGTCGCGCCGGTCATCCTGGGCCTGCTGGGCGCCCTGCTGCGAGCGGAGTGGATCACGACCGTGACCGAGCTCCTGCTGGCGACCGCCGGCGGGGACCTGTCGGCGGCCCCGGGTGCCGCGGGCCTCGACCTCTGGGCCGCCGCGCTCGCGCTCGTGGGCTGGGTCCTCGTCGTCTGGATCCCCGCACTCGTGCTGACAGCGGTCCGCGACGTCTGACCCCGCGGCCGGACGGGCCCGCGGATCCGCCGGAGGGGCTCGGCGTGCAGCCGTCAGCCCGGCGGCAGGGTGTTCACGGGGTGCACGCCGGTCGCCCAGAGGTACTGGACGGCGTGCGTGCGGTACGGCGACCAGCGGCGGGCGTGCTCCTCGAGCCCGCGCGGGCGGTCCGGCAGCCCGAGGCGGCGCGCGGCCCGCACCACCCCGAGATCGGTCGGCAGGAGGACGTCGGCGGCGCCGAGCGCCCGCATCAGCACCGTGTCCGCGGTCCACGGGCCGACGCCCGGCAGCGCGAGCAGGGCGGCGCGCACCTCCTCCGCCGGCGCCCCGAGGTCGACCGCCCCGGTCGCGAGCGCGGCCACGACCGCCGCGAACGTCCGCTTGCGCGACTCGGGCAGCCGGAGGGTCGCCGCCACGGCCTGCGGGTCCGCGGCGAGGACCCCGGCGGAGGGGAACGCCCGTGTCAGGTCCCCCGCGGGATCCTCGATCGGGGTGCCGAACGCGGCGACGAGCCGTGCCGCGTGGGTGCGCGCCGCCGCGGTCGAGACCTGCTGGCCGAGCACCGCCCGCAGCACCATCGACTCGGGGTCGAGGGTGCCGGGCCGACGTCGCCCGGGCGCAGCAGCCACGAGCGGTGCGAGCACGGGATCTTCGGACAGCGTCGCGACCATCGCCGGAGCGTCGAGGTCGAGGTCGAGCGCCCGCCGCACGAGCGCGACCGCCTCCGGCTCGTCGGCGGCGTCCGCGAGGTGCAGCCGGGCTTGCACCGCGGATCCGACGGGCAGGCCGACCTCGATGATGACGGGGCCGGAGGCGAGTCGTGCGACCGCGCGGTAGCGGCCGTCCCGCCACTCCTCGACCCCGGGCACACCGGTCGCGACGAGATGCCCGAAGAGGTTCGACGGATCGAGCGGCGGGGCGAACGGGAGGTCGACCCGGATCACGCCGGGACGACCGAGAACCGCCGCCGGTACGCCTGCGGCGAGGTGCCGAGCACGGTGGCGAAGTGGTGCCGCAGCACCGCCGCCTGGCCGAACCCGACCGTCCTGGCGATCTCGTCCACTCCGAGATCGGTCGACTCGAGCAGGTGCTGCGCCCGCGCGAGCCGCTGCCGCGCGACCCACGCGGCGGGGGTCGTCCCCGTGGCCTCGCGGAACCGCCGGGCGAACGTCCGGGTCGACTGGAGCGCGTGCGCGGCGAGCACCTCCACCGACAGGTCGTCGGCGAGGTGCTGCTCGATCCACTCGACGACCGCGGCGTAGCCGTCGTCCGAGCACTCGGGCACCGGCGTCGCGATGTACTGCGCCTGCCCCCCGTCCCGCTGCGGCGGCACCACCATCCGGCGCGCGATGATGCTCGCCGCCCGGGCGCCCAGCTCCGTGCGCACCACGTGCAGCGCGGCGTCGATGCCCGCCGCGGTCCCCGCGCCGGTGACGATGCGGTCCCGCTCGACGAACAGCACGCCCGGGTCCACGTCGGTCCCCGGGTACGTCGCCGCGAGCCGCGCGGCGTGCCGCCAGTGCGTCGTGCTCGGCCGGCCGTCCAGCAGGCCGGCGGCCCCGAGCACGAAGGCCCCGGAGCAGGCGCTCAGCACCCACGCGCCGCGCTCGTGCGCCGACCGGAGGGCGTCGAGCACCCGCGGATCCACGTCGACGCCGATCGGGGCGGCTGGCACGGCGACGAGGTCCGCGTCGGCCGCCTCCTCGAGCCCCCGAGCGACCGAGAGGCTCATGCCGTGCGGCAGCGCGACCTGACCGGGCGTCGCGGTGACGACCCGCAGGTCGAACGGCGGCAGGCCGTCGTCCGTGCGGTCGACGCCGAACACCTCGCACAGCACGCCGAACTCGAAGACCTCCATGCCCGGCAGGGCCAGGACCGCGATCTTCGACAGCATCGCCGCAGTATGGCAGAGAAACGACGAACACTGTCAGTCCTGCCACTCGTGGCGGGATCGGCACGATCGTAGCGTTCCTGCCATGACCATCACCATCGTCCTCATCGTGCTCGGCGTCCTCGCAGCTGGCGGGATCCTCGGCACGTTCGGCGTCGTCCGGTCGGACGGCTACGGCCCGCGTCCCGATCGACTCGATCGGGACGCGGACCCGCGCCGCCTGCTGTGACTCAGACCAGGTAGCGCTCGAGCACGGCCCGCTCCTCGTCGCCGACCAGCGCCTGGATGCGCGCGCCGTGCTCCTCGTAGACGGTCGCGAGCACGCGGCCCTTCTCGTGGAGCATGGAGACGATCGCGCCCTCGTCGAACGGGATCAGCACGGTCACCTCGTGCCGCGGCAGCGGGAGGATCGCGCCGATCGTCTGCAGCAGGCGGTCGACGCCCTCCCCGGTCCGGGCGGACACGAACAGCGCCGTCGGCTCCATGCCGCGCAGCACCAGCCGCGTGGCCTCGTCGGCCAGATCCGCCTTGTTGAACACGATCTGCTCGGGCACGTCGCGTGCTCCGACCTCTGCGATCACCTGACGCACGGTCGCGAGCTGCGCCGCCGGGTCGGGATGCGAGGCGTCCACCACGTGCAGGACGAGGTCGGCGTGCTCCACCTCCTCCAGCGTCGAGCGGAACGCCTCCACCAGCTGGTGCGGCAGGTTCCGGACGAAGCCGACCGTGTCGACCAGCGTGTAGGGCCGGCCGTCGGGGGTCTCCGTGCGGCGCACCGTGGTGTCGAGCGTCGCGAACAGCGCGTTCTCGACCAGCGCGCCGGCTCGCGTGACGCGGTTCAGCAGGCTGGACTTGCCGGCGTTGGTGTAGCCGGCGATCGCGACCGATGGCACCGCGTTCCGCACCCGGTTCTGCCGCTTGAGCTCGCGGGCCGGCGCCATCTCCAGGATCTCCTTGCGCAGCCGGGCCATTCGCGAGTGGATGCGGCGGCGATCGAGCTCGATCTTCGTCTCACCGGGACCGCGGGAGCCCATGCCGGCACCCGCGCCGCCCACCTGGCCACCGGCCTGGCGGGACATCGAGTCGCCCCAGCCGCGCAGGCGCGGCAGCAGGTACTGCAGCTGCGCCAGCTCGACCTGCGCCTTGCCCTCGCGGCTCTTCGCGTGCTGGCTGAAGATGTCGAGGATCACCGCGGTGCGGTCGATCACCTTGACCTTCACGACGTCCTCGAGCGCGCGCCGCTGGCTCGGGGCCAGCTCGGTGTCGGCGATGACCGTGTCGGCGCCGACCGACTGGACGACGAGCCGCAGCTCCTCCGCCTTGCCGGACCCGAGGAACGTGGAGGGGTCCGGGTGCGGGCGGCGCTGCAGCAGCCCGTCGAGCACCTGGGCGCCGGCGGTCTCGGCGAGCGCCGACAGCTCGCGGAGGCTCGTCTCGGCCTCCGCCTGGCTGCGCGAGTAGACGCCGATCAGCACGACGCGCTCGAGGCGCAGCTGCCGGTACTCGACCTCGGTGACGTCCTCGAGCTCCGTCGACAGCCCCTGGACGCGCCGCAGCGACTGGCGCTCCTCGAGGTCGAGCTGCTCGCCGTCGAAGTCGTCGTCCGTCGCGTCGATCGCGCGGTCGAGGTCGTCGGTGTGGATGGTGTCGCTCAAGACGCCCCCTTGCTGCGGACCGGATGGCGTCCGCTGTGGTTCGATGCTTCGTCGTGGATGGGGAGCACTACTTCAGCGCGCAGCCCGCGAGCGAGGCTCGCAAGCGCACGATCCGCGTCGTGCTCCAGGGTGAGACCTTCGCGCTGTCGACCGCCGAGGGGGTCTTCAGCGCGGAGCATCTCGACACCGGGACCGCCGTGCTGCTCGCCGCGGTACCCCCTCCTGCGACGGAGGGGGACCTGCTGGACCTCGGCTGTGGCTGGGGTCCGATCGCGATCGCGATGGCCAGACGATCTCCCGATGCTTCGGTGTGGGCGGTGGATGTGAACGAGCGCGCCCTCACGCTCGCCGCCGCGAATGCCCGAATCGCCGACGTAGGAGTCAAAGCCGCATTCCCCGAGGATATTCCTGCCGACCTCCGTTTCGCGACGATCTGGTCGAATCCGCCGATCCGGATCGGCAAGGAGGCGCTGCACGACCTGCTCGCGACGTGGCTGCCGCGCCTCGCCGCGGGCGGCACCGCGTGGCTGGTGGTGGCGAAGCACCTCGGCGCCGACTCGCTGCAGCGGTGGCTCGCCGAGCGCTTCCCGGACCTCGCCGTGTCGCGGCACTCGACCGACAAGGGCTTCCGCGTCCTGCGGATCGCGCGCCCCTGATCGCGGATCCGGATCGATCCGTCGACACGCCGGTGCACAGGTTCTCCGGGACGGCGTGTCGCCCCGTGCATCCGGACCCGCGCAAGGGACCCGGATCCGCGAACGGCGTCAGATCTCGGTGACGCCCGAGTAGACGAGCTCGGCTGGGCCGGAGAGGGCGACGTGCTCGCCGTCCTCCGCCGCGAACATCCGCACGCCGAGCACGCCGCCCGGCACGGTCACGCGCCAGTCGTCCGGCGCGCCGCTGCCCGCCCAGTACCGGGTCGCCAGGGCGGCCGCGACGGCACCGGTGCCGCAGGACAGCGTCTCGCCGCTGCCCCGCTCGTGCACCCGCATCCGGATGCGAGCGATGCCGTCGTCGACCAGCGGGTCCTCCGGCCGCACGAGCTCCACGTTCGCGCCGGCGAGCGGCGGCGGATCCAGCACGGGAGGCGACGACAGGTCCGCGCTGGCGAGCTCGGCGTCGTCGGCGAGCGCGACCACGACGTGCGGGTTCGGCACGTCGATCGACAGCCCGGGCCGCACCACGTCGACGCCCGCGATCCTCACCGACACGTCGTCGCCGCCGAGCGTCCAGCGCCCGAGGTCGACCGCGAAGCCCGTCGCCGTGCGCTGCACGGTCATCACGCCGCCGCGGGTGCCGATCGCGATCGAGCCGCCCGCCGGCAGCTCGACCAGCCCCTCGGCGAGCAGGAACGCGGTGAACACCCGGATCCCGTTGCCGCACATCTCCGCGACCGAGCCGTCCGCGTTGCGGTAGTCCATGAACCAGTCGACGTCCGCCTCCGGGGAGGTCGCCGCGGCGTCGACGCCGTTCCGCACCGCCCGCAGCAGCCCGTCCGCCCCGATCCCGGTGTGCCGGTCGCAGAGCCGGGCGACATCGCTGGGGCGCAGCGCGAGGTCGCCGTCCGGATCGGCCACCAGCACGAAGTCGTTGCCGGTGCCGTGCCCCTTCGTGAAGCGCAGCTCGGGCATGATCCGAGCCTACCGAGCGGCGCTCGGCAGCCCGCCCGGCCGCGACAGCCGTGCCGTGCCGTCCCGGAGGAGCAGGAGGGCCAGCGCCGAGCTGATCGCGAGCAGTCCCGCGACGATCGCGAAGGCGGCGCCCGGCAGGGCGCCGGCGAGCAGCGCTCCCGCCGAGGTGCCGACGAGCAGCACCGCGATCTGCACGCCGAAGACCGCCGGCACGCGGGCGGGCGCGATGAACCGGTCGAGCGTCAGCGCGGACCCGAGCGACTGCGCCGCGGTGGCCAGGCCGATGCCGATCGCCGCCGGCACCGCCGCGAGCCCGGCACCGAGGACCAGGTAGACCGCCGCCATGCCCGCGGCGCCCAGGCCGAGCAGGAGGGAGGCGTGCCGCGCGCGGACGCGCCCGCCGAGGACGACGGCGGCCGCCACCTCCGCGAGGGCGAGCGCGGCGAAGGCGGCGCCGGACACGCCCGCGCCCGAGCGGACGGGGACCAGCACCTGCAGCGTGCCGATGCCGATCCCGCCCGCGGCGGCGACGCCCAGCAGCGCCGCGACGCCGCGCGCCGACCCGGCGCGGCGTCCGGCCGCTGCCGACCGCGCGGTCCGCGCCGGACGGCCGACCCGGGCCGACGCGAGCAGCGCGACCGCGGCGAGCCCGCAGCCGGCGGCGAGCGGCGGTGCGGCCGCGATGGCGCCCGCGGCGGCGAGGGCCGCCGCAGCGATCGGACCGAGCGCGACGCCCGCCTGGAACAGCACGTTCACGAGCGCGTAGGCCCCCGGCCGCTCGTCCTGCCCGAGCGACCCGGCGAACCAGCCGCGGACCGCGGGGGTGATCGCCGGGATGCTCGCGCCCGCGAGCAGCGCGCCGCCGACGGCCAGCGGTCCGGTGCCCGCCTGCAGCAGCAGCGCGGCGGGCAGGGCGAGCAGCGCCGAGACGAGCAGCAGCGGCGTCGGTCGGAGGCGCAGCAGCAGGGCGCCCTGCGTGAGGATCCCGAGCGCGTTCCCGGCGCCGAACACGGCGGCCAGCACCCCGGCCGCTGCGGCGCCGCCGCCGTGCGCGAGCGCGCCGAGCACGATCGCGAGCGGCCACATGCCGACGGGGATCGCGCTCAGCAGGGAGGCGATCAGCGAGACCGACGTGGAGCGCCGGCGGAGGAGACGGCCGTACGAGCGCATGCGGGAGGTCCTTCGAGAGACCCGCCCACCCGGAAGAGACTGCTTCCTCAGGAGGCCGCTCGGCGACCTGCTCCAAGACTACGCCAGCGCGGCGAGGACGCGGGCGGGACCGTCGTCGGCGAGTCCGTCCAGCACGGTCGCCTCCTCGTCCCGGCCGAACCAGGCGCGCTGGCGCCGGACGACCCGCCACGTGAGGCGGATCGTCTCCGCGAGCCCCTCCTCCTCGGTCATCGTGCCGCTCAGCACGGCCATCGCCTGGGCGTAGCCGATCGCGCGGGAGGCGGTCGGCCCGTCCGCGAGGCCGAGCGGCAGCAGCTGCCGCACCTCCTCGAGCAGCCCCTGCTCCCACCACATCCGCCGGGCGCGGTCGGCGAGCCGCTCGGCGAGCGGCTCGTTCGGCACGTCGACGGTGAAGCGCAGCGCGGGCCGCCAGAGGGGCGCGGTGTCCGGCAGGGAGGCGGCGAACGGCTTGCCGGTCAGCGTCACGACCTCGAGCGCGCGGACGACCTTCCGCAGGTTCGCGGAGTGGATCCGGCTCGCGGCGACCGGGTCCTCCTCCGCGAGGCGGCGCCACAGCGCGTCGGAGCCCATCGACTCCCCCTGCCGCTCGAGGTCGGCTCGCAGGTCGGCGTCGGTGGCCGGGAACTCGAGCTCCCGCAGCACCGACTCGACGTACAGGCCGGACCCGCCGACGAGGATCGGCGTCACGCCCCGCGACTCGATGTCGGCGATCGCCGCGCGCGCCGCGTCCCGGTAGGCGGCGACGCTCGCCGCCTCCGTCACCGCCCACAGGTCGAAGGCGTGGTGCGGGATCCCGCGTCGCTCGGCCGGCGGCAGCTTGGCCGTGCCGACGTCCATGCCGCGGTACAGCTGCATCGAGTCGGCGTTCACGATCTCGGCTCGGCCGCCCGCGGCGGCCAGGGCCTCCGCGAGGTCGAGCGACAGGCCGGTCTTCCCCGTGCCGGTCGCGCCGGACAGGACGACGAGCACGGCGCTCAGCCGGCGACCGGGCGCAGTCCTGGCAGCCCGAGCGGGATCGCGCGCGGTCCGCCGGCGGGCGCGGGCACGGCGCAGGACGCAGCCTCCACGACGTCCCAGGCGTCGCCGGCCCGGGTGCGCTCCACGAGGGGCACGGAGCCGGGCGCCACGTCGGCGACGAGGTAGGCGGGTGCGGCACCGGTCACCCGCACGGTCACCAGGTCGCCGGGCCGGGGCCGCGCGACGCCGTCGGGCAGGCCCACGTGCACGAGCCGGTTGTCCGCGGCCCGGCCGGAGAGCCGGTGCGTCGCGCCGTCCTTCCGCCCCTCGCCGGTGCCGACGAGCACCTCCACCTCCGCGCCGACCAGGTCGCGGTTCCCCGCCCAGGACAGCTGCTCCTGCAGCGCGATCAGCCGCTCGTAGCGCTCCTGCACGACGCGCTTCGGCACCTGGTCGGGCATCGTCGCCGCGGGGGTGCCCGGACGGATCGAGTACTGGAACGTGAAGGCGGAGGCGAACCGCGACCGCTCGACGACGCGCATCGTGTCCTCGAAGTCCTCGTCCGTCTCGCCGGGGAAGCCCACGATGATGTCGGTCGTGATCGCCGCGTGCGGGATGCGCTCCCGCACCGTGTCGAGGATCCGCAGGTACCGGTCCGACCGGTAGGAGCGGCGCATCGCCTTCAGAATCCGGTCGCTGCCCGACTGCAGCGGCATGTGCAGCTGCGGCATCACGACGGCGGTGTCCGCCATCGCGTCGATCACGTCGTCGGTGAACGCCGCGGGGTGCGGGCTGGTGAAGCGCACGCGCCGCAGGCCGTCGATGTCCCCGGTCGCCCGCAGCAGCTTGCCGAACGCCCGCCGGTCGCCGAACTGCACGCCGTAGGTGTTGACGTTCTGGCCGAGCAGGGTGACCTCGATGGCGCCGTCGTCGACGAGGGCGCGGATCTCGCCCAGCACGTCGCCCGGCCTGCGGTCCTGCTCCCTGCCGCGCAGCGACGGCACGATGCAGAACGTGCAGGTGTTGTTGCAGCCGACCGCGATCGAGACCCAGCCGCTGTAGGTGGACTCGCGCTTCGTCGGCAGCGTCGACGGGAAGACCTCGAGGGACTCGAGGATCTCGACCTGCGCCTCGTGGTTGTGCCGTGCGCGCTCGAGGAGGCGCGGCAGCGCACCGACGTTGTGGGTGCCGAAGACGACGTCGACCCAGGGCGCCTTCTCGATGATCGCCGCGCGGTCCTTCTGCGCCAGGCAGCCGCCGACCGCGATCTGGAAGCCGTCGTGCTCGCGCTTCACCTTGGCGAGGTGCCCGAGGTTGCCGTAGAGGCGGTTGTCGGCGTTCTCGCGCACCGCGCAGGTGTTGAGGACGACCACGTCGGCCTGCTCGCCGCTGGTCGCCGCGATGTAGCCGGCGGCCTCGAGCGACCCGGCCAGGCGCTCCGAGTCGTGGACGTTCATCTGGCAGCCGTAGGTCCGCACCTCGTAGGTGCGCACCGGCTGCTCGAGGAGGTCGGTCGCGGTCACCTGAGCAGTGTAGGAACCGGCGGGCCGCTCCTCCGCACCCGCCGCTCGGGCCTAGCGGATGCCTGCGCCGTCGAGCGCCGCGCGCGTCGCGGCGCGGACCGAGGAGCCGGAGTAGCCCTTGCGCATCAGGTAGGCCGTCAGGCGGCGCTCGGCGACGGCGTAGGGCAGCGAGCCGAGCCTGCGGGCTCGGTCGTCGGCGACCTCCTGGAGGCGCGCCTCCGCGGCCTCCTCGTCCTCGGCCTGGTCCACGAGCACCGCGTCGATGACACCCTGCGGCACGAGCCGGCCGCGGAGCGTCGACCGGATCGCCTGGTCGCCCAGGCCCTTCCGCTCGCGGAGCCGCTCGACGAGCCGGATCGCGAACGCGGCGTCGTCGATCAGGCCGACACCGCGGAGGCGGTCGAGCTCCGCTTCGACGTCGGGCTCCTCGAGCCCCTTCGCGACGAGCTTCGCGCGGATCTCGCCTTCGGAGGCGTCGTGCCGGGTGAGCGCGGCGAGGGCCACGTTCGCCGCCCGCTTCGACGCCCCGGTCGGCTCGGCCGCGATCGGCGCGGGCGCGACGTCGTCGACGCCGGGCACCGCCCAGGCGGGCTCGTCTGCGGCAGCGGGCGGCAGCGCCTGCTCGGCGCGCCGGCGGGCGTCCGGCCCGGCGACGCGCTCGATGTCGTCGAGCGTCTGCTGCGCGGCGGGATGACGCGCGGCGGCCGCGCGGCGGGAGGGGGCCGAGCGCTGCTCGACCCCCTCCGTTGCCGCGCTTCGGTCCGGGAACCTCAGCAGCTCGCCCATCGGGTCAGGCACCCACCTTGCGGGCGACCGGGACGCGGCCCTGGATCGACTCGACCGGGGCACCCGCCGGGTTCGCGACCGCCGCTGCGGCCGCCTCGTCGGCGTTCTGCTGCTTGTAGGCGCCGACCCCGAGCTTCTTCAGGATCTTCTGCTCGATCTCGTTCGCGATCTCCGTGTTCTTCAGCAGGAAGTCGCGGGCCTTCTCCTTGCCCTGGCCGAGCTGGTCGCCCTCGTACGTGTACCAGGCTCCCGACTTCTTCACGATGGCGTGCTCGACGCCGAAGTCGATGAGGCTGCCCTCCCGGGAGATGCCGACGCCGTAGAGGATGTCGAACTCGGCCTGCTTGAACGGCGGCGCCATCTTGTTCTTGACCACCTTGACGCGGGTGCGGTTGCCGACCGCGTCGGTACCGTCCTTCAGCGTCTCGATGCGGCGGATGTCGAGCCGGACCGACGCGTAGAACTTCAGCGCCTTGCCGCCGGCGGTCGTCTCGGGGCTGCCGAAGAACACGCCGATCTTCTCGCGCAGCTGGTTGATGAAGATCGCGGTGGTCTTCGTCTGGTTCAGGCCGCCGGTCAGCTTGCGGAGGGCCTGCGACATGAGGCGCGCCTGCAGACCGACGTGGCTGTCGCCCATCTCGCCCTCGATCTCGGCCTTCGGCACGAGCGCCGCGACGGAGTCGATCACGATCAGGTCGATCGAGCCGGACCGGATCAGCATGTCCGCGATCTCGAGGGCCTGCTCGCCGGTGTCGGGCTGGGAGACGAGCATCGCGTCGATGTCGACGCCGAGCTTCCTCGCGTACTCCGGGTCGAGGGCGTGCTCCGCGTCGATGAACGCGGCGATGCCGCCGGCCTTCTGCGCGTTCGCGATCGCGTGCAGCGTCAGCGTCGTCTTGCCCGACGACTCCGGGCCGTAGATCTCGACGATGCGACCGCGGGGCAGGCCCCCGATGCCGAGCGCGACGTCGAGCGCGATCGAGCCGGTCGGGATGACCTCGACGGGCGCGCGCTCGTCGCTGCCGAGGCGCATGACCGAGCCCTTGCCGAACTGGCGGTCGATCTGGGCGAGGGCGGTCTCGAGGGCCTTCTCGCGGTCGGTGATGGATGGCATGGAAGGTCTCCCGTTGTTGTTCCGCCCCCGGTGTCCCGGGAGGCTCGGCTGCCCATCGGCTGTCGTCCCGATGAGGGATCGACAGGGCTGGCGGCACTCCGCCTGTCTGGGACCGACTGTACGAAGGCCCTCCGACAGCGGGTGCCGGCGGGCCTCCGGACGCCGGCGTCAGCGGTTCGGGAGCACCTGGGGAGGAGCGTATCGGCGCTCGAACAGGAGTTCGAGCGACACGCCGCGGTCGAACCACATCCGTGTGATTCGTCTTCGAACCGGGACGCTCGCCGGCCGGGACGCGATCTGTGAGGCTGGGCCGGTGACGGACCACCGAGCCCACTTCGACTTCACGATCGCCTTCGCCGACGGCGGCGAGCTGCGCGGCGACGGCTTCCGGCTCGATCTGCCGTCGTCCGCGGCCGACGAGTCGACGATCGGCCGCCTCCTCGTGCATCACCTCGGTCTCGCACTGGTGGGGTCGGTCGAGATCCGGCGGCTGCGGATCGTCGAGGAGCAGCACCGCGGCAGCCGCGGGGCCGTCGCACCCCTCACCGGCGGCGACCGGCGGGTCGTCGACCTGAGCCACCGGATCACGGCGGGCATGACGACCTACCCGGGGCTGCCCGGTCCGGTGATCACGCCGTACCTGACGCGCGACGACTCCCGCGCCCGGTACGCGCCGGGCACCGAGTTCGCGATGGACCTCGTCACGATGATCGACAACACGGGCACCTACCTGGACGCACCCTTCCACCGCTACGCCGACGGTCCGGACCTGGCCGGGCTCGACCTCGCCACCCTCGTCGACCGGCCCGCGGAGGTGTTCCACCTGACCGACGCGTGGAGCGCGGCACGTCGTGGCATCCGGGCGGACACGCTCGCCGACCGCGACCTCGGCGGGGTCGCGGTGCTGCTGCACACCGGCTGGGACACCCGCTTCGGGCGGCCGGACTACGGCGTCGGCGCGCCCTTCCTGACCGAGGAGGGCGCCCGCTTCCTGGTGGAGGCCGGCGCCGGTCTCGTCGGGATCGACTCGGTCAACATCGACGACGTCGAGTCGGGCGACACCCGGCCGGCGCACTCCGTGCTGCTGGCCGCGGGCGTGCACGTCGTCGAGCACCTGACCGGGCTCGGCGGGCTGCCCGCTCGCGGAGCGCGGTTCACCGCGGCGCCGCCGGCGATCTCGGGCTTCGGGACCTTCCCGGTGCGGGCGCACGCCACGGTGCCCGTCGGCGCCTGACCGCCGCGGTCAGCCGCGGACGGGCCTCCCCCGGCCGTGCCAGCGCTCCGGCGGCACCTGGTTCGCGGCGCAGAGGGCGCGCCAGACGTCCGCGGTCGGCACGCCCGCGGCGAGCGCCTGGGCGGCGGTCCTGCTTCCGACGGCGTCGAGCGCCTGCTCCTGCACCAGCATCCGGCCGAGGACCTCGCCGAACTCCTCGTCGACCGCTCGGCGGAACTCGCTGACCTTCACGGCCGGCGCCTGCGGGTCAGTGCGCCACCAGATCGGACCGGCGGACGCCGTCGGCGACCGAGCCGTCGCCGCGGACGTAGCGCTCGAAGTCGGCGGGCAGCGCGTCGGGCACGTCGAGGCCCTCCAGCACCGCGAGCCGGTCGCCGACCTCGCGCATGATGACCGAGACGGGTGTGTCGAGCGCGTCGGCGACGGAGGCGAGGATCTCGCTCGACGCCTCCTTCTGCCCGCGCTCGACCTCGGAGAGGTAGCCGAGGGCGACGGACGCCTTGCTGGCGACCTGGCGGAGGGTGCGGCCCTTCTGCAGGCGGAAGTCGCGCAGCACGTCCCCGAGCTCCTGTCGTACGAGAACCATGTCCCCTCCTTCTCGCGATGCGTCGTGACCCGTGGTTCGGAGCCCCCGGGGAAGCGGACGGCCACTGTACCCCGATGGTCCTGCCCCAACGGTACGGCCGACCCGCGACATGCCGCGTCCGCCGTGCCAGAAGTAACGGGATCGAAACGTCGCCTATTCCGGCTGCCGGAGGACGTCGAGCAGGGTGTCGAGCGCGAGCAGCACGGCGCCGGCGCGCACCTCGGCGCGGTCGCCAGGCAGGGTGGCGCCGCGCGCGACGAGCCGCTCCCCCACCGCGACCCCCACCCAGACCGTGCCGGGCGCCGTGCCGTCCTGCCCCTCCGGACCGGCGACGCCGGTGGTGGCGACGCCGACGTCCGCGGGTCGGCCCGCCACCGCGACGGCGTGGCGCGCTCCAGCGGCCATCTGCCTCGCCACCTCCGGGTGGACCGCCCCCTCGCGGTCGAGCAGCCGCTCGTCGACGCCCAGCAGCGAGTGCTTCACGGGCGTCGCGTACGCGACCACGGCGCCGAGCAGCACCGCGGAGGCGCCGGGGACCCGGACGAACGCGTCGGCCAGCAGGCCGCCGGTCAGCGACTCCGCGACCGCGAGCGTGCGCCCCTCCGACCGGAGCAGATCGAGCACCGCCGCGGCGCTCACGCCCGGTTGAGCCGGCGGTCGTCGATCAGGTACTGGACGCCCGTCACGATCGTGACGACGAAGGCGGCGGCCATGAACAGGGTGTTCACCCAGTCCACCCAGCCGCCGAGCAGCGCCGGGAACGGCGCCAGCGCGAGGGTGATCGCGATCGACTGCAGCACGGTCTTGGTCTTGCCGCCCTTCGACGCGGGCACCACCCGCTTCGAGAGCACGGCGAACCGCCAGACCGTGATGCCGACCTCGCGGACGAGGATCGGGATCGTCACCCACCACGGCAGCTCGGCGAGCACCGACAGCACGACGAGCGCAGCGCCGGTCAGCGCCTTGTCCGCGATCGGGTCCAGGATCTTGCCGAGGTCGGTGACCAGGTTGCGGCTGCGGGCGAGGTGGCCGTCGAGGCTGTCGGTCGAGATGGCGACGACGAACAGCGCGGTCGCGGCCCACCGCAGCGCGCCGCCGTCCGCGCCGGCGAGCAGCACCCCGACGAAGACGGGCACGAGCACGATCCGCAGGATCGAGATCAGGTTCGGCACGCTCCACGTGCTGACCGGCCCGTCGCCCGCGCGGAGCATCCGCGGCTTCATCGCCCCCGTGCTGCTCATGCCTCGACAGTAGGGCCGGAGGCTTCGATCCGCTCCTGAACCGTCGATCCGCCGCTCCGGGGGCCCTGCGCGACAGAAGGGGGCGGGCGGACGGCCCCTCGAGTCGCCGACGGCCCCCGGAGCGACCGACGTCGGTCCGGCGCCCGCCCGAAGGTCCTCAGGCGCGGTCGGTCAGGCTCCAGGCGTCCTCGGAGTCCTCGCCGGGAGGCGTGTCGTCGTCGAAGTAGTCGAGCGCCACCTTGCCGCCGCCGCCCGCGGAGGCGCCGTTGCCCGGCATGCCGCGGATCGACGCGAGCGTCTCGGCGAGCTGGTCGCCCGGGACCAGGACGTCGCGCGCCTTCGACCCCTCGGAGGGACCGACGATCTTGCGCGACTCCATCAGGTCCATCAGCCGGCCGGCCTTGGCGAAGCCGACGCGCAGCTTGCGCTGCAGCATGGACGTCGAGCCGAACTGCGTCGTGACGACCTGCTCGACCGCGGCGAGCAGCAGCTCGAGGTCGTCGCCGATGTCCCCGTCGATCTCCTTCGTCGGCACGACCTCCGCGACGTCCTCGCGGTAGTCGGGCTGCGCCTGGTTCTTGACGTGCTGCACGACCTTGGCGATCTCGGCCTCGGTGACCCACGCGCCCTGGATGCGCATCGGGTTCGCGGAGCCCATCGGCAGGAACAGCCCGTCGCCCTGCCCGAGCAGCTTGTCGGCACCCACCTTGTCGAGGATCACGCGGCTGTCCGTCGCGGAGCTGACGGCGAAGGCGAGCCGGCTCGGCACGTTGGCCTTGATCAGGCCGGTGACGACGTCGACCGACGGCCGCTGCGTCGCGAGCACCAGGTGGATGCCGGCGGCCCGGGCCAGCTGGGTGATGCGGACGATCGAGTCCTCGACGTCGCGCGGGGCGACCATCATCAGGTCCGCCAGCTCGTCCACCACCACGAGCAGATAGGGGTACTTCGACAGCTTGCGCTTCGAGTCCGGCGGCAGCTTGATCTCGCCGTTCGCGATCGCCCGGTTGAAGTCGTCGATGTGCCGGAAGCCGAACGACGAGAGGTCGTCGTACCGCATGTCCATCTCCTTCACGACCCACTGCAGCGCCTCCGCCGCCTTCTTCGGGTTCGTGATGATGGGGGTGATGAGGTGCGGGACGCCCTCGTACGCGGTCAGCTCGACCCGCTTCGGGTCGACCATCACCATGCGCACCTCGGACGGCGTCGCCCGCATCAGCAGGCTCGTGATCATCGAGTTCACGAACGACGACTTGCCCGCGCCGGTCGCGCCCGCGACGAGCAGGTGGGGCATCTTCGCGAGGTTCGCGACGACGTGGCCGCCCTCGACGTCCTTGCCGACGCCGATCGTCATCGGGTGCGGGGACTTGCGCGCAGCGGGCGAGCGGAGGATGTCGCCGAGGCTGACGATCTCCTTGTCCTCGTTCGGGATCTCGACGCCGATCGCGCTCTTGCCCGGGATCGGGGACAGGATGCGCACCTCGTTCGAGGCGACGGCGTACGAGAGGTTCTTGGCGAGCGCGGTCACCTTCTCGACCTTCACGCCGGGACCGAGCTCGACCTCGTACCGCGTGACGGTCGGGCCGCGCATGTAGTCCGTCGCCCTCGCGTCGACCTTGAACTCGTCGAGCACGCCCTGCAGCGCCGCCTTGATGCGCTCGTTGGCCTCCGTCTTGGCCTTCGGGACGGAGCCGGCCGCGAGCACGTGCTCGGGAGGCAGGCGGTATGCGCCCGCGGGCGCCTGCGGGCGGAACCCGCCGGGCTCCGCCTCCTGCGTCGTGCCGGCCTCGGCCTCGGGCGCGGGGGACGCGGCGGGCTCCTCCTGCACGGGGACGTGCCGGACCGGGGCGGTGCGGGGCGCCTCCGTCCTGCCCGCCAGCATCTCCTCCAGCGACAGGAACGCGAAGTCGTCCTCGTCGTCGGAGGGGTCGTCGGCCGCCGGCGCCCCGCCCTCCGGCTCTGGGACGAACCCCGTCTCGGGGGCTCCGACCGGGGAGCCGCCGGTCGTGGCTGCGCCGGTGAGGCTCGGATCGACGAGCGGGCTGTCGTACGCCGGGTCGCGGTCGAGGTCGACCTCGGGCTGCACCGGGTCGGCCTGCTTGCCCTTGCTGCCCGGCCACCACCGCTTGCGCTCGCCGCGGGCGGGCAGCTCGGTCTCCTCCACGCCGAGCGCGGCCAGGTCGGCGCCGTGCAGGTCGTCGCCGACGGCGTCCGGCGTCTCCGGCTCGGCGGCCTTGCGACCGCGCCTCGGCGTCTCGGCGGGCTTCCCGGCCGGCTCGGCGTCCGCCTTCGGGCCGGCGTCGAACAGGTACCGGTACAGGTCGCGGAGGCGCTGCGGCAGCCGGGTCGGCGGCGTCTTGGTCAGCACGAAGGCGCTGAGCACGAGCACGAGCACGGCCACCGCGGTCGGCAGCGCAGCGCTGCCCTTCGCCAGAGCCGTGAGCGGGGTCACGATCAGCCAGCCGGCCACGCCGCCGCCGGCCGCGAGCGCCTCCACGCCCTTCTCGGGCGTGGGCCCGTCGGCGATCACCTGGGCGAGTGCGGAGGAGGAGACGAGGAGCATCGCGGAGCCGATGCCGATGCGGCCGTTGTCGTGCACGGTCGCCGGGTGCCGGAACAGCCAGAGCGCGAGCAGGGCCATGAACACGGGGAGGCCGACCGAGATCTGGCCGAACAGCCCGCCGAACGTGTAGAGGTGCACGGCGTGCGCCACGGCGTTCCGCTGCAGGAACCACTCGACCGCGCCGCCGATGACGGCGAGGAGGACGAGCAGGAAGGGCACGCCGTCGCGGCGCTGCTCCTTCTGCAGGGTCTCCGGGCCGAAGGTGCGCGCAGCGCTACCGGCGACGTGCGCGAGGCCGAGGTACGCCTTGGTGGCCATCGTGTCCTGGGGGTCGGCAGGAGCGGCCGCCCTGGTCCTGCTGCCCGCGCCGCCGCGGGGCGGCGTCGACCGGCCGGAGCCCGCTCGCGCGCGCGTCGTGGTGCCCGCGCTCCGTGCGACCGTCGCGCGGGCGGCGTCCTTCCCCCTGGGTGCACCCATGCGGTCGAGGCTAGGCGCGACCCCCGTCCGAGGCGGGCAGGACGGCACCCCCTGATCGGGGGGTCTAGCGCAGCGCCTTGACCATGGTGTCGGCGGCGGCGCCGCGCTCGGCGACGACGAAGCCCTCCGACCGGTACAGGCGCCCGGCGAAGTTGGCGCGCTCCACGCTGAGGCTGATGCGCTGGTGCCCGGCATCGCGCGCGAGGTCGCACGCGGCGACGAGCAGCGCCCGGCCGACGCCGTGCGCGCGGTGCATCGGGCGGACGCCGAGCACGAGCTCGGGCACCCCGGTCGCGACGAACCCGAGGCCGGGCTCGTTCCGCGGCAGCACCCGGAACCAGCAGGCGCCGATCGGGTCGCCGCTGTCCTCCACCGCGACGACGCCGTCGTCGGCCGGGCGTCGCCAGCCCCTCGCGTAGCGCATCACGGCCGCGTCGGCGAGCAGGTCGGTCTTCGGCCGCACGCGGTCCGGGTGCCAGTTGGCGGCCTCGCAGACCATCTCGACGAGGAAGGAGGCGTCGGCGCCATCGGCGCGACGCACGCGGTACGCCATGCCGTGCACCTTCCGCCGGGGGCCGCCAGCGTAGCGGCCCCCGGCAGCGCCTCAGACGGTGGCGGGGTCCTCGGCGAGGATGCCGTCGATCTGGCCCATCGCCTGCTTCAGCCCCTCCTCCATGCCCATCTCGAGCATCTGCTGCAGCTGCTCGCCGGACTGGAAGGTGGTGACGAACACGACCCGGGTGCCGTCCGCCGTCGGCTCGAGGGCGGCCGCCATGTGCGACCAGCCCGTCTCCTCGTCCGGGTGGCCGTCCGCGTCCGCGAACGCGTCGTCGAGCGCGAACGAGCGGGGCTCGTCGACCTCCGTGATGCGCCAGACGCCGTGGGGCTGCTCGCCGTCCGGCCCGGTCATGTAGTAGTGCGAGCCGCCGCCCGGCACGAAGTCGTGGCGGACGAACGTCGCCGGCCAGCCCGGAGGCCCCCAGTGCCGCTGGATCAGCTCGCGGTCCGCGTAGAGCGCCCAGACGCGCTCGACGGGAGCCGCGAACTCGGCGGTGACGGTCAAGGTGTGCTGGTCGAGGTCCTTCTCGACGTCGAGAACGGGCATGCGCTCACTCCTTCGTGCTGGGCTGGTCCTCCGCGAGGAGGCGGTCCATGGTCGCGACGCGGGCCCGCCAGAGGGCCTCGTAGCGGTCGAGCAGCGTCCGCGCGACGCGGATTCGGTCCGGTTCGGCGCGCACCTGCTGCTCCCTCCCGCTGCGGCGCTTCGACACCAGCCCGGCCTGCTCGAGCACAGCGACGTGCTTCTGCACGGCGGGGAGGCTCATCGCGTACGGCCGGGCCAGCGCGGAGACGGACTGCTCCCGGTCGATCACCCGGGCGAGGATGTCCCGCCTGGTGGCGTCCGCGAGCGCATGGAAGATCCGGTCGATCTCCGCCTGCCCAAGTTCCGCCTCTACAACCATTTGGTTGCAGATTACTCCAGCGGCGCCCCGATCACAAGCCTCAGGCGGCCACGATGATCGGGACGATCATCGGACGCCGACGGTGCTTCGTGCTCACCCAGCGACCGACGACCCGGCGCACCACCTGGCTGTAGGCGTGCAGATCGGAGGTGCCGTTGCGGCCGGCGTCGAGCAGCGCGTCGACGATCTGCGGCCGCACCTTCTCGAACACCTCGTCGTCCTCCGCGAACCCGCGGGCGTGGATCTCCGGGCCGACGACGCAGCGACCGGTCGCCGGGTCGATCGCGGCGAAGATCGAGATGAACCCCTCCTCCGCGAGCGTCCTGCGGTCCTTCAGGTCCGCGTCGGTGATCTCGCCGACGCTCGACCCGTCCACGTAGACGAAGCCGAGGTCGTACTGGCCCACGACCTTCGGCACGCCCTGCACGAGGTCGACCGCGGTGCCGTTCTCGGCGATGATCACGCGGTCCTCCGGCACGCCCGTGTCCTTCGCGATCTGCGCGTTCGCGACCTGGTGCCGGATCTCGCCGTGGACGGGCATGGCGCCCCTCGGCTTCAGGATGTTGTAGGCGTACATCAGCTCGCCCGCGGACGCGTGGCCGGACACGTGGACCTTCGCGTTGCCCTTGTGCACGACGTTCGCACCGAGCTTCGTCAGGCCGTTGATCACGCGGTACACCGAGTTCTCGTTGCCCGGGATGAGGCTCGACGCGAGGATGACGGTATCGCCCTCGCCGATCTCGATCGAGTGCTCCAGGTTGGCCATCCGGGACAGGACGGCCATCGGCTCGCCCTGGCTGCCGGTCGACATGTAGACGATGCGGTCGTCGGGCAGCTTCGCCGCCTGCTTCAGGTCGACCAGGACGTCCTGCGGCACCTTCAGGTAGCCGAGGTCCGCGGCGATGCCCATGTTCCGCACCATGCTGCGGCCGAGCAGCGCGACCTTGCGCCCGTTCTTGTGCGCGGCGTCCAGCACCTGCTGCACGCGGTGGACGTGGGAGGAGAAGCTCGCGACCACGACGCGACGCGGCGCGCGCCGGATGACGTCGTCGAGCACCGGCCCGATGGAGCGCTCGAGCGGGGTGAAGCCCGGCACGTCCGCGTTCGTCGAGTCGGCGAGGAACAGGTCGATGCCCCGCTCCCCCAGGCGCGCGAAGGCGCGCAGGTCGGTCAGCCGGTCGTCGAGCGGCAGCTGGTCCATCTTGAAGTCGCCGGTGTGCAGCACCGAGCCGGCGGAGGTGTGGATGGCGACGGCGAGCGCGTCCGGGATCGAGTGGTTCACCGCGACGAACTCGAGCTCGAACGGACCCATCCGCTCGGTCTGCCCCTCCTTCACCGTCAAGGTGTAGGGCTTGATGCGATGCTCCTGCAGCTTCGCCTCGATGAACCCGAGCGTCAGCGCCGAGCCGAGGATCGGGATGTCCCGCTTCAGGCGCAGCAGGTAGGGCACCGCGCCGATGTGGTCCTCGTGGCCGTGCGTCAGCACGATGCCCACGACGTCGTCGAGGCGCTCCCGGATCGGCGAGAAGTCGGGGAGGATCAGGTCGACGCCGGGCTGGTCGGTCTCCGGGAACAGCACGCCCACGTCGACGATCAGCAGCTTGCCGTCGATCTCGAAGACGGTCATGTTGCGGCCGACCTCCCCGAGGCCGCCGAGCGGCAGGATGCGCAGCGCGCCGCGGGCGACCGGCCCGGGCTCGGGCAGCGTCTCGCGCATCAGCGGGTCGTCCCGGCGACCTTGGGCAGCGCGCCGCCGGCGGCCGCGTTGCGGTCGGGACGGAAGTTGCGGAAGTCCGCTCCCGCCACGTCGTGCACCAGTGCCAGCTCATCCTCGATCACAGCGGCTTCGGCCTCCTCGGGTCCGACGAGCGGCAGCCGCACGCGCGGGCTGCCGATACGGCCGAGGCCGTGCAGGACGTACTTCGCGGCGACGGTGCCGGGCACGTGGGTCATGACGGCGCGCACGAGCGGCTCGAGCAGCCGGTGCTGCGCCGTGGCGGTCGCGAGATCGCCGGCGTTCACCGCGTCGACGATCCGCCGGTACGGGGCCGCGGCGACGTTCGCCGTCACCCCGATGAGGCCGGAGGCGCCGATCGCGAGGTGCGGCAGCACGTTCGCGTCGTCGCCGGAGAAGTACAGCAGGTCCGTCTGGTTCAGCACCCGGCTGACCTCGCTGAAGTCGCCCTTGGCGTCCTTCACCGCGACGATGTTCGGGTGCTTCGCGGCGCGGATGATCGTCTCGTACCGGATCGGGACGCCCGTCCGGCCGGGGATGTCGTAGAGGATCACCGGCAGGTCCGTCGCGTCGGCGACCATCCGGAAGTGGGTGAGCAGCCCGGCCTGCGTCGGCTTGTTGTAGTAGGGCGTGACGATCATCACGCCGTCCGCGGCGTGCGCGGACTTCTTGTACAGCTCGATCGCGTGGGCGGTCTCGTTCGAGCCGCCGCCCTGGATGATCCTCGCGCGGCCGCCCGCGACGTCGCGGGCGACCTCGACCAGGCGCAGCTTCTCCGGGTCGGTCAGCGTGCTCGTCTCGCCGGTGGTCCCGGAGACGACGATGCCGTCGGCACCGGCGCTGATCACCGAGTCGATGTGGCGCTCGACGCCGGGCCAGTCGACCTCGCCGTCCGCCGTGAACGGCGTGACCAGGGCGACGAGCACCTGGCCGAAGGGGTTCTCGGGCACGGACGACGACCCTACCCGGCGCACCCGGACGCCTCGTCCGGCGCTCTCCGCCGTGCGCGCTGCGGCTCCGCTGGCTCGCGCGCGCACCGCTCGCGCGCTCGCCGCGTTGCGCGTGCAGGACCGCGTGCCGCGTGCAGGACGGGACCGGCGGCCCCGTCCTGCACACCGCACGGCGTCCTGCGGACGGCACGGCACACCGCACCGCGTGGCGGCGGCCCGCCGCCGGACTCAGCGGATGGTCACGGGGCGACGCGGCCGTTCTTCGTGAACGCGGCGTGGGTGTGCGGCATCAGGGTGGCCCACTGCGCCTCCATCGCCTCCGCCACCAGCTCGATCTCGCGCTGCGGGAAGGACGGCACCGCGGCCTCGGGGTGCTTCGTGCGCAGCGACAGGAAGTTCATCAGGCTGCGGGCGTTCATCGTCACGTACATCGAGGAGAACAGGTTGAGCGGCAGGACGATCCGCGCCACCTCGCGGGCGACGCCCTCGCCGAGCATCCGGCGGTACGCGGCGTACGCGGACAGCGACTGCTCACGGACAGCTTGCTGGACCGCCTCGTGCTGCTCGGCCGACCCGGGGAGGAACTCGTACGCGCCGGGCTTGCCGACCTGGATCAGGTTCCGCGACGCGTCCGGCACGTAGAACACGGGCAGCAGCTCGCGGTAGCGGCCCGACTCCTCGTTGTAGGAGGCGATGCGGTGCCGCATGAACTCGCGGAACACGAAGATCGGCGCCTGGACGTAGAAGGTCATGGAGTTGTGCTCGAACGGCGACCCGTGCCGGTCGCGCATCAGGTAGTTGATCAGGCCGCGGTCGCGCTTCTCGAGGTCCTCCGTCGCCGCGTCGCCCAGCGACTGCTCGCCGATCGTGGACACCCTGGCGGCGAACAGGACGTCGGCGTCCCGGGCGGCCGAGCGCACCAGCTCGACGGTCATGGCGGAACGGAACTGCGGCTCTTCGTCGGTCACGCCGCCACCGTATCGACGGGTGCGGACACCTACGCTCGTCGGGTGATCGGCCTGGTGCTCGCCGTGGCGGCGGCCGCCGCTGGCGCCGTCGGATGGGTGTGGTGGCGGGGCGACGGGCAGATGCGGCTCGGCTCGCTGGAGGTCGTGCAGCCGGGCCAGGTCGCGCTGCCGGCCGCCGCCTTCGGGGCGAGCGGCACGCTGCTGCTGTTCGGCTCGCAGCAGGACCGCAGGACCGCGGCGGTGCGCGAGCGGCTGCAGGCGCTCGCGGGCGATCGGCCGGGCATCGCGGTCGCGGAGGTGGACCTGACCGTCCGCGGGGACATCGCCGGACCCTTCGCGGTCACCCGCACCCCGACCGTCTTCGTGCTCGACCCCGACCGGCGCCTGCTCGCCCGGGTGAAGGGCGCTGCGGACGAGGACGTGCTGCACCGCGCGCTCGCGACGCTCCACCAGCCTGCCGACTGACCCGCCCGATACCCTCGCACCATGGCGCAGAAGCGGGTCCCGGTGCCGTCGGCGAAGCCCGCCCAGCGCCGGGCGCCGCACCCCCCGCCCGCGGCGGTCCCGAAGCCGATCGTGCGGAAGCCGATCGCGAAGGACAGCCGCCTGACGGTCCTGGTGGCGGGCGCCTCCGGGGTCATCGGCACGGAGCTGGTGCAGCAGCTGACCGCCGCCGGGCACGTCGTGCAGCGCCTCGTGCGGCGCCCCCCGAAGGCGGAGCACGAGTTCAGCTGGGCACCCGACGCGAAGATCCTCGACTTCCGCCTGCTCGAGAGCGTCGACGCCGTCGTGAACCTGTCGGGCGCCTCCCTGAACCGGATCCCCTGGACGGCGCGCTACAAGGAGCAGATCCTGCGGTCGCGCATCAAGGCGACGCAGGCGCTCGTGGAGGCGATGGGGATGGCGTCGTCGCCGCCGCCCGTGTTCCTGTCCGGCTCCGCGGTGGGCTTCTACGGGGACCGGCCCGGCGAGACGCTGACCGAGGCGTCGCCGCGCGGCACGGGGTTCCTCGCCGACGTCTGCGTGGAGTGGGAGGCGGCGGCGCTGCTCGCCCCCTCCCGGACCCGCACCGTGCTGCTGCGGACGGGGGTCGTGCTCGCAGCCGCCGGCGGCGCGATGCAGCCGCTGACGCTCGCGACCCGCTTCGGGCTCGGCTCCACGGTCGGCCACGGCACGCAGCACTGGCCGTGGATCTCGCTGCACGACGAGGCGGCCGCCATCGCGCACCTGCTGACGAGCGCGATCGAGGGGCCCGTCAACCTGGTGGGCCCGACGGCCGCGACGAGCGAGGAGATCACCCGCCGGCTGGCCGCCGACCTGCACCGCCCGCACGTGCTGCGACTGCCGGAGGCGGTCGTCGGCGTCGGCATGGGCGAGATGGGCCGCGAGCTGCTGCTACCCAGCCAGCACGTCGTGCCGGCGAAGCTGGAGGCGGACGGCTTCGTCTTCCGGCACCGCACCAGCGACGAGGCGATCGACGCGGTGGTCGGCTCCGAGTCCTGAGCCCGCACGTCCGCCTCCGGGTCCCGGGGCCGCGCTCCGGCGAGGGCTTGAGCAGGACAGAACGCCGTCAGCAGGCGAGAACGGCCCGGTTCGTCCTGCTCAAGCCGTTCTGTCCTGCTGTCGCCCTCGGTTCGTCCTGCTGACGCTCTCGGGCCGCTCGCGCCGCAGCACGTCGTCCGTGGCTCGCAGCCACGCGAGCGTCGCCGTGCGATGTCGCTCGCCGAGGGCGTCCATCGCCGGGACGGACGCGACCAGGTCGACGAGGTCCGATCTCATGCCGAGCCGCTTCCGTCCGAGATCGTCAG